>JAIBCJ010000003.1 GCA_019694145.1 Solirubrobacterales bacterium | reverse complement strand
AAGTTCTACCCCTGGTACCTGGATCAGCTCGACGTGCCGAAGGGGGTCCGCAACGAGCTCTGCCAGACCGCCGGTCTCGACCGGGCCCGCGAGATCGTGGCCGGAATCCGCAACGGAGAGCCGGTGATCCTGTGACCAGCGGAGCCGGGCTCTCCGACCGGGTCGAGGCCTGGCGGCTCAAAGGCGCCGACGAGGAGTTTCGCGGCCGCCAGATCCACGCCTGCTTCCAGGACGGCGAAGGCCCGCTGGTCGTCCTGCTCCACGGCTTCCCGACCTGTTCCTATGACTGGCGCTACCTGTTCGAGCTGATGCCGGACCGGGCCCTGCTCGCCTTCGACTTTCTCGGTTTCGGCCTTTCCGACAAGCCGCGCGACCACTCCTACACGCTCTCCTGGCAGGCCGACCTGACCGAGGAACTGATCTGCCGCCACTGGGCCGGCAAACCTGCCTTCATCTGCGCCCATGACTTCGGGGCCTCGGTCGCGACCGAGCTGCTGGCCCGGGACCTGGCCGATGAACTGCGCTTCGAACTGGCCGGGATGCTGCTCTTCAACGGCTCGATCCTGGTTGAACGATCGAACCCGACCCTGGCCCAGAAGCTGCTGCGCGGCCCGCTTGGCCCGCTGGCCGCCCGCTTCTCGAACGAGGCCTTCTTCCGGCGGCAGTTCGCCTCGGTCTTCGGCGGCGCCCACCCGCTGACCGATGCCGACGCCACCGATTACTGGAGCCTGATGACCTTCAACGACGGCAACCGGCTCGGTCACAAACTGGTCTCGTACATGGACGAACGGGCGATCTACGCCGACCGCTGGCACGGCGCGGTTTCCCGATGGAAAGGCGATCTTCACCTCGCCTGGGGCATGCAGGATCCGGTTGCAGTACCCGACATCCTCGACGGCCTGCTTGACATGAGGCCGGATCTCCCGGTGGTCCGCATGCCGGAACTGGGGCATTACCCGCAGGTTGAGGATCCGGACCGCTTTGCCCGGATCCTGACCCAGTCCCTGGCCACGAGCAACTCCTCGTTATAATCGCCCGTCCGCTGCCCTGCCGGTACCCCCTGGTGCCGCTCAGGGCGTTCGTCATTTTCAGGGCCGGGCTTCGATTGCCGGCCTTCCCAAGAGAGGTTGATACCTGTGAGTCGCCAGTCTGAAATCACGCCCGAAGGTCTGAAGAAGCTCGAAGAAGAGGTCGAGTATCTGTCGACGGTACGCCGTCGCGAGGTGGCCGACCGGATCAAGGAAGCCCGTGACTTCGGTGACATTTCCGAGAACGCCGAGTACGACGACGCCAAGAACGAGCAGGCCCAGCTCGAAGCGCAGATCGTCCAGCTCGAGGAGCGCCTGCGCCGCTCGACTGTCGTGGAAGAGGGTTCGGCCGAGAAGGGCGAAGTCTCGTTCGGCTCGATCGTCCACATCAAGGATCAGGACTCGGGTGACTCGAAGAAGTTCCAGATCGTCGGTTCGACCGAGGCCGACCTCGCCCAGGGCAAGCTTTCGAGCGAGTCGCCGATCGGCGCCGCCCTGATCGGTGGCAAGGTCAACCAGATCGTCAAGATCCCGGCCCCGCGCGGTCCGGAGAAGCAGTTCAAGATCACCAAGATCGAAGCCGCCTGATCAACTGACCGGAAAGGGCCGGCGATGAGCGAAGCCGAAAACCAGGAGGCCGGGACCGAAGAGGGCCAGGTCGAGGGTTTCGCCGGCATCCTCGCCGAGCGTCGCGAGAAGCTGGACCGCCTGCGTGCCGCGGGGGTGGATCCCTTCCCGCATTCGTTTTCTCCTCGTGAGGAGATCAGCGAGGTAATCGCCGCCCACGAAGGCCTCGAAGCCGGCGTCGAAACGGAAGCGGTGCACCGGGTCGCCGGCCGGATCAGCGGCCGTCGCGGCCACGGCAAGGCGGCCTTCATCGACCTGCGGGACGCGTCCGGACAGATCCAGCTCCACGCCAAGGCCGACGTGCTCGGAGATCAGTACGCGCTGCTCGACGACCTCGACCTCGGTGACTTCGTCGGGGTCGAGGGCCGGGCGATCGTTACCCGCCGCGGGCAGCTTTCCCTTGAAGTCACCTCCTGGCAGGTCCTGACCAAGGCACTCAGGCCGCCCCCGGACAAGTTCCACGGGCTCGAGGACACCGAGACCAGGTATCGCCGCCGCGAACTCGACCTGATTGCCAACGAAGAGTCACGCGAGATCTTCCGCGTCCGTGCCCGCACCGTGAGCGAGGTCCGCCGCTGGCTCGACGACCACGGATTCTTCGAGGTCGAGACACCGGTCCTCCAGCCGCTTTACGGCGGTGCCCTGGCCCGGCCTTTCGTGACCCATCACAACGCTCTCGACCGTCAGCTTTTTCTGCGCATCGCGACCGAGCTCTACCTCAAGCGTTGCGTGGTCGGCGGCATCGACAAGGTCTATGAACTGGGCAAGGACTTCCGCAACGAGGGCATCTCGATGAAGCACAACCCCGAGTTCACGATGCTCGAGTGGTACGAGGCCTACGCGGATTACAGCGACACCGCGGCCGAGCTCGAGGAACTGGTCTCCGGGGTCGCCGAAAAGGTGCTCGGCAAGGCGGAGATCGAGCGGGACGGCCGAACGATCAGCCTCGCCGCGCCATGGCACCGGGTCACCCTCCGCGACGCGATCCTCGAGCATTCGGGGATTGACATCGACGAGCTGACCGATCGGGATGCCCTTTCGGAGGCGATCGGCAACGAAGACGAGACCGCCGGCTGGGGCAAGCTCGTGGACACGGTCTTCTCGAAACGGGTCGAGCCCCGGCTGGTCGAACCCACCTTCATCCTCGATTACCCGGAAGAGCTTTCTCCCTTCGCCAAGCAGCACCGGGACAAGCCGGGGAAGGTCGAGCGCTGGGAGGCCTTCATCGGCGGTGTCGAGATCGCCAATTCGTTCACCGAGCTGAACGACCCGGACGAGCAGCGGCGCCGCTTCGAACAGCAGGCGGCCGAGATCGACCGGGGCGACGAAGAGGCCCAGCCCTTCGACGAGTCATTCATCGAGGCGCTGGAACAGGGCATGCCGCCGACCGGCGGTGTCGGGCTCGGCATCGACCGCCTGGTGATGATGCTGACCGGTGCCGGCTCCCTCCGGGAAGTGGTTCTCTTCCCGGCGATGCGGGACTGATCGACCGGCCGCGGGGCGTGGCCCCGACCCTCAGGCCGGTTCGCCGTTCGGGCCCTTGGGCAGGCCCGGTCCGAAGTAGCCGGCCGAATGGTAGATCCGGATCAGCTGCCTGATGCCGCGCCGGTAGTCGCCACGCGGAACCATGAAGAGCTTGGAGCTCTGGTAGCAGTAGGTGCCGGTGTTGTCGGCGGCGGCGTAATCGAAGACCAGCTGGCCCTTGCCGGCGTTCCGTCCCCGGCCCGCCGTGACGATGAAGGTCTGGCGGAAGTAGAGCCGGCCAACCTGGCGCAGCCGGCCCTTGCGCACGAAGCGAAGTCCGTTGATGCTCTGGCGCTGGCTGGCGATGAATCTCGCCGCCGACTGCCGGTAACTGTTCGCGCGGACACAGAAGATGTTGCTGAAGCCCCAGTCGATTCCGCGGCGCCCGTCCGGCGAGGAGATGCTGATGCCCTGCTTGCTGCAGACCGCGTCCCAACTCGACGGCCCGGTCCAGGACCAGTTGGTGCAGCGGTGGACCTCGTCCCGGGCCGAGGCGGGGGAGGCCGGCGCCAGCAGCGCGGCAACGGTCGCAAGGGCAAGGGCGAAAGTGACGACGGACGAGCGCTTCATGTTCGCAAGCCTAACCTCACCGGCAGCGTTGCCTCACAGGTTTCGCTGGGTGATCGTCGACTGAACCAGGCGCAGCAGCCTGATGCTTGCCGCATTTCCACGGGCCGGGGCGCCGCGGGTCTGGAATCGCTGGGCGCAGTTTCCGAAAGAGTCGATCGCGAAGATGTCCATGATCATCTCGCCCCTGATCACCTGGCCGCTGCCCTTCCGGCGGCCGGTCCAGAGCAGCTTCTGCCGGAAATAGGCGGGGCCGTACCTGGCCTTCGGCAACTGCTTGATCCTGCCGATCCGCGTGAAATGGGTGCGGCTCAGCGGCTTCGAGTAGATGCCGAAACCGGCCCCGGCGGTATCCCGGTAGTTGTTGCGCAGGTACTTGAACCAGGCGGCGGGGTTGTAACAGACGACGGCGCTGTATCCGTATTTGTTCCAGAGGGTGCCGGTCGCCGAGCTGATGTTGAGGTCGTATTTGCCGGAGGAAGCGATCCAGCTCCGGGGGGCGTACCAGACCCAGTACTGCTCCTGATGGCGCCGGAAGCTGGACGGGTAGGCGGCCCCGGAAGGTGTGGGTGCCAGCATCGGGATCACCAGCGCGAGGGAAACCAGGGCCGCGGCAAGGATCGGCAGCCACCGGAACTCAACTCCCCGCTTGTGCTCCCTCATGAGCCGACCATAACGCCGCAAGATGCCCCGATCAACCCCGCATTGCCGATCCAGCCCGAGGAGGCGCCTCGTTATACTGGCTTATTCGCTCGATCCCCCAAGACCGGAGGTCAGATCCCAAGGTGTTTCACGACTGAAACAGGGATAGGGCAGCCGGCACTTTGCCGACTCGCAAGACCGACCAGAAAAACCGACCGACCAATCACCGATACTCAGGCAACCATCGAGGTTTGAGGTAGAAGAAGAAACTTGTTCGAGAGATTCACAGAACGCGCACGTCAGGTAGTCGTCCTCGCTCAGGAAGAAGCGAGAACGCTCAAGCACAACTACATCGGCACCGAGCACATCCTGCTCGGGCTGCTTCGCGAGGAAGAAGGTCTCGCCGCGCGGGTCCTGGAATCACTTGAAATCACCGTCGAGCGCGTCCGGGCACAGGTGGTCCGGATTGTCGGCTCCGGTGAAGAAGTCACATCCGGCCAGATCCCCTTCACGCCGCGGGCGAAGAAGGTGCTGGAGCTGGCCCTGCGCGAGGCGCTCAGCCTCGGCCACAACTACATCGGCACCGAGCACATCCTGCTTGGACTGGTCCGTGAGAACGAAGGTGTCGCGGCCCGCATCCTGCTCGACTTCGACGCCGACTCGGACAAGATCCGCAACGAGGTCATCCGCATGCTTTCCGGCCCCGGCGGCCGCCGGCCCGGCCAGAGTGGCAGCGGTTCCTCCTCCGGCTCAAGCCAGGGCGAGGGTTCCGGCAAGAAGTCCTCGAAGCTGCTCGACCAGTTCGGCCGCAACCTGACCAAGCTGGCCGAGGACGGCAAGCTGGATCCGGTCGTCGGTCGCGAGACCGAGATCGAGCGGATCATGCAGATCCTTTCCCGCCGCACCAAGAACAACCCGGTCCTGCTGGGTGAGCCCGGGGTCGGCAAGACCGCCGTGGTCGAGGGTCTGGCCGCCCGCATCATCAAGGGCGAGGTCCCGGAGATGCTGCGCGGCAAGCAGATCTACACCCTGGACCTGGCCGCACTGGTCGCCGGCTCCAAGTACCGCGGCGAGTTCGAGGAACGGCTCAAGAAAGTGATGAAGGAAATCGCCTCCCGGGGTGACATCGTCCTCTTCATCGACGAGATCCACAATCTGGTCGGTGCCGGCGCCGCCGAGGGCGCCATTGACGCGGCCTCGATCCTCAAGCCGGCCCTGGCCCGTGGCGAGATCCAGACGATCGGCGCGACCACCCTCGACGAGTACCGCAAGTACCTCGAACGCGACTCTGCCCTGGAGCGCCGCTTCCAGCAGATCCGGGTCGAACAGCCGACCCCGGAACAGACCGTGAAGATCCTCGAAGGCCTGCGCGAGCGCTACGAGCAGCACCACAAGGTCCAGATCTCCGATGACGCCCTGGAAGCCGCGGCCGAGCTGGCCGACCGTTACATCTCCGACCGTTTCCTGCCGGACAAGGCGATCGACCTGATTGACGAAGCCGCCTCGCGGATGCGGATCAAGTCGATGACCGCTCCACCGGTCTACCGCGATCTCGAAGAAGAGATCGAGACCGCCCGGCGCGAGAAGGAAGCCGCGATCGAGGCCCAGGAATTCGAGAAGGCCGCCAACCTGCGTGACACCGAACGCCAGCTCACCACCCGCAAGCGCCAGCTCGAAGAGGAGTGGGCCGAAGGCGAGGAGGGCGAGCGCCCGGTGCTCGGCGAGGAAGAGATCGCCGACATCGTCTCGATGTGGACCGGCATCCCGGTCTTCAAGCTGACCGAGGCCGAGACCAAGAAGCTGATCCAGATGGAGAGCGAGCTGCACAAGCGCGTGATCGGTCAGGAAGCCGCGATCGAAGCCGTCTCGAAGGCGATCCGTCGCTCGCGGGCCGGCATCAAGGACCCGAAGCGTCCGGCCGGCTCATTCGTCTTCCTCGGCCCATCGGGCGTCGGCAAGACGGAGCTCGCGAGGACCCTGGCCGAGTTCCTCTTCGGCGACGAGGAATCAATGGTCCGGATCGACATGTCCGAGTACATGGAGAAGCATGCGGTCAGCCGTCTGGTTGGCTCGCCCCCCGGCTACGTCGGCTACGACGAGGGCGGCCAGCTGACCGAGGCCGTGCGCCGCAAGCCGTACTCGGTGCTGCTGCTCGACGAGATCGAGAAGGCCCACCCGGATGTCTTCAACATCCTGCTCCAGATCCTGGAAGACGGCCGCCTGACCGATTCGCAGGGCCGCACCGTGGACTTCCGCAACGCGATCATCATCATGACCTCGAACATCGGGGCTTCCGAGATCGCCCGCAACCAGGGCATCGGCTTCACGGTCTCCGACGACACCGGCATCACCTACGACGACATGAAGGGTCGCATCATGAGCGAGCTCCGGAAGGTCTTCCGGCCGGAGTTCCTCAACCGGATCGACGAAGTGATCGTCTTCCACAAGCTGAGTCGCGAGGAAGTGCGCGAGATCATCGAGCTGATGCTGGCAAGGGTCAGGAACCAGGTGGCCGAGCACGAGCTGATGCTCGAGCTCGACAACGGCGCCAAGGACTTCCTCGCCGACAAGGGCTGGGACCCGTCGATGGGCGCCCGACCGCTCCGCCGGGCGATCCAGCGCTACATCGAGGATCCGCTGGCCGACGAGGTGCTGAAGGCGGGCGGCGGCGATTCGGTGGCCGGGTCACTGGTCACGGTAACCCGCGACGAGTCGGGCGACGATGACGACAAGCCGCTCAAGCTGAAGATCACCAAGCCGCGGAAGCCTCGCAAGAAGAAGGAAGACGGTCAGGAGAAGGTCGGTGTCGGGGCCGGTTCCACCGATTCCCCCTCGAGCGAGCCTCCGGCGGTCAAGCCTGACGTGGCCGACGGTCCCGCCGCCGAGTCGGCTGCCGACTGAGCAGCGTCGCTTCCGCCGCTTCTCACCTCACCGACCGCGTCACTTGATTGTTTCCGGTGTTCCTACAGCTAGACTGACCCGACAGCAACTGGGACGGAGGGTTCGCTTGCGGTATGGCCGTGCAAAAACCGGATCGATTATGGGCGCGCTGGCGACTTTCGCCTTTGCCTGCCTGCTGATGGCTTCGCCTTCGCTCGCGAGCGCCGGCTGGACTTCGCCGGCCACGGTTTCCGGGCCCGGGACCAGCGTCAGCCAGACCACGGTGGCCGGTGGCAGCGACGGCACTTCCTGGGTCGTCTGGAAGCGTGACGTGGGCGGTTTCAACCTGATCCAGGGCACCCGAGTCCAGATCGATGGCACCCAGGGTCCGATCGTCACCCTCTCTCCGGTCGGCCAGAACGCCAACAATCCCGTTATCGCCAGCCGGGCTGACGGCTCGGCGGTGGTCGGATGGACCAACGAGAGCGGCACTTCCGATTTCATCCAGTCGGTTTCGATCGCCGCCGACGGCACCGTCGGGGCGGTCACCGACCGGTCGGTCAACGGGCCGGCCGGCCAGGATGCCAGCGACCTCGCGATCGCCGTCGGCGCCGACGGCACCGCCGGTCTTGCCTGGCTCCGCTTTGACGGCACCGAGCCGGTCGTCCAGGCCGTCAGGGTCGCGTCCGACGGCAGTTCCGGGACGGTTCACAACCTGTCCGCCGCCTCGGCTGCGCCCGGTCCGCCCGATGTCGGCGCCGCCCCTCCGACCACGGCGGGCGACCCATACTTCTACCGGGTCATGTGGCCCCAGGGCTCGGCGGCGACCAGCCAGGTCGCCAACGCCGACGTCATGGCCAATGACACGGTCACCACCACCGTCCTCCTGTACACGAATGCGAGCGGGGCGGACTGTGCCGATCCCTTCGACATTCAGATCGCCTACGGCTCCGACGGAGCCATGAACGCCTTCTGGGTCTGTTACAAGAAGACGATCGATTTCAACACCTTCAACACCTTCTACAACTGGTCGGTCCAGTGGCTGCGTACGGCCAAGGGGGTGCCACTCAGCACGGGAGGGGCGGCTTCAGCCACCAACGCCTCACCGACCATCTATCTGAGCCCGTACCCGATCAGTGGCGTCGTCGCGGCCGAGTCCTTCACCGGGCAGCCGGCCATCGCCTGGATCCACGACCTTGACGGCGGCGGCCAGCGGGTCGAGACCTGGCGGATCATGATCAACGTGCTGAACGGGGTTCCGCTTCCGGTCGGCCAGGGCTGGGCCAACACGACCACCGAAGCGACCGCGGTCGGCTCCCCGGCGATCGCCGTCAACTCGAATAACACCGGCATCGCGGGTGGCGTCGAGCTGGGAGCGCTGCCGGGGCAGAACACCACCAATTTCACCCGGTTCTCGAACAGTTCCTATGACCCGGTGACGCCCTCCGGTGGCTTCACCTACAGCGAAGATCCGGGTTACGTACTGACCGACGGCGGCAAGACACTGGCCGCCTTCACCGGAATCACCGGTCCGGTCGGGTCGGCCATGGTGATGACCTTCGAAGACCCCGGGATCAGCGTGGATCCGGACAGCTTCAACTTCGGCCATGCCGACATCGGTACGAAGCGGAGCGTCTCGATCTCGATCCGCAGCACGGGGCAGACCACCAACACGGTCACCGGGATCACCCTGGGCGGAGCCAACGCCGATCGTTACGCGATGAGCGGAGCCGACGACTGCATCAGGGAAATGACCCCCAACACCAATTGCCGCTTCACGGTGACTTTCACGCCCGGTTCGACCGCGAGCCAGACCGCACAGATTTCGGTTACCTCGGACGGCGGAAACGAGGTCGCCAACCTGACCGGCACCGGCCTCAACCGGACCCGGAACTCGATCACGGCAAAGCCCGGCCACGCCGCCCGACGCAAGGGCAAGGTCGTCCGGATCAGGGTCAAGGCCTCGAACCTGGGCGGGGTATCGTCGAACAACACGAGGATTTGCGTGAACCTCCGCAAGCGGGCTCTGAAGCTGGCCGGCAACCGCTGCCGCAACCTGGGAACGCTCGGGGTCGGGGCGACCAGAAATCTCAATTACCGGATCCGGGTGACCTGGCGCGCCCAGCGTGGCGTCAAGCTTCCCGTCACCTTCGTCCTGCGCTCGAACAACACCGTGGTGCGGCAGGCCGTGGTTCAGCTTCGCCGCAAGGGCCGCTAGGCAAAAACTCCCTGGCGGATTCGGAACCTGCCGCGGGTGGCAGGTTCATTTCCGGTAGGCCCTAGGGCTGCCGGTAGGCGATGAAGTCCGCGTGGCGCCAGGTCCGGTCGGCCTTCTGCCGGGCGATCTTCTCGAGGTATGGCTCGATCGGGCGTTCCGGCGGGCCCCACCAGCGTCCCGAGTACCAGGCGCCCATGCTGCCCTCGAGATCCCCGGCCCGGTACTTCTTGCCGTTGCCGGAAACGGTGTTCAGCCAGGTCTGCTTGCCGTCGTAGTAGGAACGGATGATCGCGCCGTAGTAGTCGGCGTTGAAGGCGGTGAAGTATCGGGCGATCTTGCATTTGCCCCAGCAGTGGTAGGGCCGGCGCACCTGATAGAGGCCGAATGAATCTCCGTTGTCGCCGCGCACGTCCATGTCCCACCAGGATTCGACCACCGCGGCGGCGCGCATCGTGTCGGTATCAATGCCCCACTTGAGGGAGGCCCACTGGATGATCTCGTCGGTCGTGCCCTTGAAGCGGCCGTCGACGAAACGCTTGTACGGCATGTCGCTGCGCTTGCGCCAGGCGCGGAGCAGCTTTTCGCCTGGTACCCGGTGATTGTCCCGGTAGTTGATCGGGCGCGGCTCGTAGCCGTTGCGCTTGACCAGCTTCGCGGCTGCCTTGCTGGTTCGCGGACCCCACCCGACCGGCTGGGTCTTCTGGTATTTCGCTCCGGCCGCGACCGGGAAGAGCAGGATCCCGGTGACCAGCAGGGCCGTGAGTCTGGGGTGAGGGCCGGTCAAAGTTCGTCCTCCGGGGTGACTTCCAGATAGCGGATCATCTCGAACGGTTCGTCCAGGGCAGCCATCGCGTTGAGCAGCATGCCGGTCGCGAAGAAGCGGGCCACTTCGGGCCGGCTCGCCTCGCTCATCTCGAGCACGTCTTCAAAGAGCCGGTTGAACCCTTCCCGGATCGGTTCCTTCAGGTCGTCGCTGCCGGCCGCGGCAAAGACCTGGAGGTGGCAGCGGACCCGGTCGTCATCGTGAAGCAGGCCGAGATAGGCGAGTCCCATCTTCCGGACTCGTTCATAGGGACTGTCCTCGGGCAGGGCCGCGTTCCGGAAAGTTTCCCGGATCCGGTCGTTGAGGACTTCGTGACAGGCGAGAAAGAGGGCCCGCTTGTTCTCGAACAGGGCGTAGATGTACGGCTGGCGGATTCCGGCCCGGTTGGCAATCATCGAGGTTGAAGTGCCGGCGTAGCCGCAGCGCCCGAACTCGATCAGGGCCGCGTCGATGACCTCGGCTCGCCGAGCTTCCTGTGAAACCCTCGGTTTTCTCGATTGCTCTGGCATCCCTGGCCCTTCGGTCAACCGGGTAACCGTCCTTTACCCGGATCCAATGTTTTCGCACCCTTCGGCCGGTCCGCCGGAAAGAGCGCCGGTGCAAAAGACGGGTCAGATGTCGATCAACCCTGGCTTCGGGCCCGAAGCACTTCTTCTGCTGCGTCCTGCGCTGCGTCGATCTGTCCTGCCACCAGATCCAATCCGTTGTCCCAGAACGAGGGGTCACTGAGATCAACCCCGACCAGCGCCCCGAGTTGCTCTGGGGAACGGGAGCCGCCGGCGGTCAGCATCTCCAGATAACCGGGCACGATCGCTTCGCCCTGTTCCTCGTAGAGGCGGTAGACCGAGAGCGCGAGCAGCTGGCCGTAGGCGTAGGCGTAGACGTAACCGGGGGACCCGATGAAGTGGGGCACATACGACCACCAGGAGCGGTAGCCGTCGGTCACTTCGACGGAATCTCCGAGCAGATCCTCCTGGGTCGCGGCCCAGAGCTCGCCGAACCGCTCAACCGAAAGCTCGCCTTCCTCGCGGCGGGCGGTGTGGACCGCGTCCTCGAACTGGTTCATGGCGATCTGCCGGAAGATCGTCGCGATCTGGCCTTCGACCGATTCGGAAAGCAGGCCGAGCCGGGAAGCCGGATCCTTCTCGGCCGCCAGCAACCGGCCGAAGACCAGTTCCTCGGCGAAGACCGAAGCAGTTTCGGCCACGGTCAGCGGCGTGTCCTGGTGGAAGATGCCCTGCTTTGCCGCCAGCGCTTGGTGAAGGCCGTGGCCGAGCTCGTGGGCCAGCGTGAGCACGTCCCGGCGCCGGTCGGTGTAGTTCAGCATCACGTAGGGATGAACCGAAGGCACCGTCGAAGCCGAGAAGGCGCCGCCTCGCTTGCTCGGGGCCGGCGGCGCGTCAATCCAGCGGTCCTCGAAGAAGCGTCCCACGACCTCACCGGCCTGCGGGGCAAGCGAATCGAAGGCGCTCTGGACGATCTGGCGGCCTTCCTCCCACTCGATCGTCACGTCATCGGTGGCGATCGCCGCCATGCGGTCGTAGTCGGCGAGACGATCGACTTCCAGCAGTTTCGCCTTGGTCCGGTACCAGGAACGGGCGAGGTCGTAGCGGCCCTTCACCGCCTGGACCAGGGCCTGGACCGATTCGTCGGAAGCTTCGTTGCTGAGGTTGCGTGTGGCCAGCCAATGCGGATACTCACGCAGCCGGTCCATGGTCGCCTTGTTCTGAAGCAGGGTGTTGAAGACGTAGGCCCGCGTCCTTAGCCCGGGTTCCAGCGACTCGGTCACCGCCTCGGCCGTCGCCTTGCGAACTTCCCGGTCGGGGTTGTGAAGCCCCGAAAGGGCGATGTCGAGGCTGACCGGTTCCTCTCCGCCGGGCGGGTTGACCCGGATCGCCGAGGTGAGCTCGTCGAAGAGCCGGGACCAGGCTCCGGCGCCCGTGACCGAGAGTTCGGTCACGATCTTTTCTTCCGGGGCGCTCAGCAGATGGTCGCGGTACTTGCGCTCGTTTCTCAGGTGGTGCTCGCAGAACTCGAGACCCGGTGTGGCCAGCAGCGCTTCGGCCACCTCGTCATCGAGGGCGGCCCACTCGAGGTCGAAGAAGAGCAGCTGGGTCTGGATCCGGGTCGCCCGCTCCGAGCCCATCTGGAGCAGGGCCCCGTTGGCCGGATCGGCGGTGTCGGCCGCGAAGCGCAGGTGGGCGTAGTTGAGCGCCCGGCCGGCCCGGTCGGAGATGTCGGCCAGTTTGGTCATGGCGACGATCAGGCCGGGACCGTCCAGCTCGGAGACCTTGCCTTCGTACTCGGCTGCGAACTTCTCCGAAGCCTTCTCCGCTTCGTCGAGCAGCGCCGTGACCGCTGCCTCCGGGTCGGCGTGGTCGCCTTCGAGCAGGTCGTCGAGGTTCCAGGTGACTTCGGCCAGGGCGGTGTCGGAATCGCTCATGCTGCCGCCTTCTCCCTGAGCTGGCGCCGAACGACCAGGTCACCGATCAGGGAGCCGATCGCTCCGCCGGTGACCAGGGTCAGGATCGGGAACCACCAGCCCCACCACTTCTCGAGTGACCCGTAGGCGCAGAGCCCGATCAGGACCACGAAGAAGAAGCCGTGGATCGGCCCGAGCACCGAGACGATGTCGTGCTTGTCGGCGAACCAGCGCGAGGCCCAGACCAGCGGGATCAGCAGCAGGAAGTCGAGGATCGCGACCCCGGCGATGATGTTGAGGAAGCGGATTTCGCGGGCACCGCCAGGTGCCTGAGGGGAAAGGTCTTCAGAGGTGCTCATGGACCCGTGAAGCTATCAACCCGTCGATCCCGCCCGGTTGTCACCGAGAAGGCAAAAGTGGCCACATAGCGCTCACTTTGGCCTTCTCGATCCGGTCCGGGGGAAATCAGTGGGTCAGGTTCACTCCGGCGTAGACCGTCGCGAGGGTCAGCAGGAAGGTGATTCCCATCAGCACGTGGCTGTTACCGCGCAGGGTGTGGATCAGGACCGCGACGATGGTGGCGATGACCAGGGTCATCTTGACCTGGAAAGGCCCGTAGTCCCAGAGCTGGAAATGGGAGGCCATCATCATGCCGGTGATCAGCAGCACGCCGAGCGCGATCAGGGAACCGACCCCGAAGCGCTGCGCGATCTGCTTGATCCGCTCGGGCTGGGCCGGTTCGGCCCGCATCACCGGCACGACGGTGAAGGCCAGCATGATCTGCCCGCCGAGGAAGAAAGCCATGGCGACTACGTGGAGGAACAACAGGACGGTCCAGAACATGGTCCGAAGGATATTGATGCGTCTCGCCGGAGAACCTGCGGATTTGCCGCAGATGTTGCCTTGAGCTGAGTTTCGGCTTGTCCCGGGGGGCGAAAGCGTCCTCTCCCGTCCTTACTCTCATCAGGTGGCCAGGATCCGTTCACAACATGTCTGTCAGAGCTGCGGTCACGTGGCGATGGCCTGGACCGGCCAATGCCCGGATTGCCGGGAATGGAACACGCTGGTCGAGCAGGCCGCGCCCAGGCCGGCAGCGAAGGCCCCCGGCGGCAAGTCCGGCAACGGCCGGGCCCTCGCGGCCGGCGCCGCCGGCCAGGTACTGCCGCTGAAGGATGTACGGGCTTCCCGGGTCGAACGGTTCCCGACCGGGATCGGCGAGTTCGACCGGGTCCTGGGCGGCGGGCTGGTTCCGGGGTCACTGGTGCTGCTCGGCGGCTCGCCGGGAATCGGCAAGAGCACCCTGACCGGGATGGCGATGGCGAACCTCCAGGCCGGGGGAATCGAAACGCTTTACGTCTCCGGTGAGGAATCGGCGGCGCAGGTGCGGATGCGGGCCGAGCGGCTCGGGCCGGCGGCCCTGGAAGTCAAGGTGCTGGCCGAGAGCTCGCTGGAGGTGGTGCTGGGAACGATCGAGTCGGAGCGGCCGGCGGTCTGCGTGATCGATTCGATCCAGACCATGCACAGTTCGGAATTGAGCGGCGCTCCCGGTTCGGTCGGGCAGGTCAGGGAGGCGGCCAACGCCCTCGCCGAGCAGGCCAAGCGGCTCGAAGTGGCGGTGATCCTGGTCGGCCACGTGACCAAGGAAGGCAGCCTGGCGGGGCCGAGGGTGCTGGAACACCTGGTCGACTGCGTGCTTCGCTTCGAGGGCGAACGGGAACGTACATGGCGCACCCTGCGGGCGGTTAAGAACAGGTTCGGGGCGACCTCGGAGGTCGGGGTGTTCGAGATGCGCTCGGGAGGCCTGACCGAAGTGCTGGATCCGTCGGCCCGCTTCGTCGAGGAAGCGACCGGGGCCCAGGGGTCGGTGGTTCTGGCCTCGATGGAAGGGACCAGACCGGTGCTGGTCGAGGTGCAGGCTCTGGTCTCCCCGAGTGAACTCGAGATTCCGCGAAGGGTCGTCAACGGCATTGACCGCAACCGCCTCAGCATGATCCTTGCGGTGCTGGCCCGGCACGCGAGGCTGGGTCTCGGTACGGCCGACGTCTTTGTGAACGTGGTCGGCGGGGTGAGGATCGATGAGCCCGGGGCCGATCTCGCCGTGGCGCTCGCGGTCGCTTCGGCCCAGCGCGGCGAGACCCTTTCCGGGCCTGATGGCCGTCCGCTCGCCTGTTTCGGTGAACTGGGCCTGACCGGGGACCTGAGGTACGTCGCCCATGCCGACCGCAGAGTCGCCGAGGCAGCGAAATTCGGCCTCGAACCGGTGATCGGCCCAAGGGGTGGAGAGCGGCTATCGGGGCTCGCTCCCTGCGCCACCGTGAAGCAGGCCCTGAAAGCCGCATTTTCCGGAAGTTCAGCCGATTCCCGGGCCGCCGCAGCCTGATCTTCAGGCGAGGCTAAATTCGGCTTTCCGGAGCGGATTGAGGGCCGGTCACAACCCCCGCAAAAGAGCGCCCGGAACCACGCCAGACCGCATTAGAAAGCCGAATCTGGCATAATTCTCTGAATGTCACCAGCGGTAGAGAGTGATCTGGCACATCTGTCTGAACGTCAGGATCCCAGACTGCTGCGCGCGATTGACGCCGTCGCCCCCGGCACCGAGCTGAGGGAAGGGATCGACAACATCCTCCACGCCCGTACCGGCGGTCTGATCGTGGTCGGGGAAACCGAGGACTTCGCCTTCATGCTTTCCGGTGGCATCAAGCTGGACATCGACTACACGCCGGCGATGCTCTACCAGGTGGCGAAGATGGACGGGGCGATCCTGGTCAACGCCGACGGCAGCAAGATCACCTGGGCCAACGTCCAGATGATGCCCGACCCGACCATCCACTCCTCGGAGACCGGCACCCGCCATCGCACCGCCGAACGGATCTCGAAGCAGGTCGATGCCCTGGTCATCGCGATCTCGGAACGGCGGGAAGTGGTCTCGCTCTATCTCGAAGGGGTCAAGTACATCCTTCAGGACATTCCCGCGGTGCTGGCCAAGTCCAATCAGGCCCTCGCCACGCTGACCAAGTACCGGACCCGGCTCGACGAGCTCTCGAGCCGCCTGACCCGGGCCGAATTCGTCGGCGGCGCCGTCCTCTACGACGCACTGATGGTGCTGCAGCGCTCGGAGCTGGTTTCCCGGATGGCGACCGAGGTCGAGCGATACGTGATCGAGCTCGGCACCGAAGGCAGGCTGATCGAAATGCAGCTCGAGGAGACCATGGTCGGGGTTGCTTCGGAGCGGCTCGCACTGATGCGCGATTACGCGGTTGAGGACACCGAGGAGAACGTCCAGTTCATGCTCGAGGAACTGGCCGCCCTGCCGCATCAGGACGTGCTCGACTTCGGCCGCCTGGCCGAACTGCTCGGCTATGACCGCAAGGTCAACACGCTTGACCTGGCCACCGAACCGCGCGGCTACAGGATGCTCGGCCACGTTCCGCGCCTGCCGCGGCTCGTGGTCCAGAAGATCGTCATGAACTTTGGCAGCGTCGAAGCCGCGCTCGCGGCCAGCGACGAGGAACTTGCCGCCGTCGACGGCGTTGGCCCGGCCCGGGCCAAGGAGATCCGCGAAGGAGTGCGGAGGCTTCAGGAGTCCGTGATGGCAGACCGGTTTTTGAACACATGACGACGCATTCAGTCGTCAGCTAAGAGACAAAGGAGCATCTGATTTCCGATTCAGAGGCAGTGAACGGCGAAGAAGTGACCGATGAAGATCTCGATCTGACTCCGTACGTGTGCGATTTCGAGGAAGGCGACAAGGTCGTCTATCCGCACCACGGAGCAGGCGTTGTTCTGAAGAAGGCCGATGCCGAACTCATGGGCGAGACCCGCGAGTACCTGACGATCAAGATCCTGCACAACGACCTGACCGTCAAGGTCCCGACCGCGAAGGCCGGCGAAGCCGGGCTGCGCCGGGTGATCGACGAGGACGAAATCAAGAAGGTCATTTCGGTGCTGTCGGACGAGGTTTCCGACATGCCGAAGAACTGGAACCGCCGGTTCAAGTACAACAAGGAAAAGATCAAGACGGGTGACGTCTTCGAGCTGGCCGAGGTGGTACGCAACCTCGCGCTTCGCGAGATGGAGAAGGGCCTCTCGACCGGTGAGAAGCAGATGTACACCCGGGCCAAGAAGATCCTCGCCTCCGAGTTCATGTACGCACTCGACAAGGACGAAGAGGGAGCCGAAAGCTACCTCGACGGCCTGCTCGAAGAGCGCTACGAAGCCTCGGTGGCAGCCGCCGCGGCCTAGGCCGCCGGCCTGAACGGTCCCCGAGATGGGGGTGCCGGCATTGATCGTGGCCGCCGGCTCCGGGCAAAGGCTCGGAGCCGGCGGGCCCAAAGCCCTGGTCGAGCTGTCCGGCCGTCCGCTCTATGCGTGGTCGGTCGACGCATTTCGCCGGGCGACCCGCATCGACCGGATCTTCGTTGCGGTCCCGCCCGGTCAGGCGGGCCAGTTCGAGGAACCGGGAATCATCACGGTGGAGGGGGGCGAGACCCGTTCCCACTCGGTTGCCAACGGTCTGGCGGCGATCACCGCGGACGGTGATCCCGGCATGGTGGTCGTTCACGATGCCGCCCGCCCGCTGGTCAGTCCGGCCCTGATCGACGCCGCCGTGATCGGCCTGGACTCCGACCCCGAGCTCCACGCGCTGATCGCCGCGGCTCCGATGACCGACACGGTCAAACGCCTCGGCGAGGACGGCATCGTGGTCGAGACCCTCGATCGTTCCGAACTGGTCTCGGTGCAGACGCCACAGGTCTTCCGGATCCCGAACCTCCAGGCGGCAATCGCGGCCGGGGACCTTTCCGCGGCGACCGACGACGCCTCGCTGGTCGAGGCGGTCGGGGGGTCGGTGGGCGTGATCGAATCGCCTTCAGGCAACATCAAGGTCACGGTCCCCGCGGACCTTGAACTCGCCGCTCTCCTCCTCGAAAGAAGCCGATGACCGACCCAGTGATAACCGACTATCACCTCCACCTGCGCGGTGACGAACTCTCGGCCCGGGCGGAAGATCACTTCACGACCGAAAACATTGCGCGCTACCTCGAAGCGGCGGGGCAGGTCGGAGTCACCGACCTCGGCTGTGCCGAGCACATGTACCGCTTCACCGAGGCCTTGACCGTCTGGCGGCATCCCTTCTGGGAGGAATGGGCGATCGATGACATCGACCAGTACGTCGAGGCGGTCAGGGACAGCCCGATCAAACTCGGGATCGAGGGTGATTTCATCGTCGGGGCGGAGGAGAAGCTCGAGTCGATGCTCGGCTCGCGCCCCTTCGACTACGTGGTCGGATCGGTTCACTTCCTCGGGGACTACTCGCTTGACACCGAGGACTACACGATCTGGGACGGCAGCCAGGATCCCGATGAAATCTGGCGCCGCTACTTCGAGACCCTCGCCAGCGCGGCCCGCTCCGGGCTCTTCGACATCCTGGCCCATCCCGACCTGGTTAAGGTCTGGGGCCGGGCCGGACGCCTTCCCTCGGTCGATCCGAGGACCATGTACGAGCCGGCGATCGAAGCGATCGCGGAGACCGGAATCGCCGTCGAGGTATCGACCGCGGGCCTGCGCAAGGGGGTGGAGGAGATCTACCCTGCCCCGGCGTTCATGGAGATGTGCGTCGAGGCGGGGGCCGTCTTCGCGCTTTCGTCGGACGCCCATGAGCCGGACCAGATCGGCTTCCGGTACGGGGAAGGGATCGACTTCCTGAACGAACACGGGATCACCGAGATCGCGACTTTCCGCGACCGGGTTCGGACGACGGCACCGCTGGGTAACCCTAAATAGAGGCGTTCAGGAAACGGATTGTTCAGAAAAACAGATCAGGGACGGAACACTGGCGAAATGACGACGGGGAATCAGAAGACACGGGGAATACTGATCGCGCTGGCTCTCCTGCTCGGCGCCCTGATGATGTTCGGTCCGGCCCGGGCCGAGGCCGCCGGCTACCCGAACATCTCGATGTCCAAGACCACCAGCGGATCCGTTCTGCTCGGGGGTAACTCGAACGTCACCCTTACCGCCTCGAACCCGAACGGCCAGCCGACCGGCTACAACCTCAGCTTTCGGGACGTTCTCCCGCCGGGGATCAGTTACGTCCCCGGTTCCTCACCGTCCAGCACCGGCGAGCCACAGGTGATCGCGAACGCCCCCGCTGCCGGGCAGACCACGCTGATCTGGTCAAACGTCGCCGATCTCACCCCCAATTCGACCTTCACCTTCACTTTTCAGGTCACCAACAGCCCGGCGGTCTTCGACATCGGCGACACCTACCAGAACACGGCCGGCAGCTATCTGAACTGTGACCCGCGTTACGTGCCGAAGTTCAACGCCCAGGGCCAGCCGACCCAGAGCGGCGGAAACGCCACCTGTTCAGGCCTGCCTCAGGAGACTTCGTACACGGGCTCGGCGACCGCTTCGGCCAACACGCTGATCAAGGCGATCGAGATCGACAAGTCCGAGCCCTCCCCGGAGGGGCAGCTGCTCCGGGGTCTGCACGACCACCAGACCGTCTACACGCTGACCGTCACCAACAACGAGGTCGATGCCGACGACAACGTGAAGGTCGAGGATTACCTGCCGGCCGGCCTCGAGTTCCTCGGTTGTGGCACCCAGGACAACACGACCGACGCGCCGACCAACCCGGGCAGCGCGGAGGAGTACCCCGGCTCGGGCGCGATCAACCCGGGCAACGCTCCTGCCGCGCCGGATTGCGTGGTCCCCGACACCGTCGAAACGGTGCTCAACCCCTCAGGCTTGCCGGCCGGGGTCTACACGCATGTGGTCTGGAACAACCTCGGCAACCTGGGGCCTTCCGGCCAGCTCCGGATCCAGTACGTGGCGGCAGTGCCGATCCGGCAGAACACCATGACCTGGACCAACGGTGTTCCTCCGGTAACCGGGACGCAGGGTTCCAACCTCGACAACAATTCGGGTCCCGAAACCACCCACCTCCAGGGGCTGACCAACCACGCGAAGGTGACCTCCGACCATCAGGGCCCGGGCGGCCCGACCGAGGTCACTGACTCCGAGGACCACACCGTTCAGGCGGTTGACATCAGGATCGTCAAGTCGGTCACGCCGGCCGGTCTGGCGGTCGGCCAGATCAGCACCTGGTCGCTGGCGATCGCGACCAGCGAGTACCGCTACTTCGAGGATGTCGAGGTCAGCGACACGCTCGGCGACGGCTACTGCCCGCTGGGCCCGGTCAACTACGAGCACACCCCGCCGCCGGCAACCGCCGAGTGCAACCCGACCGGCAACAACCCGTCGGTTCCCTACACCTCGGCGGTCGAGCAGACCAACGGCACCTGGCAGATCACCTGGGATTCGAGCACCGCTCCCGCACTCGGGACGATCAATCCGAACAGCAACCTGACGATCAGCTTCCCGACGAAGACCCGCGAGTACTTCCAGCAGAACTACGTGAATTCAACCCCGGTCCTCTCCAACGACACCGGCCGGAACGACGTAGACATAGCCGGGGCCGCCTGGGTCATCTGTGCCCCCGGTGCCCCCTCGCCCTGCCCGAACCTGAGCCCGGACAAGATCGACACCGACTTCACCGATGGCACCGTTCTCGATGACGATTCGGACGCGACCCAGGTCGGGTCCGGGCCCAGCATCAACAAGCAGGTAAGCCCGACCGTCAACGGAAACTGCGGCAGCCTGAACGACTACGCGAGCGGCATCACCCCGGTCGCCAGCCCGGGTGACACCATCTGCTGGCGCCTGACCATGTCGTTCCCGAACAACCTGACGACCAGCAACGTGTTCGTCGGCGATTACATCCCGCCCGGCACGACCTATGTCTTCAACAGCACCGTGGCGCTGCCCTCCAACACGGTCGGCATCTTCACCGGCTCGCCCCCGCAGCCCGACCTGTTTGGTACCTCCGGCCTCCGCTGGGCCCTCAACGACGGCGGGGGTGAAGTCCAGCCCGGCAAGGTCTTCGACGTGGTCTTCGCAACGAAGGTCCAGCGCAGCACCGATTCCGTGGACGGTGACATCGAAGGCAACCTGATGAAGGCGGTCTACACCAACTCCGACGGAACCTCGTTCCCGCTTCGGGACGAAGAGGATTTCGAAAGGTCCCAGCCCGAGATCAGTCTCCTCAAGGGGGTCTACAAGGTCAACGGACAGCCGCCGGCGGGCAACCCTCCAAACGTTGACGGGGCCGTCGTCGACGGAGGCGATGACGTGACCTATCGCGTCGACGTGACCAACGACGGCTCGGTGAACGCGATCAACACGCAGGTCTGGGACATCCTGCCGCCGCAGGTCACCTGTGCCGACGTCGACGCCGGTTCGATCTCGAACGGCGGTACCTGCAACGCGGGGCAGAACCGGATCGAATGGTCGGGGCTGACCGTTCCCGCCACCGGCAACCTGACCCTGACTTACACCGTTGAAATACCTGATGGCTTGAGCGGCGGGGACGTGCTCAACAACACTGCCGGTGTTCGCGAGTTCGCTTCTTCCAGTGGTTCCGGCCCCTATGTCCAGGTGCCGGAAAACAACATCGACCCGACCCTGGATCCGAACGCCAACGCGCCCGCGGCCAAGGATCCCTCAAACGTGGTGATCGAATCTTCAACCACCGTCAAGACCAGGGTCACCGACATCAACCAGCCGGGCAACAGTCCGACCACCCAGGCCACGATCGGTGAGCGAATCAACTACACGGTGACCGCCACGATTCCGCAGGGCACACGCCTCTACGGGCCGACCGCCCTGGTTGACAACGTGAGCTCCCGGATGACCGTGGTTCCGCTTTCTGCCAGCGCCACCCTGGACAACGGCACGGGCGGCGGACCGGTGCCACTGCCGACGGCCGGGCTCACTTTGACCCAGACCGGCAACGTCGTAAAGGTCGATTTCCCCAACCCGTATTCGAACCCGGAACACAGCGGCGATGACGTGATCGTCCTTACTTTCGGGGCGATCGTGCGGGACGTCTATCCGACCAACTACGCCCAGGGCAACTCGACCCAGTACACGATGCCGAATACCGGAACCCTGAGCTGGAAGGACACCAACGGCACCAACCGCAGCGCCTCCGGGTCGGTCAACACCACGATCGTCGAGCCACGGATCTCGATCGACAAGACAGTCGACGATGACGGACCGGTGAGTCCGAACGATCTGCTCAACTACACGATCCAGGTTTCGAACGGCTCGGCGGCTAGGGTCTCGACCGCCAACAACACGGTGCTGACCGACAAGGTGCCGGTCGGTCTGACGCCGGCCAACGGCGGAGTGCCGGTCGCCGATGGTGGCACCGTGAATCCGGATGGCGGCATCTGGAACCTTGCGACGCGCACGATCACCTGGCCGACGATCCCGACGATCAATCCCGGTGCGATCACGAACATCACCTACCAGGCCAGGGTCGACAACCCGGCCGTCGGTTCCGACCTCCTGATCAACCACGCCCAGGCGGCAACCACCTCGATGCCCGGCACCCCGACCGTGGAGCGTGATTCTTCGACCGCGGCACCCGGCTACCTGGTTTCGGACGAAGTCCCGGTCGAAGTGAGTTCCCCGGCGATCGTCAAGACCGGCCTTCCCGCCCAGGCGACGATCGGCCAACACGTGACCGTGACCGTCTTCGCTTCGATCGCCGCCAACCTGACCAACTACGACGGAACCGTGGAGGATGACCTTCCCAACGGGCTGATCTTCGACAATTACGTCAGCGAGGAATGCATCGAGGGATGTTCCGGGCCGGTCACGATTTCCACCCTGGGCGTGGTGCCGAACGGGACCGGCCAGCGGATCGGCTGGTGGATTGGCGACGTGCCCGCGGCGCCCGACAGCCGGGTCGTGGCCCTCACCTACAGGGCCCATGTCGCCGACCAGTACCAGGTGCCGCCCGGCGGACCTGTGCTGGACGGCGATGCCCTGGTCAACACGGCGACCCTGCTCTACAACCTGACCGACAAGGTCACGGTGCCGCCGACCTCTCCGCCGGATCCCTCCACCTTCGACCGGAGCCTCGATGACGATCACACCACGACCGTGGTCGAGCCCGACCTGGCACTCGACAAATCGGTTTCCGGTGACGATGACCAAGACGATTCCCGGACCACGCAGCCCGGTGACAGCTACACGTTCTCGATCAAGGTCACCAACAACGGGACTTCCCCGGCCTATGACCTGACGGTCACCGACCAGCCTGACCCGGCGCTGACCAACATCCAGGTCAACCATTCGCCGGTCTTCGAGGTGCCGGTCCTTCCCGTCAATTCGAATGATCCGATCCAGTGGTTCATACCCGGCCCGATCGATCCCGGCGAGTCGGTCACCCTTACCTACACGGCCGATCTGGTGCCGTCCGCCCAGCTGCACAACATGCAGCAGGTAGTGAACACCGCCGAGCTGCCTTCCTATTGGGGCGTTTCGGCCGGGGAACGCGAGGATCCGGACAACGCCGGCATCGACTACCGGGAGTACGAGGGCAACAACGACACCGTGACCATGACGGTGCTGGTCCCGACCGTTACCCTCGACAAGACGACCGGGCTGCCGCAGTTCCCCGACACCGGTGACGCCCAGACCGAGACGCCCTTCCCGTGGCGGATCCTGATCACCAATCCGAACACGGGCAGCAGCCTGCTCGGCGTCGATCTGACCGACACCCTGCCGCCGAACTGGACCTATGTGCCGAACTCGGCCCAGATCACCGGCACCGGCACCCTGACCCCGGGCGGCCAGGTCAATCCGACGATCACCCAGAACCCGACCGGTGACGTCCTGGTCTGGTCGAACATCGCGAATCTGGTCGGAGTCCAGAACGCCGTTGTCTCCTTCAACGCGATCCCGGAGCCGGAAGCGGCGATCGATCCGGGGCTGACCAACCCGCATGTGAACGAGGCCGAGGCAATCGGGGAAGACACTTCCGGCGCTACCGCCTCCGGAGACGGGCCATACACGGACGACGATGACGCCACGGCGACCCTCGAAACTCCGGTCACCGACATCCAGATCGTCAAGACCGCCGATGACCCGGCCCCGACGGCGGGCACGAACACGACCTGGACCCTCGTGGTGAAGAACAACGGGCCCAAGGTCTCGCCTGACGTCGAGGTAAGTGACGTCCTGCCGGCCGGGCTCACCTACGTGAGCGCCACTTCCTCCCAGGGGACCTGTGCGGAAAACCCGGCGGGAACCATGCATTGCCAGATCGGGCAGATGAACGTCGATGACGAAGTGACGATCCACCTGACCACGGCGGTCGGGGCCGGCACGGTCGGCCAGACCCTGACCAACCCGGCCGATGTCGACGACCCCTACATCGACGATTCGAACCCGGCCAACAACCATTCAGAAGACGACGTGATCCCGACCGAGTCGGCCGACGTCGGGATCGGGAAGTCGATCGACGAGCCGCTCTTCGCCGGCCAGACCGGCAGCTACAAACTGACCGTCACCAACCACGGCCCCAGCGTCGCCCGCGGAGTGACCGTCACCGACACGCTGCCGGAGAACCTGACCTATGCCGGCGCCACGACCCCGGTCGGCAGCTGCAGCGGTTCCGGACAGGACTTCTCCTGCGATCTCGGTGATCTCGACCCCGGCCAGACCGTGGTGATCGACGTGTCGGTGAACGTGCTCGAAGGCGGGGAGTACACGAACTGCGCCGACGTGGCCAGCCCGACCCCGGACCCGGACGGCGACAACAACCATTCCTGCACCACCAACCCGGCGGAAAACACCGACCTGGCGATCGAGAAGACCGGCCCCCCGTACTTCCCCGAGGGCAAGAACCGTAACTACACCCTGCTGGTGACCAACGTCGGTGACCAGCCGACCGGGGGCACCACCACCGTGACCGACCGCATTCCCGATGTGCTCAGGCCGGAGGCCGCCTACGGCAACGGCTGGAGCTGCGCGATCAGCGGCCAGAAGGTCACCTGCACCCGCTCCGACGTGCTCGAGCCCGGTGATTCATTCCCCCTGATCACGATCAGGGTGGTTGCCCGCGAAAACCTGCTCTTCCGGCCGATCGGCAACACCGGCCACGTGCACCTGCCGGGAGACCCGAACCCGGACAATGATCAGGACACCGTCCGCACGAAGAAGGGCGCGATCTGCGAGGGCGGGTCTCTGGCCCTGAACCCGGCCTTCGTCTGGGTCGGCCAGAAGACGATCGTCAAGGCGACCCTGCGGACGAGAGCCGGAGCTCCGGCGATCGGGCTCCCGGTCCGGATCAAGGGCAACGGCAAGGGTGGCGCCAGCGGCAAGCTGCGGATCCTGACCACTAACGGCAAGGGCAAGGTCCACTTCACCGCCCGGGCGACCAGTACGGAGGCCCGCTGGACGGTGAGCGTGCCGCAAAGTCACCAGAAGGCGGTGCTCGCACCGAAGCGCCAGGAAACCTGCCGGGCGATGAACGTGACCCCGCGGACGATCGACATCAACAAGACCACGGTGCTGACCGTCCGTCTGCGGACTCCCGAAGGCCGTCCGGCCATCGGCATCACCGTGGTCGCCAGGGGTCAGGGCACGGGTGACTCGGCTCGGACCAACGGCAAGGGCATGGCCCGCCTCAGGGTCCGTCCCAACGGTCAGGGTTACCTCGTGGTTACCGCGCCCAATGCCACGCGTTGCCGGTTCCGGATCGGGGCCAGTGACCTGGACGCTGCCGGCGCCGGTAACCAGCTGACCGGTTAGCCATGGTCCGGCGGGGTGTAGTAACCGGGGTGCTGGTTTCTCTTTCGCTGCTGCTCGTCTGGGATGGCTCCGCAGCGGCCAGCGCAGCGCGCCCCGAAGCCTTCGCGGAGAAGGTGGCGCTACCGGCGGTCGGTGAGGCGCTAGCCCCCCGGATTGCGGTGCGGGCGAGACCGATATCGAAGGCCCCGGTCAGGGCGGTGATGAAGGCGTTTCGTTTCGACTACCGGCCCACCGTCTTCTTCGCGATTGACCGGCGGGAAACCGGCCAGGGCGAGTGGCTCAAGGTCAGGATCCCCGGCCGCCCGAACGGTCGCACCGGCTGGGTCAGGGGTTCGCGGATTCGTCTGCTGCGGAGCGCCGGGCCATTCCGGATCGTGATCGACCGCAGTCAGCGGCGCCTGCGGCTCTACCGCCACAAACGAATGGTCATGAAAACGAAGGTTGCGGTTGGCACCCCCGACGCACCGACCCCGCTCGGCCACTTCTACCTGACCGCGGGTTTCGTCCCCGGTGATGACTTTCTCGGCCCCTGGGCCTTCGAGACCAGCGCCTATGCGGCAATTACCGACTGGCCGCGAGGCGGGATCGTCGGGCTGCACGGCACCAGTGAAACCTGGTCGGTCGGCCTTCGCGCCAGCCACGGCTGCCTGCGGGTCTACAACAAGGTGATCCTCGCCCTGAAGAAGCGGGTCCGGCCGGGAACCCCGCTGCGCATCCGCGCATGAGCTGCCCCGTCGACTGCGGATCCTGCGACTATCCCCGCTGATGGCAATCAGCGTCGGCATCGGATACGACTCCCACCGCTTCGCGGATGACCGCAGGCTGATCCTCGGCGGGGTGGAGGTTCCTCACGAGATGGGCCTGAGCGGTCACTCGGACGCCGACGTTCTGACCCACGCGATCATTGACGCTGTCCTCGGTGCCGCCGGGCTCGGTGACATCGGCGAGGTCTTCCCTGATACCGATCCGGCCTGGGAAGGCGCCGACTCGATCAGCCTGCTCAGCACGGTAATCGGGATGCTGCGGGGGCCGATCACAAACGTCGATGCCACCTTGATCTGCGAGCAGCCAAAGCTGGGCCCCCACCGTCCGGCCATGGTCGCAAGGTTGTCTGAAATAACGGGGAGCCGGGTAAGCGTCAAGGCAACCACGAATGAGCAGATGGGGTGGATCGGCCGGGGCGAAGGGATCGCCTGCATGGCTGTTGCCGCCGTCAATCTCGACTGATCCTCAAGTAGAGTCATTCCTCGATGAACCCGGTCAAGTCGGCCGCCCAGGCCGTCGCCAACAAGGCATTTGAAATCCGCACCCTGCACAAGGCCGGGGTGGTCGGCGGGCTCGGCCCGGCTGCGCTCCCGGTTGCTGCCTCGGCCCTGATCCGGGGCGGGACGACTCCCGCGACCGCGATTCGCGTCGCCGCCGTCAAGAACGGGGACCGGGTCTATCTGGAGGATGAACGCGGCTCCCTGACTTTCGCCGAAGTTCACCGGCGAAGCAACGCCCTCGCTCACGCCTTCGCCGGGCTCGGAATCGGCCCCGGCGACGGTCTGGCCGTGATGTGCCGAAACCACCGCGGCTTCGTCGAGACCAACCTGGCCGGCTGGAAGCTCGGTGCCAACGTGATCCTGCTCAACACCATGTTCTCGGGCCCGCAACTTTCCGACGTGATCGAACGCGAAGGCGCCAAAGCCGTGGTCCTGGACCAGGAGTTCGAGGAGCTGCTCTCTGGCGTTCCGGGAGGCATCGGCCGGGTCTGCGGGTTCGAGGATGAACCGGGCACCTCGGGCCTGCCCAGCCTCGAGGACCTGATCGCCGGGAATGACGACGGCGAGCTGCCCTGGCCGAGCGAAAAGGGTCGCAACGTCATCCTGACTTCCGGCACCACGGGCACTCCCAAAGGCGCCCAGCGGCCCGCCCCGAGCGGTCTTTCGGTGATGGTCGGCATGCTCGACCGGATCCCGCACTTCTCCGGAGAGACGATCGTGATGGCAGCGCCCCTGTTTCATTCCTGGGGCTATCTCAACTCGATCATCGGCACTTCGGTCGGGGCCCGGCTCGTCCTCCAGCGGCGCTTCAACCCGGCACGGACGATGGAGCTGGTGGACGAATACGACGCCGACGCGCTGGTCGCGGTGCCGGTCATGCTCCAGCGCATCCTCGAACTGGACGCCGAGACCAGCAAGCACTTCAAGGCGAGCAAGCTGGGGATCGTGACGCTTTCCGGGTCGGCCCTGCCGGGTGGTCTGGCGACCGCCTGGATGGATCGCTACGGCGACAACATCTACAACTTCTACGGTTCGACCGAGGTCGCGATGGGTTCGATCGCCACCCCCGAGGATCTGCGCCATGACCCGGCCACGGCAGGCCGGCCGCCGTACGGGACCAGCGTCCGGCTGGTCGACGAGTTCGGCGACGAGGTCCCTCACGGGGAGACCGGGCGGATCTTCATCCGCAATGAAATGACCTTCGACGGCTACACCGGAGGGGGCAACAAGGAGAACCTTGACGGCTACCTCTCAAGCGGCGACGTCGGCCACTTCGACGAAGACGGCCGGCTCTACATCGACGGCCGCGACGACGAGATGATCATCTCCGGCGGGGAGAACGTGTACCCCGCCGAGGTCGAAGACCTGATCTCCGGTCACGACCAGGTGGTCGAGTCGGCCGTGATCGGAGTCGATGACGAGAAGTTCGGCCAGGCGCTCCGGGCGTACGTGGTGCTGAAAACGCCCGATTCGCTCGACGAAGACGGCGTCCGCAAGTACGTGAAGGCCAACCTCGCCTCCTACAAGGCCCCCCGCGACGTGATCTTCCTGCCGGAACTTCCCAGAAACGCCACGGGCAAGATCCTGAAAAAGGATCTTGCCTGACCGCGGATCGGGCGATCCGTGGGGTTGCGTAGTAGTTTTTAGGCGATGAGCGATACCACTTCAGCTCCGTCTGCGGAAGAGGCAGGCTCCGGAAACGGGCTGCCCCCCGAGCTGCGCCAGGTCGGCGAGGCGTCGGCCAAACTCAACTCGCGGATTGAAACGCTGGCCAAGGAACTCTCCGCCAGCGAGTCAAAGGCACGCGAGGCCGAGATCGCTTCCCGTGAAGCCGAACTCAAGGCTCTCGCCACCGCCCGCGACTCCCTGACCGAAGCCCGCAAGGCCAAGGCGGAAGCCGAACGGGACCGGGCGGCCGCCGCGACCGCCGACCAACGGGTCGAAGCGGTCAAGGCCCAGGCCACCCGTGACGTCGCCGAGGCCCGGGAAGAGATCAAGACCAAGGCCCGCGAAACCCTGCGAAAGCTGAGCGCCGAGGCCCGCGAGAAGATCGAAGCCTCGCGCAAGGCACGGCTCGAGGCGGAGGAGAAGGCCAAGGAGCTTGAGCAGAAGGATGCCGACCAGCGCGAAGCCCAGGCCAGGGTCGAAGCCGACCTGAAGCGCGTCGAAGGCACGCTCAAGCAGGAGCGCGAAACCCGCGACGAGGCGATGGCAAAGGTTGCTGCCGAGGGCGAGGAACGCCTCGCGGCCCGCACCCGGCACCTTGAGGAGGTGGCCGAGCGGCTGGCCAAGGAAGCCCGCCAGGCCGCCGAGCGCGAAGCCAAGAACCGGATCGAGGCCGCCGACGAGCGGACCCGCAAGGCCCAGGAGAGGGCCGCCCAGGCCGAAGCGCATGCGAATGAATTCGAGTCGCTGGCCCGCCAGCGGATCGCCGAGATCGAGGCCGACGTTGACCGTCGCGTGATGGAAGGCACCGAGCAGGTTCGCCGCGAGGCGGCCGAGCGGGTCGAGGAGCTGATCGAGCGTTTCGGCCGCGAAGCCGAGGAGAACGCACGGCGACGCGCCGATGAACGCCTGCGCGAAGAAGACGAGCGGATCCAGCGCGAGGCGGATCGCCGGGCCGAGCTGGCCCGCCAGTCGGCCGAGGATGACGTCCAGGCCGCAGCCGACCGTGCCCGGCAGGAAGCTCTCCGCGCCGCCTCCAGCACCGCTCCGGAATGGGAGCGTGGCGATTCCGGCGAAGGCGACGGCGGACCGGCACCAAGGCGCCGGCGCGGCGGGCCCGGGGCCGGCGGCTACCGCACCTTCTGAGTAGTCTCCCCGCGGCAATGCGCGAGGTCAGGATCAGGGACACGATGAGTGGGGAACTCCTCACTCTCGGCACCGATGAAGAGATCGGCATCTACGCCTGCGGCCCGACCGTTTACAGCCGGATCCACATCGGCAACGCCCGTCCTTTCGTGATCTTCTCGCTGCTCGCCCGTTTTCTCCGGAGCGAGGGCTACGGGGCGAAGCTGGCGATCAACGTCACCGACGTAAACGACAAGATCTACACCGCCGCGGCCGGGCGGGGGGTCAGCTCGACCGAACTGGCGGCCGAGATGACCGCCGCCTATTTCGAGGACACCGGAAGGCTCGGCATCGGCCGCCCCGACTCGGAGCCCCTGGCGACCGAGACGATCGGGCCGATCATCGACCTGATCGCGACCCTGGTCGAGGAAGGCCACGCCTACGAGTCCGGCGGTGACGTCTACTTCGCGGTTCGGAGCTTCGATGGCTACGGCAAGCTCTCCCACCGTCCGACCGAGGAAATGGAACAGGGAGAAGGCGATGACGCCGGTTCGCTCAAGCGCGACCCGCTCGATTTCGCCCTCTGGAAGGCCAAAAAAGACGGCGAGGACCTGAGCTGGGAATCGCCTTGGGGCCCGGGCCGGCCGGGCTGGCACATCGAGTGCTCGGCGATGGCCGAGGCCGAACTGGGCCAGCCGTTCACGATTCACGGAGGCGGGTCCGACCTGGTCTTCCCCCATCACGAAAACGAGATCGCCCAGTCCGAGGCGGCCCGGGGCGAGCAGCTGGCCCGGATCTGGATGCACAACGGGATGATCGAAACCGGCTCGGAAAAGATGTCGAAGTCGGTCGGGAACATCTTCCAGCTTTCCGAGGCGCTCGACGCCTACGGAGCCGAAACCGTGGTCGCCTACCTGATTTCCGGTCACTACCGCCAGCCACTCGCCTTCGGCGAGGGCCCGCTCGAACAGGCGGCTGCCGGCAACGAACGCCTGCGCAACTTCCTGCGCGAAAATCCGCCGGCAGGGGCGGGGGAGGGCGTGCCCGGCGACGAGGCCGCGGCGGCCGGTTCCCGGTTCCGGGACGCGCTGGCCGATGATTTCAACACTCCCCGGGCGATGCGCGAGGCCTTCGACCTGGTTCGCGCCGTCAATCAGCGGCCCGACGACCCCGCCCTGGCCGGTGCCGGGACCGTTCTGGCCGGGATGCTGGAGCTGGTCGGCCTGGAATCCCTCGCCACGGGCGGGGAGGAGGGACCCGGGGACGAGGCGCTCGAGCTGCTCGAGGCAAGAAACGCGGCCAGGGCCGACAAGGACTGGGCCCGCGCCGACGAGATCCGGGACAGTCTGGCCGAACTCGGCTGGGAGGTCCGTGACGGGGCCGAAGGCGCCCGGCTCGTGCCCCGCAGCTGATGTCCGACCCGGAGATCATCTATGGCCGCAATCCCGTCGAGGAGGCCAAGCGGGGCCGGCGAAAGGTGCTCCGGGTCTGGGAAGCCCCCGAAACGCCGGAGACCAGGCTGGTCGAGCTTTGCGGTTCGACCGACCATCAGGGGATCGTGGCCGAGGTCGAGCCTTTCCCCTACCTGAGCGGGTCCGACCTGCTGGCCGGGGAGGACGCACTGGTCGTGGTCCTCGACCAGATCCAGGACCCCCGCAACCTCGGTGCGATCTGCCGTTCGGCCGAAGCCGCGGGGGCGACCGGGGTGGTGATCCCCGATCGACGGGCCGCTTCGGTCACCGCCGCGGCGGCCAAGGCTTCGGCCGGCGCGGTCGAGCATCTGAAGATCGCCCGGGTCCGCAACATCAGTGACTGGATCATCGAAGCCAAGGATGCGGGCTTCTGGATCTGGGGAGCCGACGGACGCGCAGACCAGGCCCCCTGGCAGGTGGACCTGACCGGCAAGACCGCCCTCGTCCTCGGCACCGAGGAGAAGGGCCTCCGGCAACGGGTCGCCGATTCGTGCGACGGCCTGATCGCGATCCCGCAAAGCGGCCAGGTCGACTCCCTGAACGTCTCGGTCGCCGCTGCCGTCCTGATCTTCGAAGCAATCCGCCAGCGCAGCCGGACCTGAACCTCCGGCCCCGCGCCACCCCATCACCATTCCGCCCCTTCGGGCGGGTCGGATTTCCCGCACAGGCGACGGAAATCCGACCCACCTCACGGTTCCTCCCTGGACTTCGCTTCTGCAAGCCGGATTGCAGATTTGGAGGCAGGTAGTTGACAGAACCCCGTGTATATGTAAACTAAGCGACAGATAAAGGGTGAACCTCGACTTGAGTGTGAGATTCATCTGTCAGCAAGGGCGTCCAGGGGAGGTAAGTGGCGCCACAGGCCTTCTTCTAAAGGAGAATGTGCGGTGGCTACCCCAACCTCAATTTCCCACAACCATGCGGTTTCCGACGTTCCTGCTCGATCCCGCGGTTCAGTATCTAACCCTCGACTTGAGCCTGATGATGAGACCCTCGTCGCCTTCGCCAAGCGTGGCAAGACCGATGCGGCCGATCGTCTGATCAGGCGGTACCACGGTTTTGTCCGGCTCAAGGCTTCTTCCTACTTCCTGGTCGGCGGCGATTCCGACGATCTGATCCAGGAGGGCCTGCTCGGCCTGCACAAGGCGATCCGGGATTACCGGACCGACCGCGAGTCGAGTTTTCGCAACTTCGCCGAGCTCTGCATCACCCGGCAAATCATCACCGCGGTGAAGACCGCGACCCGCAACAAGCACGTCCCGCTCAACCAGTACGTGTCCTTCGGCCAGTCGCCGGCCTCGAACACCGAGTCGGAGACCACGATGGAGGAGATCCTCCCGGGGCCGACCGCGCTCGACCCGGTCAACCAGGCGATTTCTTCCGAAGAACTCTCCTCCCTCGTTTCCTGCCTCCAGTCGACCCTCTCGGAAATGGAAAGCAGCGTGCTCGGCTACTACCTCGAGGACCGCTCCTACGAGGACGTCGCCGCCCTGCTCGGTTGCGAGACCAAGACCGTCGACAACGCCCTCCAGCGGGTCAAGCGCAAGGTCAGCAAGCACCTCGAATCACGCGACATCGCCGTCTGAACAAGCGGCATTCGGCCTGACAGGCCATCGCCCCGCGCCGGACCGCACCCGGCCGGGGCCAAAGCCTGCCGGGGCTGTCAGAATCACGCCTCCTGCCCGGCTAGCTCAATTGGCTAGAGCACCTGTCTTGTAAACAGGAGGTTTCCGGTTCGAGCCCGGAGCCGGGCTCTCGCTGTCAGGAGTCGTTCAGGTTCGGGAGTGGATTCTTCCGGCATGAACAGCCTTGCTCAAAGACTCCCGACAACCGGGGCGGACCGGTCTCTGGCCCGCCAGATGCTCAACAAGGTTCCGGAGGTAACCCTCTACTTCTGGATCATCAAGGTTCTCTGCACCACGGTCGGAGAAACCGCGGCCGATTACATGAACGTCGACCTTGGCTTCGGGTTGACCAATACCACCTATGCGATCGGCGCCTTGCTCGTCGTAGCCCTGATCTTCCAGTTCAGATCCAGACGCTACGTGCCGGGGATCTACTGGACTGCCGTGGTCCTGATCAGCGTGGTTGGCACGTTGATCACCGACAACCTCGTGGAGAACATGAATGTCGCGCTCCAAACCACGACGATCGGGTTCTCGGTGGCGTTGGCGATCACCTTTGTCGTGTGGTACGCCTTTGAGCGGACCCTCTCGATCCACTCGATTACGACCACCCGCAGAGAGGCCTTCTACTGGCTCGCAATTCTGTTCACCTTCGCGCTGGGAACCTCGGCCGGCGACCAGATCGCCGAGCAGTACGGGCTCGGTTATTTCGTTTCCATCCTGATTTTTGCCGCGGCGATCGGGCTCGTCGCGCTGGCGCACTTCAGGTTCAGGCTGGGGGCCGTTACAGCCTTCTGGGTCGCCTACATCCTGACCAGACCGCTCGGAGCTTCAATCGGTGACTGGATGTCCCAACCGACCGCGAACGGGGGTCTGGGCCTTGGAACCACCGTGACCAGCTTCATCTTCCTGGCCGCGATCCTCGGGCTCGTGATCTACCTCTCGGTCACAAAGGTTGACCAGACTCCACCGGAGGTCGTCGAGGCCGAAATGGAGGAGACGGAGGAGGCGGAGGCGGTCAGCGTTTAGTCAGGCGCCAACTCAGGACGCGATCGGAACGGTCAGGATGACCGTTCCTCCGTCGCCCGACACGGGGATCGAGACGTCTCCACCGTTGGCCCGGGCCAGGCGACGGGCAAGGGCGAGGCCCAGACCGGTACCGGGCGGCGCCGCTTCGTTTCGTGCCGCAATTCCCCGCATCCCGGGCTCGAACGCCGCCTCCAGATCCCGGGGCGAAAACCCGGGTCCGTCATCCCGGATCACGACTTCGGCCGTTCTTCCCCTCGACCGGATTGCGATCGACACGGTGGCCCTGGCGTAGGTGATCGCGTTCTCGATGATCGGCGAGATCATCCGCTGGAACGTGTCGCCGGCCACCTGAGCCCGGATCCGGCCTTCGGGCCGGTCCAGCTCGACCACGACGCCGTATCGATCGGTCAGCGAACCCGCCGCGGCCACTGCGGAATCGACCGAGTCAAGGAGATCGGCCGCTTCATCGGATCCGCCGCTGCCTTCCGATCTCGCGACGTCGAGCAAGGTCTCGAGAATCTTCGTGAGCTCGGTCGATCGCTCGGCGATCCGTTCCAGTGATTCCCGGTATTCAGCCGCGTCCCGATCCTTTGTGAGCGCGATCTCCGCCTCGGCCGATATCGCGGAAAGAGGAGTCCTGAGTTCATGCGAGAGTTCGGCCGAAAAGTTCCTCTCGTGCCGGACCATGTAGGCCATCCGGTCCAGCATCGTGTCGAAAGTGGCCGCCAGCCTGGTCAGCTCGTCGGTGGGCTCGCCCTCGTTGAACCTTCGGTCCAGATCGTGCTCGCTCCATTTCGCGGCTTCCTCGGTCATCTCCGAGACGGGCTTGAGTGCCCTGCCGACCACGAGCCTGGTCGTGATCGTGATCAGCACGAGCATGATCAAGGCGAGCACCACCGAAGCGAAGGCGGCCCGATCCGCGGTCCGCTCGTAAGGCTCGAGCGAGACCCCGGTAACCACCGTGCCCACTACCCGGCCGTTCTGCACCACCGGCCGCGCGAAGAGCCTTGTGTCGCTGTCCGAGTCATCCCGCTCCCCGCTTCCCTCCGCGGCGAGTGAGGCCGCCACCCGATCCAGCTGGCTGGCAACCTGCGGAGACTCAAGCGGCTTTCGGTCGTCGTAGATCCAGACCAGCGCGTCTTCGGCGCCGTCGTCCGATCCCTCGCTGACTTCGAGTTTCCCGTTCTCCAGATCGATGTTGTCGAGCGTCGCCTGGGCCCTGGCGTGAAGGAGCCGGTCCACGTCGCCATCGAGACTGGCACGCAGCGAGAGGTTGAAGCCCACCACGAGCAGGGCCAGCATCACCGCGGTCACGCAGACCACCGAGAAAGTCAGTCGCTGACGGATCGTCCCTTTCATTCGAGCCGGTATCCAACTCCGTGAACGGTGTGGATTCTCGACTCGCTCTCGAGTTCGTCGAGTTTCCTGCGAAGCCTCCGCACGTAGACATCGACCGTGTTGTCGTGCACGATCGCCCCCGGTGGCCAGGCGGCCGCGATCATCTCGCGGCGTCGGATCACTTCTCCCGATCGGGCGATCATGGCCCCGGTCAGGCGAAACTCGGTCGGAGTCAGTTCGGTCTCACGGTCCCCGCAGGTCAGTACGTGCCGGACCGGATCCAGCCTGAGATCCCCGGAAGTGGACCGATCGCCCCGAGTCAAACGCCTGCCGAGCACCCGCAGCCGGGCCACGAGTTCGGCGAACACGAACGGCTTGGTCAGGTAGTCGTCTCCACCGGCGCTGAAGCCCGAGACCCGGTCCGGTCCGGAATCCTTTGCGGTCAGGAACAGCACGGGTGCCTCGATCCCCTTCGACTTGAGCGCCTGGCAGACATCGCGGCCATCGGAATCCGGCAACCCGATGTCAATCACCAGCAGGTCGTGCTTTTGCGGATCGGCAAGCATCAGGGCTTCGCGACCGTTGCGCGCCAGATCGACCTCGAATCCCTCCTCGTCGAGCCCCTGGTTGAGCAGCCGCCGGAGCTCGGGGTTGTCCTCGACAACCAGGACGTTCAGGTTCATGTGATCGCCGCTTCGGTCATACGGTCCAATGATCGGTGGCAAACCTGAACGACTCCTGAAAATCCGCTCCCGGTCAGGAGAAATTCAGGGTTCCGCGCACATACTCGCCTCATTGGAAAAGCGCCGATGCCCCTCGGCCCCGATGAGAAGGAAGAACACATGACATCCAAGATCAAGAAAATACTCGCGTCACTCCTGGCGCTTGCGGCTCTGGCCCTCGGCGGTGCCGCGATCGCTTCTGCAACCAACGGCGGCTCCGACGACGATCACGGCGCGCAGGAGAAGGCTGAAGTCAACGATCACGACTCTGACGCCAACGAGAACGAGTCCACCTCTGAAGGCGCTGACGACAACGAAGCCGAAGACGGTCAGGAAGCAGCCGACCCCGGTGAAGCCGTTTCAAGCACGGTCGCCGCGAAGGCTGAAGCCGCCGCGGTTGCCAGGACCGGCGGAACGGTCCAGGAAGTGACCGCCGAGACCAATGACGCGCCCGAGAAGGGCGACGATCAGGACCCGGGCGAGAAAGCCGCTCCGGCCGGTACCGCCTATGAAGTAGACCTGACCAAGGGCTCTCAGGAGTTGAAGGTCTCGCTCGACAGGCAGTTCAACGTGCTCCAGGTTCAGACCGGGCAGGATGACTGAACGTGTCAAGGGCGGAGGAGGAACCCGGGTCGACTCCGGCCCGGGCTTCTCTTGCCGCGTTTACCCGTGCCGGTCGACGTTGCTGAAGATCCCGACGCAGCCGCTCAGTCGACCAGCAGGCAGACGATGCTGACTGCCTTCTCGACGTCGGGGCTGTCCTCGGTCAGGGCGTCGTTGTAGATGAAGCCCTCGATTATCCGGATCGCCGCGTAGGCGAGGTCACCGGCCGGGGCGCGCAACCCGAGGTTGCCGCTCGCCTCCTCTTCCCTGAGCACTTCTGCGAAGCGCTCGACCACGGTCGACTGAACCTGGCTGCCGCGGGTCAGGACGAGGCGGAAGGCGAGTTCGGTTTCGCTGCGGACGAACCTGCGGTGCGGCTCGAAGTTGACGATCGATTCGACGAACCCGCGGGTGAAGAGCTCGATCCGCCTGACCCCGGTCGCCCCCTCTGACGCTTCGCGGCCGATCCGGGCCGCCTCCTCGCCGAAGAAACAGAGGATCTCCGAGAGCAGCTTGTCCCGGGGGCCGGTCCAGCGGTAGAGGGTGGTCTTTGAAATGCCGAGATCCTGAGCCAGCTTTTCCATGTCCAGCCGGGGGCCGCGGACGAATGCCCGCAGGGCGGCGCGGAAGGCGTCGGCCGGGGTCGCGCGGGGTGCGCCGAGGCCGGCAGCTTCGTCCTGGTGGGCGGCGAATGCCTTCGAGGTTGACGTGGTCGCTGCTTCCATCGAATCGAACTCTACAGATCGGTGTTACGGAAAGGTGGAGTTGCACGAAAGTGTACGAATATGATATTTGTACACAATCGAATCGGAAACACGACGCGTCTACTTGCGCCGGAAATGGAGAGAGTTGGGATGAAAAGCAAGCTGATCGCGGCAGGGGCCGTGCTCGTCGCAGTACTTCTGACCGGGGTTCTGGGGGCGGGAGCGGCGTCGGCCAGCTCCGCCAAGCCGCCCTTCTACCCGATCGACAAGAAGACGATCAAGGTGCCGAACGACGTCCAGCCCTGGTTGCCGACCTACAGCCCGGACGGCAAGCACATCGTCTTCCAGAATCAGCTTGACGGCAGTACCTGGGCCACCTCGAAGGACGGAAAGGGCACCAGCTGCATCACCTGCGAGTTCTCGGACCGGCCCGACATCAGCGGCGGCTTCACTTATGTCTTCCCGGACAACAAGCGTCTCTTCGTGAGCCATGAACTCGGCGGGCTCACCGGGGTTGACAGCGGCCCCAATACCGACGCCTGGATTCTCGAATGCTCGCCGAGCATCTACGACTGCCAGAGCCACCAGTACCTGCCCGTCGACATGTCGGACGACAAGGTTGGCGTGCCGCTGATCGTTCAGCGACGGACCTGGCACCTCGCGCCGGACGGCGTCCACCTCGGCTGGATGGACATCCGGCTCGACGGCACCGTGATGATCGTCGGTCGTCTGACCCGGCTGGACGATCGCTACAAGGTGGTTGACCAGAAGGCGGTCAATCCGTACCGGCCGACCTCGCTGACCGATACCGACGCCGCCAACTGGGCCGGTGACAACCAGCTCTGGGAGCTCAAGAGCTTCGCCGACGGCGGCGCCTCGATCCTGGCCCTGGGCGGTGCCGGCTACAACATCGACCCGGTCAAGATCAACCTGAAGACCGGCAAGGTCACCCGCCTGACCGCCAACCCCGACTGGGACGAGGACGGCGCCATCTCGCCGGACGGCAAGATGCTGGCTCTCTACTCATGGCGCACCCGCCATCGCCTGGACGCCTTCGGCTGGATCCCGCAGATCGATTCGTTTGTCGAGATGCCGGCCGGGGCCGCACTCGCTCCCTTCTACGTCTCGACCTGGCCCGGCTTCCAGTGTGACCTCTCGCCCTGGTTGCTCTCCTCGTCCGGCGACATGGGCGGCAAGCTGATCGGCCAGCCGCTGAACGTCTACCCGGAAAACAACCTGACCCCGGGCAACAACCTTTCGGGCAACCAGTTCTGGAGCCCGAACAGCCAGGACGTCCTGCTGCAGGAGCGCACCCGGACAATCCCGGCGACCACGCTCTCGGAGCATGTTCAGCAGAAGGGCCTGACTCCGAACCGGATCGCGATCGCCCACATCGAGCGTCCGGCCGGCAAGAAGCTGAAGGTCGTTTCCTCGGAGGTCGGCAACTGGGCGGTCGCTCCCACCCAGTACTTCCCCTCGGTCGGGTCGAACACCTCGGTCACCGTGAACGGCAAGGCCGGCGGCACCGCCGACCTGGTCTACACCGGGAATCTCCAGACCGGAAGCTGGTCCTCCGAGTACCACGACTACACCAAGGACGGCAAGACCTTCGTCAACGGGACCTACTTCGTCAGCCGCACCATCGAAGGGGTCTGGACCCTCAAGGCCGATGTCACGGTGACCGGCCAGCACACGGGCCGGCTCAACATGGACATGACGATCCAGGGCGGCGACCCGCTGCCGATCATGACCGGCGGCATCACTGCTGTCTATGACGGCAAGAAGGCTCCGGCCCTGCCCAAGCTGGGCGCCTGCTACAAGAAACTCCCGCAGAAGAGCAGGCTCGCCGCCCAAGTCAAGTCGAAGCGCGCCGGCAAGGCGACCAAGGTGACCGTAACCGTCACCGCCAACGTCTACGGCGACAGGCGACCGGTCCAGAACGCGAAGGTGAAGCTCGCCGGCCGGATCGTCCGCACCGACCGCTCGGGCAAGGCGAAGCTCAAGGTCCGCGGCCGCGGCACGCGGAAAGTGTTGGTCACCGCCGGGGACACCTTCATCAAGACCTCGAAGGTCGCGCACCTGAAGCAGCGCTGACCAGGCAATCCTCGTCCCTTCCGGGTCCTGTCGGGCAACGGGCCGGCCGATTATGGCCGGCCCGTTTTTCGTGGGAGGAAGCCGGCAACTAGCTTGTGGGAATGCCCGTCGGCTACCTGATCACGCTTTTTCTGCTCGGAACCTGCGTGCTCCTTCTGCTGGCTCCGGTGCGGAAGCGACCACTCGGCCTGGTCTCCTTCTGGGGCGGGCTCCTGGTCAACGAGCAGGCGCACTGGTTCGCCGTGCTGCTTGCCGGTTCGACCGTGCTGGCCTTCGTCGAGGGCGACATTTCCGGTGTCGCCCGGGCGATCGCGGGGCTTGCCGTACTGGCCGAGGCCGGACTGATCGTCCTCTTTCTCAGGTCGTTTCGGTCCCGCGGGACCTTGCGGGAAGCGCTGGCCGCTTTCGATTCAGATTCACCCGCCGCACTTGCAGGCCGGCGTTCATACCTGGCGGCGCTTGCCGCTCCGCCGGCGATGGGCCGAAGTCGGGTTCGGCTGAAATCCGACATTCCCTACGGACCGGTCCCGGGCCGGGCCAATCGGCTCGATCTGTACCTGCCCCGGCACGGCAAGGTGACCGGCCCGACCATGATCTATATGCACGGGGGCAGGTTCCGGTCGGGTAACAAGCGAAGGGAGGCCCAGGCGATCAAGTGCCAGCTGGCCCGCCGCGGCTGGTCGGTGATCAGCGCCAACTACCGGTTGAATCCCGAAGGATCGTTTCCCGACTACCTGATCGATCTCAAACGCGTGATCGCCTGGGCCCGCGGGGAGGGGCAGGCATTCGGCATAGATCCGGAGCGGATCTTTCTGGCTGGCGGCTCGGCCGGGGCTCACATCGCGGCGATGGCCGGGCTGACCGCGGGCAAGCCGGAGCTGCAACCGGGATTCGAGCAGGTGAACACGGCCGTCTCCGGGGTGATCGGGATCTACGGCTACTACGGCGGCCTTGAATCACCCGGCGGCCGCCCCCCGGCTGTCCCCTCCAGCCCCCGGCGCCACGTGCAGCCGGGCGCACCCCCGTTTCTGCTCATCCACGGAGACCACGACAGCGTGGTCGGGCGGGGCGGAGCCGCGGCCCTCGTCAAGGAACTCCAGGGCGCCGGCAACCAGGCGTCACTGGCCGTCCTGCCCGGGGCCGAACACACCTTCGACCTGCTGCGCTCGGTTCGCACCGAAAACACGATTGACTCGATCGTCGATTTTGCCGCCTGGGCAGAACGTTCGGAAAATCGTGATCTTTCACAATCCCGGCGCTAAGATGGGCTGTTGTGGGGGCGAAGGGAGCAAAGGGGAATCTTCCCGGCGGGCTGCGGACCGGCCTGGTCGGTCTGGGGCTGCTTGCGCTCGCGATTACCTGTCTCCTGACTTCGCCTGCGCCCGATAGATCGAACGCCGAGACTCGGGCCAACGCTGAGCCGCAAGGGGGCATCCTTCCCTGCGGCAGCCACGTGGTCCTTACCGCGGTCTATCGCAACAGGGACGGGCGGATCCATTTCGAAGGGGTCGCCGATCCGAAATTCGCCGGCAGGCAGGCCCGGATCTATGACCGGGACAACCATCTGGTCGCAGCGACGACCGTGGGCGAGGACGGAATCTTCTGGGCGAACGCCAATTCAAAGGACGAGGGTTACACCTGGCTCACCCGGTTCATCGCCAGGGTGGGTGGTAGCGAGTCCCGCTGGAAACGGATCGGCCAGGCGGTCGGCCTCAGGGACCGGCAGCCCTTTGAACTGGAGCCGACGGCACGCAACCACGGCAAGACCCTGGAGCGCACCAGGGTCAGGGTCAAGGTGGCCGGCGGCCACAGCAATCTCCTGGTGGTCGGTCTGCAGGTCGGCTGTTCCCGATTCGACGTGATCGAACTCGCTTCGACCTACACGGACTCGAACGGGGTGTCCGACCTGAACCTGCCCCGTCCCCCGGCGGATCGTCCCTACTGGATCTTCCGAGTCAGCACCGAAGACGACTGGAAGATCTCGCCCCCGATCGTCGTCAAATCGGTGCCGGAATCCGGCCCGACCGGCTGATTCGCCCGGGCCCGCCCGAAAACGGCGAGGACCCGTTGTAACCGGGTCCGGGGGTTTGTGTAGGACTCTTTTGTGACTCAGGAGCAACTCGAGGCCTACCACGAGTACACGCGCAAGCACGGGGTGAACCGCGGTCTTTACCTCTTCGCGCGCATCGTTCTGCAGCCGTTTTTCCTAATCTACCTGCGGCTTTCGCGTCAGGGCAGGGGTAACGCGCAGATCAAGGGCGCGACCATCGTCGCCGCCAATCACCGCAGCTTCCTCGACCCGTTCGTGATCGGCACCTGCCTGCCCTGGAACAAGCCGATGAATTACGTGGCGAAGGTGGAACTGTTCGAGAAGCGCTGGCAGGGGTTCCTCCTCTGCCGGGTCGGGGCCTTCCCGATTCGCCGGGGAGAGGCTGACGAGCTGGCGATCGAAACCGCCGAGCTGGTTCTGGCCCGGGGCGGGACGATCTGCATCTTTCCCGAAGGCACCCGGATCAGGAAGGGTTCGCTCGGCAAGCCGAAGCGGGGCGTCGGGCGTCTCGCTCTCCGGAGCGGGGCACCGGTTCTGCCGGTCGCCGTCACCGGTTCCGAGAACGTGCGGCGCGGCTGGCAGATCCGGCCGCGCAAGGTCGACATCCGGGTCGGCCGGCCGATGTCCTTTCCCCAGTCGGAATCGCCTTCTCCGGCCCTCGCCGCATCGGTCACCGATCGCATCTGGCCGAACGTCGAACTTCAATGGGAAGACATCGGCGGTCTGCCGCCGATGCGCCGGGCCGCGGTCATCGGAGCCGGCAGCTGGGGCACCGCGGTCGCGGTGCTGCTGGCCCGCGGCGGGCTCGAAGTCCAGCTCGGCACCCGCACCGCCGACCAGGCGGAGGAGATGGCCCTCGCGCGCGAGAACACCAGGTATCTGCCCGGCGTTCGCCTGCCCGACGGCATCGAAGTCCGGGCCTCCAGCCAGATCGAACTCGGTGGAGTCGACCTGCTCTGCATCGCGGTCCCGTCAGCTTCCTACCCGCAGGCGGTCGGAGCGGTCGCCGACCGGGTCGGTCGCCGGGCCGGGGTACTGCTTCTCGCCAAGGGGTTGATAGCCCCCAAGGGTCAACTGCCATCCGAATACGTGGGTGAGCGGATCCGCTCACGCGGCGTCTCCTGCCTTGGTGGTCCCGCACACGCAAAGGAAGCGGTGTCCGGTTCGGCCGCTCTGGTTCTTGGCAGCGCCGACGGTGACCTTCGGGCTCAACTCGGTGACGTGTTCGACCGGGCCGGTCTGGTCTGCGAGCGCTCGCGGGACGTGGTCGGGGTGGAGATGGCCGGGGCGGCGAAGAATGCCGCCGTGCTGGCCGCCGCTGCGGCCGAGCCACATGGCCTGAATGCGGCCGGGATCGCCGCCGCCGCGGTCTGGGATGAATGCGTCGGTTACGCCGTAAAACATGGGGCGGACCTTGAAACCTTCAACGGCCTCGCCGGGGTCGGAGACCTGCTTGCCACGGTGATGGCATCCGGCAGTCGCAATCGCCGGGCGGGTGAACTGCTCGGCAAGGGCAGCGCCCCGGACCAGATCCGCGAAACGATCGGCCAGGCTTCGGAAGCTCTCGATTCGGTCCCCCAGATCGCCGCCACCGTGGCGGCCGACGGCTGCCCCGCCGAGGCCCTGACCGGCCTCGCGGATCTCGCCACCGGGCGAATCAGCTCCGATGAATGGGTTGCGGCGCTCCGCCGCTCCGGGCATTCGAGGCGGGCGGCATGAGCACGCCCGGGTCGGAGGTCGCCGGTTTCGGGATAAGGTGCGGGCGTGTCCGGCCCCGACGCGAAATCAACTCCGGAGTCGAAGGCCGAGATCGATCGGGCCTTCGAGGAGCTCTACCGCGATCACCTCAAGGACGTCTACTCCTACTGCTACTACCGGATCGGCAATCACCACGACGCCGAGGATCTGACCGAGCAGACATTTCTTCAGGCCTACCGGCACTTTGCCCGGGCCCGGCGGGAATCGGACGGTCGCCCGCTTCGCCCCTGGCTGATCCGGATCGCCCACAACCTCGCTGCGAACTACTACCGCGATCGTTCGCGGAAACCGCAGACTCCGCTGGAGAGCATCGAGCCGCCGGCCGCGAAGCACTCGACCGAGGATCTGGTCGAGGGTCGGGCCGAACTCCGGGCGGTGATCGAGAACCTTCAGGATCTGCCAGACGATCGTCGCGAGGCTCTGGTCATGCGTTTCGCGCTCGGCATGGACAACCGCGAAATCGCCCGCGCGATGGGCAAATCCGACGGGGCCACCAAGGTGCTGATTCATCGCGCGATCAAGCAGCTGCAGGAATCGCTGGAAGCGGAAGGAGTTTCCGTTGAGCATGGATGAGATCAGGATCGAGAACCTGCTCGCCGATGCGCTGAAGCCGGTCGAGCCGCCACAGCGCATGTCTGATCGACTTCACGACACCTTCTCGGCGATCACCGACGCCGCCGCTTCGGACCTTTCCGATTGGGCCGAAGAACTGACCGAAAGTGAACTCGAGTCGCTGCGTGACCCCCGCAACTGGATCCGTCCGGTCACCGCCCTCGCCGCGGGCGGGGTAGCTACCGGCGCCCTGATCCTGGTCGGCTTCCGCCGTCGAAGCCGCTACCGCGGCTGACACATCACCCTTGTGACCAGCCGCTTCCGCGGCTAGGCGCGGCTCTTGGTTGCTGTCCGGCGTTTGCGGATCTTGCGTCGCCTGCGCTTCTGGCGGCGATTTTCCGCCATCTTTTCGAACCGGCTTCCGAGGCTGCCGGTGAACGCGGTGATCCGGTCCCAGCGGCTGGCCGCGTAGGCGATGATGCCGAGCAGGCCGATCAGCAGGTTGACCAGGTTTGCCCACCGGTTGGCTGGCAGCCCACCGAGCAGCCAGGTTCCGTTGGCGGCGAGGATGCCCCAGATGCCAAGGCCGGTAAAGACGATTCCGGCCAGCAGCGCGTAGAGGCGAGGAAGGGGGCGGGCGAGCAGCAGGCCGAGTAGTCCGGCGGCGACGTGAAAGACACCGGACCAGCCGTTGATCGCGTAGAAGCCCAACAGCTCGCTGGTCAGCTCGCGGGCCTGAAACTCGGTGTTGCTGAGGAGGCTGACGAAACCAAGCAGCACGAGGAAGGCGCCGGTCACCGTCGCGTACAGCCGGGCGTATGCCGTCCTCTCCATCGACCGCCATTCTCACAGGAACGCCGGACCCGGGCACACCGATAGGGTTTGACGGCCTTGGCTACCTGTTACCGCCACCCGAACGTCGAGACAGGCGTTTCATGTTCGAGCTGCGGTCGTCCGATCTGCCCCGACTGCATGACGACGACCCCGGTCGGCATGCGCTGCCCGGAATGTGCGACCGAAAAGACCCGGGTCCGCAGCGGTCCTGCGGCAACCTCCCAGGTCGGCGGCTACCCGGCCACGATCGCCCTGATCGCGATCAACGTGGTCGTATTCCTGGCGGAAATGGCGACCGGATCCGGTGGTCTCAGCTCGACCAGTTCAGATCTGATCAGCGATTTCGGCCTGCGCGGCGCACAGGTGGCCGACGGCGAGACTTACCGGCTGGTCACCAGCGGTTTTCTCCACGCCGGCTTCATGCACATCGCCTTCAACATGATCGCCCTTTACTTCCTGGGACGGGTACTCGAGCCTTCGATCGGCACGGTGCGCTTCCTGATGGTCTACTTCGCGTCGCTTCTGGCCGGTTCTTTCGGGGCCGTCCTGCTCAGCGACAACCTCGCCCTGACCGTCGGTGCCTCCGGCGCCGTCTTCGGGCTCTTCGCGGCGACTTTCATCATCGCCTACGGCCGTGGGCTCGGCCATGTGGCGAACGAGATCGGATTGATCATCGGTATCAACCTGCTCCTCACCTTCACGATCAGCGGCATCAGCATCGGCGGCCATCTCGGTGGTCTGATCGGCGGCGGGTTGTGCGGAATTCTGGTCATCGCCGGCGAGCGTGGTTACCTGGGTTCGAATGCCCGCCTGCTCGAGTACGGAGGGATGATCGCGATCGCCGCAGTTTCGGTATTCGCCGCGATCTCAGCCGCCGAACCGGTCCCCGGTCTGCATTTCGCGGTACTGAATCTGCCCTTCCTCTAGAGGAAAAACCTCGGGATGCAACAGACCCGCCAGCAATTCAATTCCGTCGATGAGGCGAGGGCCTGGCCTTGAGAACGAGGCGGCGGCGTCAACCGCGACGGTCCGCTCTGCTCCGGTTGACCTGATCCGGTCCATGTAGTCGTCGGCCTGGGTGGCGGCCTCATCGACGTAGTAGCCGCAGGGCATGACCACGGTCAGGTCCGGATCGAGGTTGGCCAGTTCGTCCCATCCATGTTCAGCTGACTTCAGGCCTGCTTTGCCGACCAGGTCGCGGCCGCCGGCGATCTCGATCATTTCCGGCACCCAGTGGCCGCCGGTGAAGGGCGGGTCCAGCCACTCGAGGGCCAGCACGGTTGGTCGTTCCTTGCCGGACACTGCGCTGCGAACCGATTCGATCCTTGCATCGAGTTCGGCCTTGAGGGCAACGCCGGCTTCGGGGTTGCCGGTCGCTTCCGCCACTTCGATCGCGTTGCCCAGGACCTCCACCAGGGAGGTCGGGTCCTGCTTGAGAACCACCGGATTGCCGGGCAGGCGGGCGGCGATCGCCAGCACATCGTCGTAAGAGACGGCGCAGACCGCGCAGACATCCTGGGCGATGATCAAGTCCGGCCGGACCGATTCCAGTACCTCGGCCTTGAGGCGGTAGAGCGGGTCACCCTGGCCGACCACCCGCTTCACTTCGGCGTCGATCTCGGCCGGGGAAAGGCCCGGCTCGATAACCGTCTCGCTGAGGTGGGGGAGAGCGGCAGCCTCAGGCGGGAAGTCGCACTCATGGGTGACGGCCACGACCTGGTCGCCGAAGCCGAGCGCGAAGAGCATCTCGGTGGAAGAAGGAACGAGGGAGGCAATCCTCATGGGTGAAATATGGCAGCCCGGGTAGGCTCGGACCATGGCGCTGCTTGAGGATCAGGAAATACAGGACCGCCTGGCTGAACTCGATGGCTGGAGCCTCGAGGGCCGGAGGATCGTTCGAACGTTCGAGTTCGACGACTTTGTCGGCTCGATCAACTTCGTCGATTCGCTGGTTCAGCCGGCCGAATCGATGAACCATCACCCCGACCTCGGTATCTCCTGGAACAAGGTCACCGTGGCGATAACCAACCACGCCGAAGGCGGCCTCACCGAGAAAGACTTCGAGCTGGCCTCAAGGATCCAGGCGCTGGTTTAGCCGTATTCGTAGAAACCCTGGCCGGTTTTGCGGCCGAGGTGGCCTGCAGCGACGAATTCCTGGACCGTGGCGGGGGCGATGTGGTCCGGGTTTCCTGATTCGTTGTTGAGTGCCTGGCCGATCGCTACCGCGACATCGAGGCCGACCAGGTCGAGCAGGGCGAGGGGGCCCATGGGGTGGGCGACCCCGAGGGTCATGCATTGGTCGACCGCGGCAGCCTCCAGGCCGGTGCGCTCCTGGTAGCGGACTGCGTCGAAGAGGTAGGGGAAGAGCAGACGGTTGACCGCGAAACCGGCTGTGTCGGGCACCTCGACGGCGGTCTTTTCGAGGATGTGGCACCAGTCGTGGGCTCGCTCGGCTACCTCCTCGGTAACCGGGTCGGGAAAGATCAGTTCGACCAGTTGCATCGCCGGGACGGGGTTGAAGACATGGAGTCCGTAGACCCGGTCGGCGGCCCCCGAATCCTCGCCCAGCTTCGTGATCGAAAGGGAGGAAGTGGTGGTTGCGAGATCGGCCCGCGGGGCGACCTCGGAAATTCGTCTCAGCAGATCCGCCTTGACCCCGGCGTCCTCGACAACTGCTTCGACCAGGAGGTTGGCTTCAGCCAGGTCCGCGATCTCCATGGTCGTGGTCACCCGTGAGGGGTTGGCTCCGGGGATTCTCCGGCTGGCCTTTTCGACGGCGGTCAGGGCCCGGTCCGCCGACTCTTCGGAACGAACCAGCATCACGACCTTGCCGCTCGAGGTCGATGCCACGGCCGCGAGGCCGGTGGCGATCGTGCCACTGCCCGCGATCGCGACGAATTCATACGGTGTTGCGGTCATCCGGCTGAACCCTATTGAGATCGACCAACAACCGGGATTGACTGACGAGTCAATCAGCTACGATTGTTACAAGTTTGCAACCCCTCTTTCCAGCCATCAATCAGGAGAAGAAAGGCAGAAAATGAGCAAGTTCGGCGGTCGTGAAGTCGTAATCGTGGAGGCGGTCCGCACCCCGGTCGGCCGCGGCCACAAGGAGAAGGGCTATTACAAGGACACCCATCCTTCGACTCTTCTGGCCCATGCCTACAAGAACGTCGTCGAGCGGGCCGGGATCGACCCGGGCGAGGTCGAGGATGTAGTTGCCGGTTGCGTGCAGCAGTTCGGCGAGCAGACCCTGAACATCGGACGCAACGCCTGGCTTGAGGCCGGCTTCCCGATCGAGACCCCGGCGACCACGATCGACCGTCAGTGCGGCTCCGCCCAGCAGGCGATCAACTACGCAGCGGCGATGATCGCTTCCGGCGTCCACGACGTGATGATCGGCGGCGGTGTCGAGCACATGGGCCACATCTCCTTCGCACATTCGGCCAAGGTGATGAGCGAATACGGCTACGCCTATTCGCCCGAGCTGCTCGAGAAGTACGACCTGGTCAACCAGGGCATCTCGGCCGAGATGATCGCCGACCAGTGGGAGATCCCCAAGGTCGATCTCGACGAGCTGGCCGTTCGTTCCCACGCCCGCGCCCAGCAGGCGACCGAAGAAGGTCGCTTCGAACGGGAAATCGCCCCCTTCCAGGTCAACGGTGACACCTACATGACCGACCAGGGCATCCGTCCCGGCACCAACCTCGAGGCGCTGGCCGGCCTCAAGCCCGCCTTCAAGGAAGACGGCAAGATCACCGCCGGCAACTCCTCACAGGTCTCCGACGGCGCTGCCGCGGTTCTGCTGATGACGAAGGAGAAGGCAGACGAGCTCGGGCTCAAGGCCCGCGCCCGGATCGTCGATCAGACCGCGGTCGGTGTCGACCCGGTGATCATGCTGACCGGGCCGATCCCGGCAACCCGCAAGATCCTCGAGCGCAACGACATGACGATGGATGACATCGACCTGACCGAGATCAATGAGGCCTTCGCCTCGGTGGTCAAGGCCTGGGAGATCGAGCTCCAGCCCGACATGGACAAGGTAAATGTCAACGGCGGCGCGATCGCCCTCGGCCACCCGCTCGGCTCGACCGGCGCCCGCCTGATGACCACCCTGCTCCATGAGCTCGAGCGTCAGGACAAGAAGACCGGTCTGGTCACCATGTGCTGCGGCGGCGGGATAGGAACCGCCACGCTCATCGAACGAATCTGAGTCCGTCAGAAGGCGAAAGGGCCCGGGTCTTGTCCAGAGACCCGGGCCCTTTCATTTGGAGGGCACTTCATTTGGGAGGGAGGTTCGTTATCTGGCCTTGCCGATCACGACCTTGTGGCTGTGGAAGACCGTTCGGGTCTTGCCCTTGAACTTCCGGCCGGCGAACTTCTTCGCCTTGATGTAGTCGCGGATCGCCAGCAGCCGTTTGTTCTTGCCGGCCATCTTCCTGACCTTGTTCCGGTAGGCAGGCTTGATCAGGTAGGAGACCTTCTTCCACTTGCCCGACTTGACCGTCACCCGGATCGGCCTGGCCATCGGCTTCGACAGGCGCTTGATCTTCTTCGGGGCCTTATTTGCGACCTTCCTGGTCACCGGCACCGAAACCGTGTTGCACTTCGGCTTGAACTCGCGTGGGCAATACAGGCGAATGAACAGTCGCTTGCCGTTGAAGGCGGCGTTGCCCTTGGTCAGGGTGACCGGCTTGTTCGGTCCGGTCGGTCCCGTGGGGCCGGTGGGGCCGGTCGGGGAAGTCGGACCGGTCGGGCCGGTTGGCTCGGTGGGGCCGGTAGGACCGGTCGGTTCCGTCGGGCCAGTAGGACCTGTGGGTTCGGTCGGGCCAGTGGGGCCCGTCGGACCGGTCGGGGTTGCGCGACGGGCCGTGAGCGCCACCTCGTCGTAGTCGAAGGTTCCAGAGGGGGCCAGGCCGAGCGTCTCGGTGATCACGTTGGTGGTGATCACGATGCGATACGCGTCGCCAATCGTCAGGCCGTCAGCCGCCAGCGCGCTGCCCGGGATGTTCACCCAGGAATCGGCATTGGTTGCGGGACCGTTCGGAATCAGCGGGATGATCGAACTGTCGCTGGACTTGACCAGGTCGACCTGCCAGTTGGCGCTGGACTGACTGAGCAGGTCGGAGAGGGTGCCTTTCCTGGCCAGGGCAAAACTCAGAGTCTCGGCCGGTTCGCCTTCGGCCCCGTCATAGGTGAACTCGGGGCTGGTCCAGACTCCGGTCGAGGTCTGGCCGAGGCCGGTCGGGGTGACTGTCAGGCCGGTGGCCGTGTCGCGCAGGAAGCCGTCGGCGGCCCCGGAGCTGCCGTTGGCTGATTCGAAGGTCCCGTTCATCGCGGGGCAGAGAACTCCCGGGATGAGTGCGCAGAGCGGGCCGTACGAGGTGCTGTGGACCCAGCCGCCGTCGGTGGTGGAGAGGCTGGTGCCGTCATCGCCGGGATAGACGGTGACGATGCCTTCATCGATTCCGCCAGTGCCGGAGAGCCAGATGTCACCGGCGCCGCCGATCTGGCCGTCGACCACGCCGCAGAGGGCGCCACCGGTCGAGTTCGGCACCGTGAACGAGCTGTAGACGCTCCCCTCACCGGTGTCGGGGTCAAAGGGGGCCGCGTCATGGTTACCGCCGGGTTCGACCAGAGTGCCCGTGGTCTTGAGTTCGAGCGGGAAGGAGGTCGTGCAGGTATTGCCGAGTACGGCAGCGCTGACGGTGACCGGGACCGTTATGTCCGCGGTGCCGGTGTCGGTGTCAAACGTTCCGGTGATCGCCGCGTTGGCGGTGATCGTCACGACGACGTCCTGACCTGAAACCTGGGTGGTCTTCTGGGGAAAGGTGAAGCCGGATGCTGCGGCGGTGAAAGCGTCAGTTGCCGTGTCCACCTCGCCATTCAGGGTGGCCGGGGCATCGGCGGGGTCCGCATCGGGGTCGATCAGCTTGAGGCCTTGCGGGCCCGAGCCGCCTCCGAGATTGATGATCGATTCATCGAAATTGAAAACGACCGGATCTGCCGACGCGGCAGCGGTCGAGCCGAAAAAAGCGACCGCCATGACGGCCAGTCCTGCCAGTTTCATCAACATCCTGTTCATGCTTGCCTTTCCCTTGGTGCCTGGGTTTCTCTCCACTTGCGTACGGACGGGTACGCAATGACCCACTACCACCTGGTCGGGATTTCAAACAGATACGCTCAGGAGCATGAGCGCTATGGAGAAGGTTTCGATCGGGATCACGGGGGAGACGCCGGAGGACATGGCGGCCATGGCCCGGCTGGCTGAAGCGGCCGGTTTCGACTGCGGCTGGGCGATCGAACTATTCCGCAATGCATTCACCCAGACGACATTCCTCGGTGCGAAAACCGAATCGATGGGCATCGGGACCGCGATCGCCTGGGGGTTCGTGCGCAGCCCGATGACCATGGCGATGAGTGCGATGGACATCGATGAGATCACCGGCGGGCGCTTCCGGCTGGGGCTCGGCCCGGGCGTCAAACGGCTGAACGAGACCTGGCACAACGCCGAGTACGGCCGGCCTGCCCCGCATCTACGGGAAACGATCGAATCAGTCCGGGCGATCATCCACGCCGCAGCGGCCAGTGAGCCGGTTGCCTACAAGGGCGAGTACTACGACCTCGACATCAAGGGCTGGTTCCGATCGACCCCGCCCGTCCGCGCCGACATCCCGATCTACACGGCGGCGGTACAGAAGGGCATGTCGCGCATGGCCGGTGACGTCGCCGACGGTCTGATCGGCCACATCATCTGCTCGGCCCGATGGATCGAGCAGGAGATCGTCCCGGCCTTCGAACTCGGTCTTTCCCGCTCGGGGAGGGATCGTTCTTCCTTCGAGTTCCTGCCGAGCATCTGCGTGGCAATCGACGACGACTATCAACGCGGTCTCGAAGCTGCCCGCAAGACCCTGGCTTTCTACGCGACAGTCAAGACCTATCTGCCGCTCTTCGAACTCCACGACTTCGGTCAGAACGCCGCCGATGCCGGTGCGGCCTTCCGCATGGGCGACCTCGCCGGAGTGGCCGAAGCGATTTCGGACGAGATGGTCGAGACCTATTGCGCGGTTGGCACCCCGGACAAAGTGAAGGAAAAGGTGGCCGAGGTCGCCCAGTTCGGCGACGCGATCCTGCCGGGCGCCCCGACCTACTTCATTCCAAACGAGCAGATCACCGAGTACAACGAAAAGATCATCGAGGTCTTTGGTCAGACTTCATAGATCGAGGCGATCACCTACACAGCAGCCTTCCTGGCCGCGCTGCTCCTCCTGACCAACGGCTGTCATCGGGCGGGAGTATTCGACTACGCCGGTTGGCGGGTGGCCCACGCGGGATCTGGCGAGCGCGGCCTGCTGTTCAGTCTCTTCGCGACCATGGCGGCGGCTACCGCGGCTCTCAACCTGGACGCGGCGGTGCTGGTCATGACCCCGGTAGTGCTTGCGGTTGCATCGAGGCGCGGCATCGGTCATGAAGCCTTCTCGATCTCCACGGTGCACCTGGCCAATTCAGCTTCGCTGCTGATGCCGGTTTCCAACCTGACCAACATCATGGTCTTCCACGAGACCGACCTCTCCTTTGGGCATTTCACCGCGCTCATGGCTCTGCCCTGGCTGGGCGCGATCGCCGTCGAGCGGTTGCTGGTCCCGCGGCTGGCCCGGCCCGCGGAAGTCCGGTCACCACCCGAGCTGGCGACTGTCAAACCCGAGGTAAGTGTCTGGCCGGCGGCGCTACTCGGAATCGTGCTTTCCGGGTTCATCGTCAGCGGTCCGCTCGGGGTCGAGCCCCTGGCGATCGCCTGGGCCGGCGCCGCGGTCATGGTTCTTGGCGAGCTGGCGGGACGCACCGCCGGTCCGGTTGAGCTGGTCAGAGCGATCCGGCCGCTCTTTCTGGCCGCGCTGCTGGCGCTCGGCGGACTCGCCTGGTTGCTGGGCGACCTCGGCCTGACCGACCTGATTGCCGACCTGGTTCCCGCCGGGACCGGCTTTGGCTCGCTGCTTCTGATCGCCTTCGGCGCCGCCGTACTGGCCAATCTGATCAACAACATTCCGGCGACCCTGATCCTGCTACCGGCTGTCGCTCCGGCCGGCGAAGGGGCGCTGCTGGCGATGCTGATCGGGGTCGGCATCGGACCCAACCTCGCCTATCCGGGTTCGATCGCCAATCTGCTCTGGCGCCGTGTGATGATCGAAGACGGCGCCGCCGTCTCCTGGCGCGAGTTCACAAGAATCGGCCTGGTAACAGTCCCGACAGGAATCTTCGTTGCGACGGCGCTGCTGTGTGTGGTGTATACAGGTGTATAGTGGTGTCATGGGTCGGACACAGGTCTATCTCGGCAGTGAGGAGCTCGAAATGCTTGACCGGGCAGCCGCGGACACCGGCGCCACCCGTTCAGAGCTGATCCGGAGAGCCGTGCGTCGGTCCTACGGTCGTGGTCACTCGGACCCGCTGCGGATCGTTCTCGAGACTGCCGGAGCATGGAAGAGCGAAGGGTCGGGTTCTGACTTCGTGGACGAAGTCCGTCCCGGCGGGCTTGATGAACGCCTTGCCAGCTTTGGCATCGAATGAAGCTGCTCGACACCAGCGTCGTGATCGACTTTCTCCGAGGCAAGGGAGCAGCGATCCGCCTGTTGACCGGCCTCGCCGAGGGACATGAACCACTGCTGGCAAGCGAGGTGACCAGATTCGAGCTTCTGGCCGGCGTGAGGGCTGGCGAAGAAGCGTCTCTCGAGCGCTTTTTCACCGCGATCGAATGGGTCCCCGTTGGAGAGTCGATCTGCCGCCTGGCTGGTGATCTGGCCCGAAAATTCCGACCGTCACATAGCGGGATTGACATGGCGGACTACCTGATCGCGGCGACCTCGATGCTCGCCGACGCCGATCTCCTGACTACGAACGTTCGGCACTTCCCGATGATCGAAGGGCTCGCACCGGCTTATTGACGGACCGTCTGTCCCGCACAACATGTTGCTGTAGACGGTCGCGCCGTCCGATTCGCGGGAAGCTAGTCGGGTTGCCGAACGGGATAGGGGCCCAGGAATCTCTCTCCATTGAAATGAATGAGGTGATCGGGATCACTCGCGACCCAGACCTCGGTCTCCCAGGCAATTTCTGGCAGGAACGAGGTAAAAGGCTTCTCGCGATTCGGGAATGCTGTGACGTACACGACCCCTTCGCATTTCACGTCTGCAAGCAATTCTGAAATCGCAACATGGCGTTGAAGGCTGATCGGCCCGGTACTGGTGACGGCTTCGATCACGTAGAGCCAGTCTTTCGCCTCTGAGAAAGCAAGAACGTCAGGCAATTGTTCGTGCTTGAGCTCGAACACGTTCAGAGAATTGAGCCTCTCCTTGTCGTGGTGGAGACTGCGATTCTCCCCATCAGCCACATAGATAACCTCGGCGCCGTAGCCGTATCGTGGGAGAAATTCTTCGATGATCTGCTTTTGAAGCTCGTTGTGTGCGCCCGGTCCGAAAGTGATCTCCGCATCATCAGAGATCCGGACTTTTACGCGGCTCATCTCCCTTATTGTTGAGTACTTCTCACTCCATGTCTTGTATCCGGCCATCGCGAGATTGAGTTCTTTCACCCAGTCCTCGGATCCAAACGACCGGATGGCCTCCCCGAAATGCGGATTGATTCCCCAGCCCCTCTTCGGGCTATTGTGGGCACTTTCGGGTGCGCTATTGGTCACTAGCCCGGCTTCAACGAGGCGCTTCAAGTCTTTTCTCCGTACGTCGTCATAGCTCCCCGACGAACGCTCTTCACCCAAGTACTTATTGGCGAAAATTATGATTTCCCGAGTAGTCAACGCTCGTGGCGTGTCAAGGTCCTCAGCCATCTGCCAACTGCTAGGGGCTGTGACGCCCGCAACAGCAATGAATGCCATCGCCACGGCTTCGTTCCTTCTCCCCGTCTTCTCCGGCGGAATCCCGAAAGCGTCGAAAATCTCCAACGCCTGGTTGATCAAGTCCTGAATTTCAGATGACTTCTTGCGGAACTGTTTACTGCTGATTGATCGGACTGTCGAAGTGGGGGACAGGTTATAAGCCACTTGATCCGATATCCCGTTGAGACACTCAGACGGTGGAAGTCACGCCTTGGAGGCCCAGCGAAAGCTTGGCTTGTTCAGCGAGAGCGAGCGAAAACAATGGGGGTACGGCGTTCCCGATCTGGTTGAAGACCGAAAGTTCTGTTCCGCAGAACTGAAACCAATCGGGAAAAGTTTGAAGTCTGGCGGCCTCCTTGGTCGTGATTCGTCGTCGCCGACCATCCGGGAGAAGCAATCGGTGCATATCGGAGGTGGCGCCTGCAAGGTTCCGGCACGTCAATGTCCTTGCGGGCCGATCCAAATGCAAATCCCTGGGCCTCGCGCAACCAGACTTACGCTCATATTCGGCGATATATCTATCCATGCTGGAAGTCAGGAATTTCGAGTCGGGCGGTATTTCGAAAGCCATATCGCCAAGTGCTTCGCCAGCCGTCACTAGGGGAAAGTCGGACGGGTCGGGCCAATCCCAGCCAAGCCGGTGCCCTACGATGATTACCCGCTCCCGATTCTGTGGCACTCCAAAATTCTTCGCGTTCAGAAGCTCAACTTCGACGGAGTATCCGAAGTCCCTCAGTTTCTGAACGACCTCATCGAGATACTCCCGATTTCGGTAGAGCATTCCGCGAACATTCTCGGCGATCACCAGATCAGGCGCTATCTGTTCCACGGCCGCAAGGAATGCCGGGAAGCCATTCCTCGCGTCCTGATTTCCCTTCTGGGATCCGCGAACGCTAAACGGTTGACAAGGCGGTCCGCCGATTATCACGTCGGCCTTAGCGGGAAAGTCAAAATCCCGGGTCAGATTTACTTCAAGGCAATCGCCGCTGAGGTTTGAACGGTACGTCGCTACGCAGTCGGGGTTGGTTTCGAACCCAAGCGTTTCGAACCCCGCAGATTCAAACCCAAGGGCAAGGCCACCACATCCGGCAAAGAGGTCAAGCACGAGCGGACTGCCCGGTCTTTTCGGCTCTAGCAATAGGTTGACCCGCTCTTCAAAGCAGAGGGATGGAGTTTGATCCTCAAATAGACGTTCGCCGCTCACGGGCAAACACTTTACGGACCATTGCGGACAGTCAGTCCTGCGGCAGGGCGGCGGCCCAGGCCTGGAATTCGTCCATGTCGGTTACCGCGGGGCCGTGGCCGGGGAGGAGGACCGTGGGATTGAGGGCGGCGAGTTTGCGGATCGAATTGCGGTTCTCGGCCGGGTCGTAGGTGAACATCTCCGGCGGCTCGTCCAGACCGGACATTCCGGTCGCGTAATTCAAGTTGCGAATCACGTCGCCACAGATGGTCACGCCGTCAGATTCGCGGAAATAGACCACATGGCCTCGGGCATGACCGGGGGTGTGGACCACCGTGAAATCGCCGACCTGATCGCCATCCTCGAGCACCCTCGAGACCTTGTGGGGCGGGCCTTCCCATGAACCCTGGATCTTCTTCAGGAGTGAACTGGTGATCTGCCCTTCGGAAACCGGACGACGGCCCTCCATCGCGTCGACGTCATCGACGTGACAGGCGAGCGGGATGTCCCGGTCGCGGCAGATGTCGCGGGCCAGGCCCTGATGGTCCGGGTGGACATGGGTCAGGGTGATCATCGAAAGCTTCCGGTCCTTGATCTGGCGGGGGATCCGGAACCGGTCCCAGGTCGTTCCGGCATCGACCAGTATGTCCCCGGCCAGGTACACGTTGACCATCGGCAGCGGGAACTGGCCCAGTCGCTCTACCCCCGGTGCGACCTGTTTCAGTGCCATCTTCCGAATTCCGGGTTCAGTGGGCCGATTCGGAGCCAGGCTGGCCGCTGTGGTGGGCGAGGTCTTCAAGCCTCGCCATCTCGCGCTCGCCGAAGACGCGGGCGGGATCCGAAGCATCGAGGCCCGAGATCAGGCGTCCGACCCGCACCCGCACCTGCTGTGCGAAATGCGGGGTGACCGCACCCGTCAGCTCGCGGATGTCCTCGGGAGTGATTTTCTGGCCGGAGTCCAATACTCCGATGTGCTCGGCTTCGCTCATCTTTGGGGCATTCTCCACTATTTCCACGTGTCGTGTCTGGGCGCAGACCCCATTTTTCAGTGGTATGCGCCTGAGTATCTGACGACGTGACTTTTCCATATGCCGCATGTCTCCGGCCCTTCACGGTAGCCTCTGATGGTCAACCTACGAGAGGAGTTCGTATGAGTTACACCGATTTGCGACATCGGCGTCTTGTGGCGACCGTTCTAGTTTGTTTAGGTCTATTGGGCTTCGCGGGCGCAATTACAACGCACGGCCAATCAACTGCTTCAGCTTCCGAAAACCGAGGTATCGCTATAGAGAATCAAGCGGTTGCGGTGAGCGCGGCAGATGGTTCGGGATGCGCGGAATTTAGGTTTTGTTCCTGGTCTCAGCGGCTCTATCGAGGCGTCAAGAATGTTATTGAGCCCTGTGTAGGGGTGGTCAACGTAGGAGCTCAATGGTCTGCCAAGAACAACTGCAGGAAGGATGTGCGGTTGCTCTTGAGTGAGGGCGGCTCAACCACTGGAGTTGCTTGCATGAACCCTGGAGGGCAACGACCTGACCCGGGAAAGTTCAATCGGGTCGATTCGTCTGACGTGACCTGTCAGTAGTGACTAGGTGTGCGGTCGGATTCGTTTCTGGCCGCACACCCAAGTCCCAACATTGAGAGACGTCCGCGTAGCCGACTACGCAGGCGCCTTTGTAACTGAGAATCCCCGATCTCAGGGTAGCCCAACATTGTCCCCGAAAAGTGGACGAAAGTAGTCCCAACGTTTCGGGTTCATCCCTCAGCCACAGTGTCGACGGGGGCAAGCTCGACCGCGTCATCGACACGCGCCTGTTCGTCCACTGAGATAATCGAGTCGTCGCCCACGATCCAGACGTGGGAGAAAATCGCTTTGGTCGGGTCGGTCTCATAGCCGGGCTTGACATCAAGGAGATAGTCCTCGACCACTTGCGGCAGCTTCTCGCTGGAATCGGTCAGGAGCAGAGCCGCCCAGGTACCACCTGTAGAGAGTGCGGTCACAGCGATCGCATCCATCGGGCGATCTGTCCGGGCCAGGACATAGCCGTGTCCGGGCTCGTTCAGACTCCAGCCGAAGAGGCCGCTCGAGAAGCGGACCAGCTCGACCGCGGCGGATTCAGGGTCATCGCCGCCGACCCGCTCGACCGTTGAGCCGGCCTTGTCGAGTTGTTTCAGGGCCTTGCTTGAGACCACATCCGACGGTCCGAGCACGAAGATCGGGACATCCTTGTTGGCCTTGTCCTTGATCACGTCGAGGGTGGCCTTCGGCACCTCATCCTTTCCGGTGTAGAGGACGACGTCTCCGGATCGGGCGGCCCAGGTCGCGGCCGGAGTGGCGTAATCGGGAGCCTCGGAGGAGACGACCACGAAGGCGTTAGGTGGTGCATCGGTCAGGGCGGCGCGCTCGTCTGCCACTGCAGCGGCAATCTCGGCCGGGCTGTTTCCGTCCAGCCGTTCAACGTCATAGCCGGAAGGCGGGGCGACCTTTCCTACCGTGAAAACCTTGTTCTCGCCGGTATCGGGCGAACCGAGCGGATCGAGCTGGGCCAGCGTGTCCATGCCGGTCGCTGAAAGCGTGCCCGACGGGGCGAGCAGGATCGGCGAGCCAATCGGCAGCGCACTGAGCGAAGCTGCCGCGACTCCCGACTGCCAGTCGTTCGCGTCGATGATCGTGACCGCCGCCGGTGGCGAACCGGGTCCTGAAGTGGGGTAGGCGGCCAGCGCGGCGGCCATCGAAATGTCAACCGGATCGCTGCCGCTGATCCTGGTCGTGTTGCGGGTGGCCGCCGAGGGGAAACCGAGCGGGCCGTTCGAGTGACCGACGATCGCGCCCTGGCCCCCGGTTGCGCCGGTTTCCAGCTCGGTCACGCCTGAGGAGGAATCGCCCCCTTCGTCCTTGCCCACGTCAAAGAAGAAATAGGCGACGAAGGCGGCCAGAATCAGCAGCAGGACGAGCAGGATCGAGAGGCCGAGCCAGGGCACCCCGGTGCCCTGCGGACTCCCTGGCGGTGCGTTGATCGGCCGTCTTGCGGAGCTTGCCACGGCGTGAACCGTATCCAAACGGTGTCGTTCACCGGAAATCGTAAGAATGGCGGCGATGCCATACCCGGTTGGGACAACCACCAATGACGCCGGCCACCTCGAGATTGGAGGCTGCGACGTAATCGAACTCGCCCGCGAGTTCGGCACCCCGTCCTACCTCTTCGCCACGGCCGAAATGCGGGAACGGGCCCGGGCCTATCAGCGTGCCTTCGCCGCACATACCGATCACTTCGAAGTGCTTTTCGCGAGCAAGGCCCTGCCGGTCACGGCCGCCTACCGGCTCTTCGCCGAAGAAGGACTTTCGGTCGATGTCGCCTCGGGTGGCGAGTTGACCATGGCCCTTACCGCCGGTTTCGACCCGGCCAGGATCTACATGCACGGCAACAACAAGACCGACGCCGAGCTGGTGCTCGCCGGCAACTCGGGGGTCGGCCACCTGATCGTCGACTCGTTTGACGAAATCGATCGATGCGAGCGGGTGCTGAAGCGCAAGCAGGACGTGCTGATCCGGGTCACCCCGGGCATCAAACCGTCAACCCACTCCTTCATCCAGACCGGCCAGCTTGACTCGAAGTTCGGCTTCGGGCTGGAGGACGGTACAGCCGCCAAAGCGATCACCCGGGTGCTTGCCTCGGACACCCTGAATCTGGTCGGCCTTCATTTTCACATCGGCTCCCAGATCTTCGAGATCGAGCCCTTCCGCCTGGCGGTCGAGGCACTCGGCGAGTTGCGCGGCGACTGGTGCTCGATCCTCGACCTCGGCGGCGGCCTCGGGATCTCTTACGACGAGGCCGATTCACCCCCGCCGATCGAGGAGTACGTGAACCTCAAGGTCCAGGCGGTTCGCGACGTCTTCGGAGACGAGGTCAAGATCCTGATCGAGCCGGGCCGCTCGCTGGTTGGTACCGCCGGGGTGACGATCTACCGGATCGGGACCGTGAAGGAGATCCCCGGGGTCCGGACCTATGTCGCGGTGGACGGCGGCATGTCCGACAACCTCCGGCCGATGCTCTATGACGCGAAGTACACGGCGGTGATCGCCGACCGGCCCGATGACCCCGCCGGGACCACCGTCACCGTCGCCGGTTCACATTGCGAGTCCGGAGATATCCTGATCCGTGATGTCGAGCTCGCGAACCCCCGGGTGGGGGACATCCTGCTTACCCCGGCGACCGGCGCCTACGGGCACTCGATGTCGAACAACTACAACGGAATGCCGCGGCCGCCCGTGATTTTCTGTGAAGACGGCGAAGCCACCGTGGTGGTGCGACGCGAAACCTGGGATGACCTTCTCAGGAGGGACATGTGAGCGAGAACCTGCGCATCGGCCTGCTCGGACGGGGAACCGTCGGCTCCGCCTTCGATGAACTTGTTGCCGAACGGGCCGACCAGGTCGAGGCGGCGACCGGCCGTCGGCCGGAGGTGACCGGGGTCCTGACCCGCAGCCAGGGTGATTTCGGCGAGATCCTGCCCGATGCCGACGTGATCGTCGAGTTGATGGGCGGCACCGACACCGCCCGCGAACATGTGCTGGCGGCGCTCAGGGCCGGCGTGCCGGTGGTCACCGCGAACAAGCAACTGCTCGCCCAGCACGGGGCCGAGCTCTTCGCCGCCGCCGAAGAAGGCGGGGTCCAGCTCCGCTTCGAGGCCGCAGTGGCTGCGGTCGTGCCGGTGATCCGCGTGGTTCAGGAAAGCTTCGGCGCGGTCGAGTTCAGCAAGGTCTTCGGCATCGTCAACGGGACGACGAACTTCATCCTTTCCGAGATGGCCGCCACCGGTGCCTCCTACGCCGAGGTGCTGAAGCGGGCCCAGGAACTCGGTTACGCCGAGGCCGACCCGACCGAGGATGTGAACGGGGCCGACGCCGCCGCGAAGATGGCGATCCTCGCCCGGCTCGCCTTTCACACCCCGGTCACCCTTGATCAGGTCGACTTCGAGGGGATCGAGGACATCCAGCCGGATGATCTCGCCTACGCCAAGGAGCTCGGCCTTTCGCTGAAGCTGCTCGGGGTCGCCGAGAAGCTGGAGCAGGGGATCACCGTCCGGGTCTTTCCCTGCTTCCTTTACCCGGGCCATCCCCTGGCGCCGATCGAGGGTCCGTTCAACGCGGTGATGGTGGAGGCGCCCGAAATCACCGAGGTGACCATGTCCGGCCCCGGCGCCGGTGGTCTTCAGACCGCTGCCGCCGTGCTCGGTGACGTGGTTTCGGTCGCGGCCGGCGACGCCCGCGTCCACACCGCCGACCGCGACCTGCCGGTGCTGGCCGACGTCACTTCATCCTTTTACCTCCACCTCGAGGTTGCCGACGAACCGGGGGTCCTGGCTGAAGTCGCCAAGGTGCTTTCCGACGGTGGCGTGTCAGTCAAGAGCGTCGTCCAGCGCGGGCTCGGCGACGACGCCCGCCTGGTGATGGTCATCCACCGTTGCCTCGAATCGGAATTCAAGGCGGCGGTCGCGCAGATCGCGGAGCTCGACTCGCTCAAGTCGGGGCCGCGCTTCATCCGGGTCATCGAAGAAGAATTCACAGGTTAGGAAGCCATGCCACAGCCACTTATCGAGAGGTACCGCGACGCCCTGCCGCTGGATCCGGGTGATCCGGTCGTCAGCCTGAACGAGGGCTCGACCCCGCTGGTCGAGGCGCCGCGCCTTTCCGAGCGGGTCGGGGCCCGGGTCTGGCTGAAGGTCGAAGGTGCGAACCCGACCGGCTCCTTCAAGGATCGCGGCATGACCGTGGCGGTTTCCCGGGCGGCCGGGCGTGGTGCCAAGGCCGTGATCTGTGCCTCGACCGGCAACACCGCCGCTTCCGCCTCCGCCTACGCGGTGCGGGCGGGGCTGCGCGGCGCGGTCATCGTCCCCGAAGGCAAGATCGCGATCGGCAAGCTGGCCCAATCGCTCATGCACGGGGCCCGGGTGGTCGCCCTCGAAGGCAACTTCGATGATGCCCTGACCATCGTCCGGCAGCTGGCCGAACGGAATCCGATCGAGCTGGTCAACTCGGTCAACCCGTACAGGATCGAAGGTCAGAAGACGGCCGCGTTCGAGCTCATCGACGAGCTTGGCCAGGCCCCGGACGCACTGGCGATCCCGGTCGGCAACGCCGGCAACGTGACCGCCTACTGGAAGGGCTTTCAGGAAAGGGGAACCGCACCGATCTGTTACGGCTTCCAGGCCGCCGGCTCGGCTCCGCTGGTTGACGGCGCCCCGGTCGCCCACCCGGAGACGGTCGCTTCGGCGATCCGGATCGGCAACCCGGCCCGCTGGGAAGAGGCGATGAACGCCTTCAACTCCTCGAGGGGACGGGTCGCCGCGGTCAGCGACGAGCAGATCCTCGACGCCTACCGCTGGCTTGCCGCCAACGAAGGTGTGTTCTGCGAACCGGCCTCGGCCGCTTCGGTGGCCGGAATTCTCAACCACGGCCTGCCGACCGTGGAGGGAATGGAGAAGCCCGAGACGGTTGTCTGCGTACTCACCGGCCACGGCCTCAAGGATCCGGACACCGCTCTCGGCAAGGCCCCCTCGGTGATCAACTGCCCGAACGAAATCGGCGCGGTCGAAGAAGCTGTCTTTGGCTAGGCGCCAACTGCGGTAGATTCTCCCGTAGCTTTTTCAACGGGAGAGGGAGAGGTAAATGGGTTCAGGCAGGAAGTTCTCAGCCGTCGTCTCGACGATTGCGGCGTCATTTTTCATGCTGGTTATGGCCGGTCCGGCGTCGGCTGATCTCAGCCAGATTCCGACCGCGACGGTGACCGGCCCGATCGCGGTGACCGCCGATTCACATCCGTTTCTGGCCACCGACATCGACCTTGACAAGTACGGCTACGTCGAGAACGAGTATTTCCTCGCCGGTGACGCCTACCGGTACGACATGACCGGAGCGATCGACACTCCCGCGGCAAAGATCACGACCGGTGGTTCGGCCGATGACGGCAAGTACCCGTTCAAGACCCGGATCGTGGTCAGGCGCCCCGCCAATCCGGCCGACGCGAACGGCGTGGTCATCGCCGAATGGAACAACGTCACCTCGACCCAGGACGTCGAGTTCAACTGGTTCGGTGACCCGTACTTCCTGCTCAAGCACGGTTACACCTTCGTCGGGGTGACCGCCCAGAACGTCGGTGTCGCCTCCCTGAAGGCCTTCGACAGCGACCGTTACGGGACGCTGACGGTCAACGGCAACGACACCGTGCCGACCGGTACCGGCCTGGATGCCGACGCCCTCTCATATGACGTCTACTCCTCGGTCGTCAAGGCACTGAAGGGCAGCCGCAACGGCGTCGATCCCCTGGGCGGGATCACGCCCTCGATGGTGATCGCCTCGGGTGAATCACAGTCCTGCGGTCGTCTGGTCACCCATTACAACCGGATCGAGCCGATTCATGAAGTCGTGGATGCCTATCTGCTGACGGTCTGCACCTCCGCGCTCCGCGGCGACCGCGGGGAGAAGGCGATCCGGATCATCACCGAGACCGAGAACCGGGTTCCGCGAACCGTCGCGTCCGATCCGGACACCGGTTCGATTCGCCACTGGGAGGTCGCGGCGGCGTCCCACCTGCCCCGGGTCGCCTTCGACAATCTGAACCCGGTGTTCTCGCGCGACTTCGCCACCGTGACGGCGAACTGCGTCAAGTTCCCGCTGTCGCGAATCAAGTGGCCCTACACCCAGAACGCCGCGATCAGCGACCTGGTCGGCTGGGTGGGTGACGACGCCGCACCGCCGATCGCGCCACGCGGCGAGTACCAGGCGAGTCCCCCGGACATGGCCAACCAGCTGGAACGCGACGAGAACGGGATCGCGCTGGGCGCAATCCGCTACCCCGACGTGACGGTGCCCACCGCGACCAATGACGGCATCAACTCGGCGGCTCCCGGAGGCTCAATCTTCTCTGCCTTCTGCGGGCTGTTCGGTTCATCGGTCCCGTTCTCGCCCGAGCTGCTTCATTCGCTTTACACCGATCAGGCCGACTACCTGGCGCAGTACTCCGAGGCGGCCGACGCCCTGGCCGATTCCGGCTTCATCCTGCCCGAGGATGCCGACCGGTTGAAGGGGGACTCACGTGAATACGCGCGGCTCCGGCCGTCGCTGCCGAGCGTGATCGGCGGAACATCGAACAAGGGCGGCTTCCAGCTCGTCTGGGTCGGGACCGAAGCCCCCGACACGACCTTCGAGGTTCAGCGGGCCAGCACCAAAAAGCCCAACGCCTGGGCAAAGGTCAAGACGAAGTCGGTGAGCGACAGCACCGCGACCATTGCGGATGCCGCCCAGGGAACCGCCTACTTCCGGGTGAACAGCGCCACCGTGCTGCCCGGCACCAACATCTCCGAGCCGGAGACCGTCGTGACCCCGTTCTCGGAAGCCAGCGTCGCGGTCAAGATCGACCGGACCGGACCGGCGAAGCCGAAGATCGTGCTCAAGGGTCACAAGGTCAAAGGCCAGTTCAGGGGCCCGGTCCGGGTCAAGGTGATCGGCAAGCCGGACGGCAAGCTGCCGGACGGGACCGCCGGCGTCGGGCTCAACCCGAAATCCGTGCCGAAGACCCGCAAGGTCACCCGCAAGGGCAAGACGGTGATCAAGATCAGGACCCGCGACAAGCTCGGCAACCAGTCCCCGGTCGCCAAGGTGGTCATCAGGATCAGGCGCTGATCCGTCGTTATCTCCGGAGCTTGTAGCCGGACTTGAACATCCGGTAGTTGGCGAAGGTGAGTGCGGCGGTGGCCGCGGTGAGCAGGGCAAGTGAAAGCCAGACGCTGATGTCGGCGACCCCGAGAAACCCGTAACGGACCAGGGAGATCATGTAGTAGACCGGGTTGAAATGGGTCAGGGTTTCGTAGGGCTCGGGCAGGAGCGAGGCCGAGTAGAACACGCCGCCGAGGAAGATCAGCGGCTGGAGGATGAAGGTCTGGGCAAACGAGACGTCGTCGAACTGTTCCGCCCTGACCCCGACCAGCACACCGAGGCTGGCGAAGAACCAGCCGACCAGAAACAGGGCGGGAATGAGGATGTAGAAGTGCTTGACCGGCAGGTCGATCAGCAGGCTGGCGACCAGGAACGTGACGACCGAGATCAAGAGGCCGCGCAGGAAACCCCCGAGCGTGAAGGCCAGGAGCAACTGGCCGGGCGAGGCCGGGGAGGAGAGCTGGTCATCGATTGCCCCCTGGAACTTCTGCTGAAGGATCGATGACGAGTTGTTGGTGAAGGCGTTGATCGCGAAGGCCATCATGATCAGGCCTGGGACCACGAAGACGATGTATTCGTAACCGTGAAGGTCACCCACCCGGGAACCGAGCGCGGCACCGAAGATCGAGATGTAAAGGAAGGTCTCGAGCAACGGTGCGCCGACCGTCTGGCGGGGGATCTTGAGAAAGCGGCTGACCTCGCGCCTGGTCAGGGAGACCAGCCGCACCATCGACGGGCTCACTGGCCGTCCTCCGCTTCGATTCCGACATGGGCACGGGAAAGCTCCTTGCGGCCGACCAGTTCCAGGTAGGCGTCCTCGAGGCTGCCCACCCCGAACCGCTCGGCCAGCTCGTCGCTGGAACCGTGGTCGACGATCTCGCCCCCGTTGATGAAGGCGATCCGGCTGCAGAGCTGCTCGGCTTCCTCGAGGTAATGGGTGGTGAGCAGGATCGAGGTGCCTTCGGAATTGACCTGCTGGACGTAATGCCAGAGCTCCAGGCGAAGCTCGACGTCAACCCCGGCGGTCGGTTCGTCGAGGATCAGCAGGCGAGGGCGGTGCATCAGCGCCCGGGCCAGGATCACCCGCCGTTTCATGCCGCCGGACAGGTCGCGGGTCCGGTCGTTTCGCTTATCGACCAGGGAAAAGGATTCGAGCAGCTCGTCGACTCGTTCCTTGCGGTCCTTCTTGCCCATGCCGAAGTAGCCGCCGTGGAAGTCGAGGGTCTCCTCGACCGTGAGGAACCAGTCGATGTTCAGTTCCTGCGGCGCCAGCCCGACCGCCTCGCGGGCCTGCCGGTAGTCGCCGACCGCGTCGTGGCCGAAGACCCGGATCTCGCCCGAGGTCGGGCTGGCGAGACCGGTCGAGCAATGGATCAAAGTCGACTTGCCCGCCCCGTTTGGACCGAGCAGGCCGAAGAACTCGCCGTCGGCGATCTCGAGCGAAACGCCCTTCAGGGCTTCGACACCGGTCGGGTAACGCTTGACCAGATCGGTGATTTCAAGCGCAGGGGGGGACGGATCAGGTGGATTGGCGGAGGACGAACTCACCCCTCAATCATTAGCAAGGTATTTTTGCCGGGTGACTGAACGGCATCGACTCGTCCGGGTTCCCGCTTCGTCGGCCAATCTCGGACCGGGCTACGACGTGATGGCGGTGGCTTTGGATCTTCACCTCGAACTCGAGGTGAAGGAGACGGGGACCTTCTCGGTCAGCTGCGACGCGCTCGACGTGCCGCTCGATCGCAGCAACCTTGTGGTCCGCGCCTTCGAAACCCTGCAGCCCGCGGACGGCATTTCCTTCCGGGTCGGCGGCGAGATCCCCCTCGCCCGCGGCATGGGATCGAGCGCCGCCGCGATCGTCGCCGGACTGGTCGCGGCCGACCACCTGTTTGAACTCGGGCTCGAACGGCAGGATCTGCTTGAACGCGCCACGGCTCTCGAGGGCCATCCCGACAACGTCGCCGCCGCGATCTGCGGGGGCTTCGTGATCTGCACCGGCGGCCCGCGACTGACCGCAACCGTGATCGAAGCGCCGGAAGGCCTGGAGGGGATCCTGGTCATCCCGGAGGTCGAGGTTTCCACCCGCAAGGCCCGCGAGGCGATCCCGGAACAGATCCCGATCAAGGACGCGGTCGCCAACACGGCCTCCGCCGCCCACCTTGCCCTGGGCCTGGCCAGGGGTGACTCCGACCTGATCGGAATGGGGCTCCACGACCGGCTCCACCAGGAACGGCGCCGCCACCTCTTCCCGAAATCGATGGAGATCGTCGAAGTGGCCGGCGAGATCGGGGCGATCGGCGCGACGATCTCCGGGGCCGGACCCACCGTCCTGGTCTGGACCAACTGGCAGGAAACCGGGGGAGTGGTCGAGCAGTTGAGGGAGCGTTGCGAAGGCTGGGCCGAGGTAAGGCGAGTCGGCTTCAGCCCCCTCGGCGCCGACGTCCCCGAGCTCTGAGATGGACCTGCTCGTCCGGATCGGCCTGATC
>JAIBCJ010000212.1 GCA_019694145.1 Solirubrobacterales bacterium | reverse complement strand
CGTTGGCTTCGGTCTCGGGGGCCTCGGTCGGATTCATGCTCCCGCCTCCACGGTCTCGCTGGCTGATCGGCCGCTCGTCCCGGAATCCTCGAGGATCTTCTCGGCGGTGCGGGAGGCGAGAGCCATGATCGTGATCATCGGATTGGTGCCGGAGGGAGTCGGGAAGGCCGAGCCGTCCCCGATCCAGACTCCCGGGGTGTCATGCAGCTCGCCACGCGGGTCGGCGACGCTTTCGGCCGGATCCTTGCCCATCCGGCAGGAGCCCATCTGATGGGCGGCGAACAGCTTCGCCCCGCCGGCCCGTAGCGGGATCCGGTGGACCCGGTCGACGAATGCTTCGAAGTCATCCCCGACCCGCCAGCCCGGCATGCCGGTGGCGAGGGCGAAGACCTGATTGGCCCCGGCGGCATGATGGAGCCGGACCTGCTGCTCGAGACCGAAATGCATGTTGGCGATGTCCCGCGGGTCGTCCAGGGAGTAGATCGGCATCGACTGGCCGTCGCCGTCGATCAGCACCTGGCCGCCGCCGCGCTCGCGGGTCAGGTTGATCGTGATCGAACCGTTCGCGTAGTTGGCCATGATCTCGCGGTGCTCGGCGGCGGTGGTGAACGGGATCGCCGAGCCGCCGAGGCCGGTCGTGTACTGCGCGCCTTCGATCAGGAAGCCGTAACCGTCGCCTTCGAGGCCCTGGTCGAACTCGTCGACCACTGCCGCGTGGGGCGGACCCCACCAGGCCTGCTGGTCCTCCGGGTAGGTGGCGAAGATCAGGGTGCAGGGGTGAAGCCGCAGGTACTTGCCGGCGGCCGGGCCGCCGATCCCGGAGCGAAGGAGCAGCGCCGGTGATTCGAGCGCGCCGCCCGCAACGACGACCCGGGGCGAGCGGACCGTGATCCGGCCGACGCCCTCGATCGTCGCTTCGACCCCGGCCGCGCGGCCGTTTTCGACCAGCACCTTTTGGGCCTGGCAGCCGACGATGATTTCGGCGCCGTGGTCGGCGGCATCCTGCAGGTAGGTCTTGAGGGTCGACTGCTTGGCCCCGGACTGATCACCCCAGCCCATGTAGCCGGCAACCAGCGGGTCGTGCTTTTCCGGGTCCCAGTTGCGGTCGGTCTTGTGCCAGCTCCAGCCGAGCTTTTCGGCCGCTTCGATCCAGGTCTTCTGGGTCTGGTTCAGCTCCGAGCAGTCGTGATTTACCTTCGAACGCTCCCAGATCGAATCGATGTGGCGGTCGAAGTCGGGGGTGTTCACGTCCTCCAGGCCGTACTCGTCGGCCCATTCCTGCCGGACCCAGGGCTTCGGCTTGAGGCTGTTGGTCCAGTTGATCAGGGTGCCGCCGCCGAGGCAGCTTCCGGCCTGGATGCTGATGTTGAAATCGGCGGAGTAGGTCGGGCCGCCGCGCCAGTACATCCGCGCGAACCCGTTCAGCTCGGTCTGGTCGAAGTCGGACTCGTTGAAGTACCCGCCCATCTCGAGCACGATCACCTTCATGCCGGCCTCGGCCAGTCGGGCGGCGATCACACCGCCACCGGCGCCGGAGCCGACGATCACGGCGTCGGCTTCGAGCACGTCGCCGTCACCCGGGGTGAGCGGGTGGATCGTCTTTTCCACCTGGGGAGGGGGAGAGGCCGGGCCGGGGAAGCCGAACTGCTCCCAGGCCGGATTCGGCGGCAGGCCGTAGTGGAAGAAGAGGGTCATCTGGGTCAGCGCCGCGACCCCGACCGCCGCTTCGCGGCTGGCCAGCGAGGTGTTGACGAGGATCTGCTCGCGCGAGGCCTGCGAGAGCGAAGGGAAGTTCTGCAGCGCCAGGCTGTCGAGCAAGAGACCCATGCCCTCCTGGTCTGCCGCGGGCATCTCGCCGATCGTCTGCGCGACGACCTCGTTTGCTTTGGTGTCGGCGGCGGACCGGGCCCAGAACCCGGTCGGGTCATCGTCCCGCTCAAGCGACGGCACGATCGTGTCGCAGACGGCATTCAGGACGGCAAGGCGGTTCTCGTCAAGCACTCTCGTGCTCCTCTCTCCTCGGTTCCTCTCCGGCCGGATCAGTCTAGCGCCGGAAAGCCGGCGCCCCGCTCATCCGATGGGGGTGATTTGCCGCGCGGGTCAGGCCGGCCGGAAGAGCCGGTCGTCCTCGCGGGTCGTCTCCTGATGGGGAAACACCTTGAGGCCGACACCTTCGAGGGCGCCGCTCGCCGGATGGGTCATGAAGGTCGGCTTCAGCGTCTTGAAGCAGTGCCTGGCGGTGCCGGGGCCGCTGAACTGCGCGGTCCGGGTCGGCCCGACGACCAGGTCGGCGAGCTGGAGGCCGAGCGAAAAGTGGGAGGGCCCGAGCAGCAGGCCATCGACGATGCGGTCGAGCTCGGCGAAGTCGGTTCCCTCGTTGTGGATGCGGTCGAAGTACCGGCGCAGACGGTCGTCCGTCTCGTACTGCCGGGAGTCGAGCACGATCACGCCGTGGGAATCGTGGTGGGCGAGGAAGCGCTGGTAGCGCTCGGTCACGAAGGTGAAGGCGGTCCGGTAGATCAGGTCCGGGTTGGCGAAGAACTTCTCCCGGTTGACCGGGTCATCGCCTTCGGTGTAGAGCACGGTCACGAGGCAGTGGACCGGCAGCGTCGCGAGGCAGTCGTAGACCGGGTAGGCCGCGTCGGCCGCCGCCGTGCTGCGGCTGATCTCCGACCATTTGAACTCCTTGTCGGCCGGCCAGCCCGCTTCTTCCAGGCAGGTCTCGAAACGGTCCTTGACCTCGGCCCACTGGTCAGCCCGGATCGCGACCCCGCCGAGGGCGAAGATTCCGTCCTCACCGGGGATGCCGGACTCATCGAGGAAGAGCAGGTACATGCCGGCAGGATAGGAAAAGGGGCCGCCCGTTTTCACGGACGGCCCCT
>JAIBCJ010000211.1 GCA_019694145.1 Solirubrobacterales bacterium | reverse complement strand
GCTCGATCAGTACCCGCCGTTCCGCCTGATTATCGGTCAGTGAAGCGGCGCGTTCGAACTCGGCCGCCGCCTCCCCGCTCCGGCCAAGCCGCTCCAGCAGATCACCGCGCACGCTCGGAAGAAGGTAATAGCCCTTCATGCGACTGTCCGTCGCCACCCGATCCACCGCGTCGAGGGCCGACCGGGGGTCTCCGGACATCGCCATCGCAACTGCCCGGTTGAGCTCGGCGACCGGTGAATCCCCCAGCGCCGCCAGCTCGTCGTAGTAGCCAAGGATCTCCTGCCAGTCGGTCTGCTCCGGCCTCAACGCACGGGCATGGCAGGCAGCGATGGACGCCTGGATCACGTACGGCCCGTTCCCGCCAAGGCTCCTCGCAGTCTCCAGCTCTTTCAGCCCCCTTCTGATCAGGAGCCGGTCCCAGCGTGAGCGGTCCTGGTCCATCAGCAACACCGGTTCCCCTTGCGGGCCGGTTCGCGCCGGGAAGCGCGAAGCCTGAATCTCCATCAGGGACACAAGGCCATGCACCTCCGGCTCCCGGGGAGCCAGCCCGACCATGATCCGGCCCAGCCGGAGCGCCTCAACGGAAAGCTCGGTGCGCATCCATTGATCGCCGGCGGTTGCCGAATAGCCCTCGTTGAAGATCAGGTAGATCACACCAAGGACGGCCGCCAGCCGCTCGCCCATCTCGTCGGTGGACGGCGGCTCAAAGGGGATCCCGGAATCGGCGAGGGTGCGCTTGGCCCGGACGATGCGCTGGGCGATCGCCGAGTCCGAGACAAGGAAAGCCCGGGCGATCTCATCGGTGGTGAGGCCGCCGACCGCCTTCAGAGTCAGCGCGACCTGTGTTTCGGTGGTCAGGCATGGATGGCAGGCCGTGAAGAGCAGGGTCAGGACGTCATCGCCGATCCGGTCCTCGTTCAACACCGCCTGCTCCGGGCCGGGCCCGGGTCCGGCAAGCTCCATCTCATGGGCGATCTGCCCGTACTTTTCGGTCAGGACCCTGTCCCTGCGGATCCGGTCGATCCCCCGGTTTCTTGCGGTGGTCATCAGCCAGGCTGCGGGGTTGCGGGGAATGCCCGACCCTGGCCAGACTTCGAGGGCCGCGATGAACGCTTCCTGGGCCATGTCCTCGGCCAGGCCGACCTCCCCGGTCAGCCGCGAGAGCCTGGCTACGAGCCGGGCGGACTCGATCCGCCAGATCGCCTCAACCGTTTCCGCGCCCGGGCGGCCGTTCGAGGTCCTTTCGCGACCTGAAAGCCTTGTGCCACCCGGGTCCCGGTCCATGGACCCACGATATTGATCAGCGGCTGATTCGTTCTTCGTATGCGGCCCTGGCGGCCGGGTCAACCTCGGTGTAGATCCGGTCGATCCGCGTCCAGTGCCCGACCCGGATCCCGATCGCCGGTGGCAGTACCGAAATCGTGCGGGCCAGCAGCCAGCTCGATCGTGGCAGCGAGACCCGCGGCTTGCCGGTGGTCACTGCGTCGGCGATTCCGGTTGCCATCTCTTCGGGTGCGAGCATCGAAACCAGCGGCGAGGAAGAGGTGCCGTCCATCATCCCGGTGTCTACCGGACCGGGCATCACGCAGGTGAGTTTGATCCCCTTGTCGGCGAATTCCAGCCGGATCGATTCCGTGAATCCGACCAGACCGAACTTGGATGCGGAGTAGGCAGCGAGGCCTTTGACTCCGATAATCCCGGCCAGCGAAGCCACGTTCACGACCTGGCCCCGGCGCCTGGGTTCCATCAGGCGAATCGCCTCGATGGTCCCGTTCATCGCACCCTTCAGGTTGATGTCAATAGTGCGCTCGGTGATCTTCGGATCCTGTTCGAGGATGTTCGGCGACGCGGAAGCGATGCCGGCGTTGTTGATCATCACGTCAACCGGACCGAACTCCCTCTCGACCATCTCGAGGTGTTCCCGGACCGCGTCCCGGTCGGTCACGTCGACGCCGAATCCTGCCGCGCGATCCCCGATCTTCTCTGCTTCTGCTGCGGCAAGTTCGCCGTCGAGGTCCGACATCACGACCCGGTTGCCCCGCGTGGCGAGAATCCGGGCGGTGGCAAGGCCGATGCCCCTCGCCGCACCGGTAATCACGATCGTCTTCGGTCCGACTTGCTGTTCGCTCATGAGGTCATTCTCGCAGACCTGACACGAAGCATTGTCACCTCGCCGGGGGCTATTCCAGAAGCTGGCTGGCCACCGCGGCAAAGGCGGCGATCTGGTTCTCGATCAGGTCATCGAGGGAAATCTGCAGGTCTCCGAGCACAAAGTCGATCAGCTGTTCGTTCACGGATCCGATCAATCCGAGCGCGATCACGTCAAGCCGCAGCGCGCCGAGCTGTTCCCTGCCGCCCAGCTGAAGCGTGCGGTCGACCACGATCCCGGCAAACGCATGGATCGAGTCCCGGCGCTTGCGCTCGATTTCGGGGCTGACCCCGACCACCTCGATCTCCTGGATGCGGGCCCTCCGCGGATCACGGATCCATTCGTGGGCGAAAGCGGTGAGCCCGGCCCGCATCGAGGCTTCGAAGTCATCCGGGGCGCCGTCGATCGCTTCCACCGTCGCCCGCCGGCAATCGGCCAGCACCATCGAGTAGATCTCGTCCAGCAGGCTCTCCCGGTCCTCGAAGGCCTCGTAGAAGTAGCGCTCGGTCAGCCCGGCTTCCTCACAGATCGCCTTGACCGGCGTGTTCGCATACCCCCTGGTCCCGAACAGCTCGATCCCGGCTTCGATCAGCCGCTCCCGCCGGCCGGCCTGGCGTTCCTCGATCGTCTGCCCCCGCCAGGTGCGGCTGCCTTCGGCCTGTCCGCCCATCAGCCCGCGTTCCTCAGTTCGACCAGTTCGGCCAGGTCTTCGTTGCTGAGCTCGGTCAGGGCCGC
>JAIBCJ010000210.1 GCA_019694145.1 Solirubrobacterales bacterium | reverse complement strand
GGGGTGTTCTTCACCCTCAGCGGTTACCTGATCACCGACATCCTGCTCGAGCGCTGGTCCGAGCGCCGGCTCGTGCTCAAGGAGTTCTGGCTGGCCCGGGCCAGGCGCCTTCTGCCCGCCCTGTTCGTGGTCCTGATCGTGGTCATGGCCTGGGTGACGATCGGCAACCCGGCCCAGCTCTCCACGCTGCGGGGCGAAACCATCGCCTCGGCCCTCTTCTTCTCCAACTGGTGGTTCATCTTCCAGGACGTCTCGTACTTCGAACAGTTCGGCCCGCCCTCCCCGCTCGGGCACATCTGGTCCCTCGGGGTGGAGGAGCAGTTCTACATCTTCTGGCCGTGGATCCTGCTGGCGGGACTGGCCGTTTTCGGGGTCGGCCAGAAGGCACGGCGCGGCACGCGGCAGCGGGTCCAGCCCCGGCTCGCCCTGGCCACCCTCGGTCTCGCTCTTGTCTCGATCATCCTGATGGCGGTCCTCTTCACGCCCGGCCCCGACTCGACCAGGGCCTACGAGGGAACCGACACCCGCGCCTTCGGCCTCCTGATCGGAGCCGCCCTGGCGATGGTCTGGCCGAGCCGGAGGCTGGTCGGCAAGGTCTCGCTTCAGGCCCGAAACACGCTCGACCTGGTTGGCGCGGTCGGCCTGGTCTCGATTCTCATCCTGATCGCGACCACCGACGAGTTCTCGCCCTTCATCTACCGGGGCGGGCTGGTGCTGCTCTCGATCGCGACCGCGATGGTGGTCGCCTCGGTCGCCCATCCTTCCAGCCGGATGGGCCGCCTGCTGGGGTTCAGGCCGCTGCGCTGGATCGGAGTCCGTTCCTACGGCATCTATCTCTGGCAATCCCCGATCATTCTGCTGACCACGCCCGCCCTGGCCGGCTTTTCGCTGCCCCGTGCCGTGATTCAGGTCGGGGCCACTTTCCTGATCGCCGCGCTCTCCTGGAAGTTCATCGAGGATCCGATCCGCCACGGGGCGATCGGCAAGTTCATGAAGAAGTGGCGGGACCGGAGGATTCGCCTGCGAAAGCCGGTGACCCCGGAGGGCTGGGGCGGGACCGTTGCGGTAGGGCTGATCTTCTTCTTCGCCCTGCTCGGATTTGCCGGGGCCAACCCGAAAAACCAGCTCCTGCCGATTGCCGTGACCAATAACGATCCGCTGGCCGAGCTCGGCACGATGACCGTCTCCCTGGAGTCCGAAGGAGGCGCGGGCCCCGTCCCGAGCCAGGTTGCGGGAGACCCGACCAAGACCGCCTGCACTTCGGTCGCCTATGTCGGCGAGTCCACTTCACTGGGAATGGTCGAGTCGTCGATCCTGCCCAACCCCGCCGAAAGGCTCGACGCCCGCCTGAAAGCGGTCGGAGCAACCGACCAGCACATTGACATCGCCGGTTCACGCTCGGTCGACGCTTCGGACCCCGGCACGCTCAGCGGCCTCGACGCTGCCCAGGCGATCCGCGACTCCGGTTTCAAGGGCTGCTGGGTGTTCGCGCTGGCAGTCAACGATTCCGGGCTGGTCGCCGCCGATCCTTCCGGCAGCGCTTCCAGCCGGATCGACCAGATGCTGGCCGTCGCCGACGGCGATCCGGTGCTCTGGGTGAACGGTTCGATCCGCGAAAGCGGAACCCTGGGCTACATGAAGCCGGAGATCGGGGACTGGAACGAGGCTCTGGTCGAGACCTGTCAGGCCCATCCTGAAATGAGGGTGTACGACTGGGACGAAGAAGTGGACCCGGACTGGTTCGAATACGACGGGGTCCACTACACCCCGACCGGTTACAGCCAGCGCAGCCGCCTCACCGCCGACGCCCTCGTCGCCGCTTTCCCCGGAGACCAGCCCCTTCCCTCGGGCCAGGAGGCCGGCGACCCCGAAAGCTGCCTCGTAAGCACCGGCCAGAGCACTACGCCCGAATAGGGCGCTACTCGAGCGCCGGTCTCGGGCGGTCGAGTGCCAGGGCCGCCAGCGGCCGCAGTCGCAGGGTGTACATGATCAACCGGTGTTTGAAGCGGAGGTATCGCTGGACCCCGGCCATCACCGGATCGACCCTGGCCGGGTTGGTGCCAAGCCGGGCCTCCACCTCGACCCGGTAGAGATTCATCGCGCTCGACATGCCCTGCCACCGCATCGAGTGAAGGGCGCTCCCGCGGTGGAAACGCTTCAGGTAGCGGGCTTCCTCGACCTCGATGAAGTTCCCGGCCAGAGCCATCGAGAAGGCCCAGACCAGATCGGCGCAATCCACCGTTGCCGGGGCCGGCCGCGCCACCGAAGTCCTGAACACTCCCCGCCAGCACCCGAGCGCCAGGTTCCATTCGTTTAGCAGCCGCACCGCTTCTTCCTCAGGCCTGGCCTCCCCGAGTTCGATCGGCGGGGGCGGGTACGGAATTTCACCCACCGCACGCGTTCGCAAGCGGCCCTTCGTCACTTTCCTGACCACGGTGGGAAAGGCCAGGACCCGGTCGGGGTACTCGTCCAGGGCGGAAACCAGCAGCTCGAAGTAGTCCGGCGAGACCATGTCATCCTGCGGCATCCAGCAAAAGAACGGGGTTTCCGCTTCGGCGAGCAGGAGGTTCGCGTGCCGGATCCAGTCCAGCTTCTCCGGCCGCGACTTGACCTCGACCCGGCGGTCGTCCCCGAGCGTTTCGGCCAGCCGACCGACCGCGTCATCCCGATGGGTGGCGTCGCTGATCACGATGCGGCTCCATTCCGGCGCCTTGCCGACCGTGTCAAGGATCCCGTCAATCCATTTCGCGCCGGCGTGGATCGGTATCGCGATGGTCAGGCGAGGCTGCATCAGAAGGCGGCTTCCGTACCGGTCAGGCTGGCCGCGCACCTTTCACCCGCCAGCGGCGCGGTAGTCAGCTTCGAGGATCGGTTCGACCACCAGCCGTCGGAC
>JAIBCJ010000091.1 GCA_019694145.1 Solirubrobacterales bacterium | reverse complement strand
CGGATGTGGCGCCTGGAAGTCAGTTCGATCGGATTGTCGACTTGCTGTCTCCTGCTCTCTGCCTCGACGGAATTGCCACCGGGCGGTCCGTAGAAGATCGAGCGCTCCATGGTCACTTCGTTCTCACTGCCACCCGCTCTCGGGTCGGTGTTGGGCAGGTCGGTCCCGATCGGGGTCGCGACCTTGAGTTGAAGCCCGCTTGCGCCGTAGGCGAACGCATCCCCTGTGCACTGATAGGTCGGATCCCCGGTCATCTGGCTCTGGTTGAAAGTGGTGCTGGGGCTGCTGTTGTCGAGGTAATAGGCGGTGACCGCGACATTCGGGATATCGGTGACCAGCCGCGAGACTGCGTCGACCGTTCCCTGCGTGCCGGTGATTTGTTCCCAGCCGCTCACTCCCGCGCCCGCGGACGGGTACTGGATGCCGGTCAGATCCCGGGGGTCGGTGAATCCGGGCACGGTGAACAGATCGGGCGTGCCGTCCACGGTCACCCCGGTCGTATTGATCGATGAACGCCAGGTCATCCCGGATGCAGCCGGCGAGTAGTCGGTGAACGACATGACATACGGGATCGAGTGAACCCGCAGATAGGTCCGGGAATCCTGGCGATCGCGGTAGAAGATCTGTTCACGCTGCGTATACGGGCCGCTGTTGGCGCCGATGTATGAACGGATCGCCCGGACCGGGCCGGCACGGTTGGTGACGAAGGCGCCTTCGGCGTTGTCGCTGCTGTTGAAGTTCTCACGGCCGGTGAAGGTGTCCTCGGTGCGACCGCAGTAGCCGGGGGTGAAGGCGACCTTGTCGCGATCGAGAATGTCCGCCCCGCTGGCCGAGCCGGAGGTGATTCTGAGCTGGTCATCGATCCAGCGGTCGATCGAATGGACCGAGTAGCTCGGGGTGGTGAGGGTCGTGTTCTCGTTGTTGTAGCCGTTGGCCGGCGGGTTGGAGTTGAGCGGGAAGAAGTAGCGGTAGTTGTCCCTGTAACTCGAGCCGATCCCGTTCTGGAGGGAAGGCGAATAGGTCACATACTGCCTGCCGGCACCGGGGCTGAGGTTGCCGTCGGACCGGAACAGGTAGACGAACGAGGAGTCTCCGTTCAGAGGATCGTCGAGTTCGAGCTCCACCCCCGAGCGGGGAACCACGTGGGCCGGATCGGAATCGACCGGCGCCTTGGACCCCGAGTCGAAGGCCATGAAGACGAACTCGTCATTCGGGTCGAGGGTGGCGTCAGGGTCGGCGCCGGTCCGGGTGTCGGGGTCCGCGTACACCTCGACGTTCACCGGGACCAGGTAATTGGTCACGTATCCCTGGTTGGCGCCACCGGTGACCCACGGATAGAGACTCTGCATGTCGATCGTCTTCCGTTCATCGACCTGCAGCGGGACCTGGTCCCAGGCAGACCCGGTCCAGCGGAAGGCGACGAGCCGCCCCGGATCGATCCCGGCCAGGTTCCCGGCCTGGCTGCCTTTCAAAACGACCGGATCGGAATCGCGGGCGGTCAGCGCCGCAGCCGCAGGCGGAGCGAAAAGCAGCGCTGCGAGCAGCAGCAGAGCGGCCGCCCCAAGCGACCGCAGCACATCTCCCTTTGAAACTCCCCCAATTTCCATCACGGGAAGGGTAACGCCGGTTCCGGGCAAAACCGCTCAGCGGCGGCGTTCGACCTCTTCGACCATCAATTTCGTGTGGAGGGCGGCAATCAGGTCCTTGAGGGGTTCGGCCCCGGCTTCGATCAGCTCGACCGCGTGTTCCGGCGTGATCTCGCCTTCGAGCCGTTCCATCAGCACGTCGACCTCCTCCTTGACCAGGGCTTCGAGGGCGTGCTTGTAACGCAGGGTGTCATAGACCGTGAAGCCGATCTGTTCGTCGTAGCCGCCGGCCCGGAAGCGTGACATCGCCTCGATGATCTCCACGTCCGAGGGCGAGTAGCCGCGCGAGTTCGGGGTCAGGATGCCGATCTCGGCCAGTCGCTCCAGAACCTTCTTCGGCACGCCGTACTTCCTGACTTCGGTCGCACTGGTTCGGGTCCGCTCGCCGGCCAGGGCGCGCTCGAGAATCCGGTCCTCGACCTCCAGCATCGCCTCGGCCTGCGCCGGGTCCTCCTCGAAGAGCGCCCGGATCGCCTTCAGCGGCAGGTACCGCTCCTCCTGCAGGCGCTTGATCAGGCGGATTCGTTCGACCGTTTCCGGCCGGTACCAGGCCATGTTGCGGGAAGTCCGGACCGGCTCCGGCAGGAGACCCTCCCGCAGGTAATGCTTGATGGTCGGGGCCGGGACGCCCGAGGCTTCAACCAGCCCGGACATCTTCAGAAGCTGTTCGGCCGGCGCGTCCGGCTTCTCTTCGGCTGCCGCCTGGGTCACGCCCGGAACTCCATCTCTCCCCCGCTCCCGGGCCCGGCGGCGACACCGGATTCGAACAGGCCCTCGATCTCCTCCGCGCTCAGTCCGGCCGAGGCCAGCACCTCGCGGGTGTCGGCACCGATCGCCGGGGCGGGGCCAGGTTCCGCGGCCGGGGTGCGACTCATCTTGATCGGCGAACCGATCTGCCTGACCGGTCCGATGCCCGGCTGTTCCCACTCGACGATCATTCCGCGTTCGCGGAGCAGATCCGACTCGACCGCTTCATCGAGTTCGAGGATCGGTTCGATGCAGCAGTCGTACTGGTCGTTGAATGACTTCCACTCGTCCCGGGTCCGCTCGCGGAATACCGCAGCAACCTTCTCCCAGGCCTCGCCCCCGGGCCGTTCAAACTGGATCTCGATCAGGTCCTCGTGGCCCGTGCCTTCACAGAAGGCGCACCAGAACTTGGGCTCGAGCGCGCCGCAGCTGACCCAGCCGTCGGCCGCCTCGTAGGTGAGGTAACAGACGATGCCGCCGCCCAGCATCACCTCTCCCCGCCGTGGTACCTCGCCCCCGGCGAAGTAGGCGCCGGCCGCCATCGCCAGCCAGGCGAAGGCTCCGTCGGTCATCGAGATGTCGACCATCTGGCCCTTGCCGCTTCGGCCCTTTTCGATCAGCGCGGCGAGGATCCCGAAGGCGGCGTTCATCGCGCCGCCACCGAGGTCGCCGATCTGGCCGGCCGGCTGGACCGGCGGGCCCCCGGCCTGGCCGGTCATCGCCAGCATGCCGGTCGAACCGAGGTAGTTGATGTCATGGCCGGCCCGGTCGCGTGACGGGCCGTCCTGGCCGTAGCCGCTGATCGAGCAATAGACGAGGCCCTCGTTCTTTCGGCTCAGGGTTTCGTAATCGACCCCGAGCTTGGCGGCCACGCCAGGCCGGAAGCCTTCGAGCACCACGTCGGCGGTCGGCAGGAGGCGGTAGAAGGCTTCGCGGCCCGCCTCGCTTTTGAGGTCGAGACGGATCGAGCGCTTGCCCCGGTTGAGTGACAGGTAGAGGCCGGAAGCCGTCGCCTCGGCGGGGTCGGCATCGCTTTCGTAAAGCGGCGGGGCGTAGCGGATGTAGTCACCGGGGCCGGTGTCCTCGACCTTGATCACCTCGGCCCCGAAGTCGACCAGCATCTGCGAGCAGAAGCCGCCCGGCAGAAGCCGGGTCAGGTCGAGGACCCTTATTCCTTCAAGTGGCAGACTCATGCCACTTTCAGGCCGAGTATCTCGCGGGCTTCGGCGATCGTCGCGACCTTGCGGCCGGCGTCCTCGACCATCTGCCGGGCCTTGCCGATCAACTCCCCGTTTGACTTGCACATGGTGCCGTCGGGCAGGTAGAGGTTGTCCTCCACCCCGGCCCGCACATTGCCGCCGAGGGTGATCGCAGCGGCCAGCAGCTTCCACTGGTCGCGGGAAATGCCGATCACCTGCCAGTTGTTCGGGCCCTCGGGGCCGCCCGGCACCTGGTCGGCCATGACCGCCACGTTGCGCGGGGTCGGCCGGATGCCGCCGGTCACACCCATGACCAGGGAGATCTGGGAGGGCGGCTTGATCAGTTCCATGTCATAGAGCGGATCGAGGTTGGCGACGTGACCGGCGTCAAAGCACTCGTGCTCCGGCTTGATGCCGAGGTCGTTCATCGCGGTGATGAACTCGACGATCGTGTCGAAGGAGTTCTCGAAGACCGCCTTGAAGACGAAGTCCTTCCGGCGCTTCGAGTACTTGGCGTAGTTCATCGAGCTCATGTTGAGCGCGGCGACATCGGGGCGGCAGGCCTCGAGGTAGGCGATCCGCTTCTCGATCGGCACGCCGATCGCGCCGGTCGAGTAGTTGATGATCACCTCCGGGCACTCGGCCTTGATCGCCTCGGTGATCGCCTGGAAGTCCTCGATCTCGTACGAGGGCGTGCCGTCCGGGGTGCGGGCGTGGATGTGGATCTGGCTGGCACCCTCGTCAACCGAGCGGCGCGCCTCGGCCGCGTACTCCTCGGGGGTGTACGGAATCGCCGGGCACTGGTCCCGGTTGGCGATCACCCCGGAGATCGAGTTGCTGATGATCACCGGGTCTTCGAACTTACTCACTGCGTTTCTCCATTCGGGTAGTTCGCGGCGTCGTTTCCGATCGCGGCGTTGATCGCGTTGACGAAGTTCTCGAGTTCGGGCTTGATCTGGTCGGGTGGATCGATCGCCTGGTTGTAGCCGAGGTTCGACCACTTGCCCTTGAACATGATGCGCGGCTGGGCCAGCAGGCCCTTGTCGAATTTCACCTCGGCAAACTCGATCTGCTGGATGTGCATCCGGACCGAGTGGACGTCGTTGAAGCCGAAGATCTCGACCACCGAGCCGTCGAAGCGGATCACGCCGTTCAGCTGAACCTGCTCGTGGGGAATCGTGACCTCGATCACCTCGCTCATACCGGCATTACCCCGTGCTTCTTCCAGGGACGCTCGACATGCTTGTCCTTTGCCATGCGGAGACCGCGGATCACGGTCTGCCGCGTTTCGCGCGGGTCGATGATGTCGTCGATCATCGCGTTGCCGGCCGCGATGTAGGGGTCGATCTGCTGGCGGACCGCGTTCAGCATCGCCTCGCGGGTCGCCTCCGGATCATCGGCCGCCTCGATCGCCGAGCGGCCAATGATGTTGACCGCGCCCTCGGCCCCCATCACCGAGATCTCGGCTCCGGGCCAGGCGACGATCAGGTCGGGCTCGTAGGCCCGGCCGCACATCACGTAGTAGCCGGCGCCGTAAGCCTTGCGGACCAGCACGGTGATCTTCGGCACGGTGGCGCGGCTGACCGCGTAGAGCATCTTGGCCCCGTGGCGGATGATCCCCTGCTGCTCGACCTTCGAGCCGACCAGGAAGCCGGGCACGTCCTGCAGGAAGAGCAGCGGGATGTTGAAGGCGTCGCAAAGGTTGATGAAGCGGGCCGCCTTGTCGGCGGAATCGACGTCGAGCACGCCGCCCAGTACCTTGGGCTGGTTGGCGACGATGCCGACCGGCTGGCCGCCCATCCGGGCGAGGCAGGTGATCAGCGACTTGGCGAACTTCGGCTTGATGTCGAACCAGTCACCGTCATCGACGATCTCCTCGATCACCTCGTACATGTTGTACGGGGTGCGAGGCGAATCGGGGATGATCTCCAGGAGCTTCTCCGAGCCGCGGTCCTCCGGATCAGCCGTTTCGGTAACCGGGGGCTTCTGCTCGCAGTTGCTCGGGAAGTAGCTCAGGTACTTCTTGATCGACTCGATGCATTCCGGGTCGTCCTTCACCTCGAGGTCTCCGACCCCGGACTTGCGGCAGTGAACCTTGGCCCCGCCGAGGTCCTCCATCTCGATCTCCTCGCCGGTGACGGCCTTGACAAGGTGCGGACCGGCCAGGGCCATCGCGCCCTGCCCGACCACCATCGGCACGAAGTCCGAAAGACCGGGGATGTAGGCCGTGCCGGCGGCGCAGGGACCCATCATCGCGGCAACCATCGGCACCACGCCGGACATCTGGACCTCCTCGCGGAAGAGGTGGCCGGAACCGGCGAAGAGCGATCCCGCTGCTTCCTGGATCCGGGCACCGGCCGAGTCGAGCAGCCAGACCAGAGGCATCCGCTTCTGCAGTGCCATCTCGCGAATCCTGGTGACCTTGATCTCGCCGGTCTGGCCCATCGAGCCGGCCATCACCGTGAAGTCATAGGCAACGATCGCGACCGGCCGGCCATCGACGTCACCCCAGCCGGTGACCACTCCGTCGGCTGGCGCCTCCTTGGACTGCATTGCCGGCTGCGAGTAGTGCGGGCGTCCGTGGATGCCGATCTCGTTGAAGCTGCCCTCGTCGACCAGCAGGTCGATTCGCTCGCGGGCGGTCAGCTTGCCTGCCGCATGCTGCTTCTCGATCTTCTCGAGGCCGCCGCCGAGCCGGGCCTTGCCCCGCCGCTCGTGGAGCTGCTTGGTCAGCGCGGTCAGCGGCGCCGTGCCGGGCAGCAGGTTCTGCCCGGTCTCGGTCCCGTTTTCGTTCTCGCTCATCAGCGTCCCTTCCATTCCGGCTCGCGCTTTTCGAAGAAGGCCTTGACGCCTTCGATTGCGTCTTCGCTGGAGAGCTCGATTGCCAGTTGCGAGCGGAGGTAGTCGAGCGCGGCGGCGAGGTCCATGTCCATCTGCCGCCACATCGCGTCCTTCCCCAGCTTCATGATCAGCGGCGACTTGCGGGCCAGCATCGTGGTCCAGTCCTCGAGGACCAGGTCGAAGTCCTTCTTCTTGGCGACGAAGTTGACGATGCCCGCCTCCTTTGCGTCCTTGGCCTCCATCCTTCCGCCGAGCAGCAGCATCTCGTTCGCCTTCTTGCGCGGCACGTTGCGGTAGATCAGCGCCATGATCATGAAGGGGAACAGGCCGACGTTGATCTCGGGAGTGCCGAAGGTCGCTTCCTCGCTGGCCACGATCAGGTCGCAGGCAAGGGCAAGACCCAGCGAGCCGGCCAGCACATGGCCGCGGGCGGCGACGATCGACGGCTTCCCGAGCTGACCGAGAAGCTTGAAACTCTCGACGAAGAGCTCGGCCCCTTCGAACTTCTGGACGGCGTTGGCGTCGCCTCCGAAGGCGGCCAGGTTGCCGCCGGCCGAGAAGGTGGTCTCATGCGAGGAGGCCAGCACGACCACCCGAACCTCGGTGTCTTCGCGGGCCAGGTGGAGGGCCGAGATCAGCTCCCCCAGCAGCTGGTCGGAAAGGGCATTTCGCGTATCGGGATCGTCGAGCGTGATCGTCGCGACATGGTCGGCGACCTCGTACCTGATCTTCCCGAAGTCAGGAGTGGCTTGGCTCATGCCGCTGACGATACCAGCTAGCGGAGAGTAGGAAGTGCTACTGTCCACTTCGTAAACTTCACCGAGGAGATCCGCGTGTCCACCGAAACCGTCATCAAGCCCGACCATGAAGCCGGCCGCAAGCACTTCATCTTCACCCAGGAGCACGAAGACCTGCGCGAGTCGATGACCGACTGGGTCAAGAAGGAACTCCACCCGCACCGCATGGAGTGGGAAGAGACCAAGTGGCCCGATTCGGCCATGAAGCGGGCCGGCGAGCTCGGTTACCTCGGCCTCTGCTTTCCCGAGGAGTACGGCGGACAGGGCGGGGATTACTACTACTCGCTGGTTCGGGCCGAGGCACTTTCGTACTCGGGCTCCGGTGGCCTCGGCATGGGCTTCGCGGTCCAGACCGACATGGTCCTCCCGCCCATTCACCTGCTCGGCACCGAAGAGCAGAAGCAGAAGTATCTGGCTCCGGGAATCACCGGAGAGAAGATCGGCGCACTCGGCATCACCGAGCCCGGCGCCGGCTCCGACGTGGCCGGGATCCGCACCACCGCGATCCTCGACGGCGACGAGTACGTGATCAACGGTTCCAAGACCTTCATCACCAACGCCGCCCGGGCCGACTTCATGGTGCTGGTCACGAAGACCGACCCCGACGCCGGTCATGACGGCATCACCCTGATGCTGATCGACATCCGCGACGAGGACGGCAACGATCTGCCCGGTTTCTCGGTCGCCCAGAACCTGGAAAAGATGGGCATGCATGCTTCCGACACCGGCGAGCTCGCCTTCGAGGATTTCCGCGTGCCGGCGGATTCCGTGCTCGGTCAGGTCGGCAAGGGCTTCTACCACATCAGCTGGGAGCTCCAGTCGGAGCGCCTGGTCGCCGCGGCCGGCTCGAATGCCTCGGCCGAGCGCCTGCTCGAGACCGCGATCGAGTACGCCGGCGAGCGCAACGCCTTCGGCCGGCCGATCGGCAAGTTCCAGGCGATCCGCCACAAGATCGCCGACATGGCGACCAAGATCGAGGCTTCCAAGCAGTTCACCTACTCGGTCGCCTGGCGGGTCAACAACGGGGAGTACCCGGTCCGCGAGATCTCGATGGCCAAGCTGCTCTCCGCCCAGATGGCCTGCGAGGTCGCCGACCAGACGATCCAGGTGCTCGGCGGCTACGGGTACATGAAGGAATACGAAGTCGAGCGGGCGTACCGCGACATCCGCCTCAACCGGATCGGTGCCGGAACCGACGAGGTGATGCTGGAAGTGATTGGTCGCTCCTACGGCCTGTAGGACTGGCCGGTTCACTGGCCGGGAAGTACTCTCTGGACAGTGACCGAGCCTGTCGAAGAAGTCGATGTGGTCATCGTGGGTGCCGGGATTTCCGGCATCTCGATGGCCCATCAGATCGGTCTCGACCACCCTGGTCTGAGCTACGCCGTGCTCGAGAACCGCACGCGGATCGGCGGGACCTGGGATCTCTTTCGCTACCCGGGCATCCGTTCCGACTCCGGGATGGGCACCTTCGCCTTTTCGTTTCGTCCCTGGCCCGGTGACCGCCACTTCGGCAACGGGGAGCAGATCCAGCAGTACCTCGAGGACACGGCGGCCGAATACGGAATCGACCAGCACATTCGCTTCGGCCGGAAGGTGGTCGGCGCCGACTGGGACAGCGCCGAAGCGCGCTGGACGGTGACGGTCGCCCACAGTGCCGAAAATGGTTCATCCCGGGGATCCACCTCCCGGATCCGCTGCCGGTTCCTGTTTGGCTGCACCGGCTATTACCGGTACGACAAGGGTTTCTCGCCGGTCTTCGAGGGCGAAGAGGACTTTGGCGGAGAGCTCTTCCACGCCCAGCACTGGCCCGAGGGACTCGACCCCCGGGGCCGCCGGTTCGTGGTGATCGGAAGTGGCGCGACCGCGATCACCGTCGTGCCGGCTCTGGTCGAAGCCGGAGCCGATGTGACCCTGCTCCAGCGCTCTCCCACTTACGTGCTTTCGATCCCGACCACCGGCGGCATCGGGGGCTGGATCCGTAGCCGTTTCTCGCCGCGGCGGGCGGCCTTCCTGCTCCGCTGGTTCGGGATCCTGATGGAGATCGTCAACTTCAATCTCGCCCGCCGTTATCCGAACTTCTTCCGCCGGCTTTTCATCAGCGGCGCCCGCAAGCAGCTACCGCCCGACATCGAGCGGCGCCATCTCAATCCCCGCTACGACCCCTGGACCCAGCGAGTCTGTTTCGCCCCCGACGGCGATTACTTCGCCGCCCTTTCCGGCGATAGTGCCCGGATCGAAACCGGGAACATCGAGCGGATCAGCTCCGACCGGATCCACCTCCGCGAGGGCGGCGAGATCGAGGCCGACGTGATCGTCAAGGCGACCGGGCTGGAACTCCTGCTGTTCGGCGATATCGC
>JAIBCJ010000209.1 GCA_019694145.1 Solirubrobacterales bacterium | reverse complement strand
GGGGCGCCACATTCCTCGAGGCCGCCCCGGTCGACTCCGGCTGGCGGATGAAAGACGACGACATCGCCCGGCTTGGGGTCGGTGAAGTGGTAGACGAAGCGGTTGACCAGGATCCGCTGGTTGATGTCCAGGGTCGGCTCCATTGAGCCAGACGGGATCTGGTACGGCTTGATCAGGAAGGCCTGGATCAGCAGCGCCAGCCCGAGGGCGAGCGCAACGATTACGACCAGTTCGACGAAGCTACCCCCGGCCGTTTTCGGCTTGGGGATCTTCGGGCTCAGGCTTCTTCCTTCTCGCCCTGCTCGCCGTCTTCGGCGGGCTCTTCAGTTGCTTCGGCCTCAGGAGCCTCTTCGGCAGCTTCGGCTTCCGGCGCCTCATCGGCCTCGGCAGCGGGCTCCCCGGCGGGAGCCTCTTCGGCTTCCCCGGCCGGAGCTTCCTCCGCGGCCGGCTCGTCGGCGGGAGCTTCCGGAGCTTCGGCCCCGGTCGCTTCGGCGGTTTCGGTCGCTTCGGCGGTTTCCGTGGCTTCTGCCTGAGCAGCGTCCGACTCCGTGGCCTCTACTTCGGTCGCTTCCTCGATCTCCTCGAGGGATTCACCCGAAGCGTCCACGGCCTTGGATGTGCCGACCATGTCCTCGTCAATGCCCCAGCGACGCTCGGCAACCCGGGCGGCCTTGCCGACCCGACCGCGCAGGTAGTAGAGCTTGGCCCGGCGGACCCGGCCACGCGAGGCGACTTCAAGCTTCTCGATCTTCGGCGAGTGGAGCGGGAAAGTACGCTCGACACCGACGCCGAAGGACTGCTTGCGAACAGTGAAAGTCTCGCGGGCACCGGAGCCCTGACGCTTGATCACCACGCCCTCGAATACCTGCGGGCGCTTGCGATTTCCCTCGATCACGAGGAAGTGAACGCGAACGCGATCTCCCGGGGAAAAGGACGGAAGTCCCTTCCTCAGCTGACTGTTCTCAATGTCCTGGATTACGGTGCTCATGGCTCAAAAAAGCGGACCCGGTTGAAGGCCCGCGGACGCGCAATCCTACCGAAGCAGAGCAGGCAGCGTCATTCCGCCCCCCGCTTGCGGCTTTGCTCGAGTCGCCACTCCCTGACTTTTGCGTGATCGCCGGAGATCAACACGTCGGGGATGCCCCAGCCCCGGTACTCGGGTGGACGGGTGTAGTGCGGGTATTCGGGCAGCCCTTCGAGGGCCTCGGACCAGGATTCCTCGATCGCCGATTCCTCGTCGCCGAGGGCGCCGGGCTGGCGCCGCATGATCGTGTCGGCAAGCACCATGGCCGGCAGCTCGCCACCGGCCAGTACGTAGCGGCCGATCGAAATCTCGTCGTCGGCCAGATGTTCGTGGACCCGGTGGTCGAAACCCTCGTAGCGCCCGCAGAGCACGGCGAGGCCTGGTTCGGCCGCGAGTTCGGTGACCAGGGCGTCGTCGAGTACCCGGCCGGCCGGGCTGAGAACCACCGTCCTGGGCCTTTCGCCGTCACCGTAGACACCCCGGAGGGCGGCGTCGACCACGTCGACCCGCAATACCATTCCTGCCCCGCCTCCGTAAGGGGCGTCATCGACCCGGCCACCCTTCAGGGGAGTCCAGTCGCGGTAATCCCGAAGGTTCAGCTCCGCGCCGTGCTCGATCGCCTTGCGGACCGGCCGCTGCTGCCGAAACCAGTCAAAGGCCTCGGGAAAGAGGGTGAAGATGTCGAGATTCATCGACCTGCATCCGGGCCGGGTATGCGGCCGGACCGCATCGGCTTCAGTCCAGGATGTCGACCAGCACGCGGCGCTCTTCGCGCACGGCGGCGGCCTTGGCGATCGTGCGGATCGCGTTGGCGACCCTGCCACCGCGGCCGATCACCCGGCCGAGATCATCTTCGCCGACCGTGATCTCGAAGACCAGGTCGCCGTCTTCCTCGAGTTCCTCGACCTCGACTGCGTCGGGATCCTCGACCAGGGCCCGCGTGATGTAGAGAAGCATCTCCTGCATCGGCGGGAAGAGCCTCAGCTGCCGGTGGCCTTGATGCCCTTGATGCGCAGCAGGCCGGCGACCCGCTCCGAGGGCTGGGCGCCCTTTTCGAGCCAGTAATTGGCCCGTTCCTCGTCGATCACGATGGTCGACGGATCGGTCTGGGCGTTGTACTGGCCGATCGTCTCGATGGTGCGACCGTCACGCGGGGCACGCTTGTCGGCGACGACGATTCGCCAGATCGGGTTCTTCTTCGAACCAACTCTTCTAAGTCTGATGCGGACTGCCATTGGACGCGGAATCGTACAGGTTTGGCGGGCTTACAGTCGTGTGGCGGGCAACTTGGCTAGCGGCGCCGGATTTTCGGTCGCTGGGTCTGGCCCATCATCTTCGCCATCTGGTTCTGGTCCGGCATCTGGCCGTTGGCCATGTGCTTCATCAGCTTCTTCATCTGGTCGAACTGCTTGACCAGGTTGTTGACCTGCTGGATCTTGGTCCCGGAGCCTTCGGCGATCCGGCGGCGGCGCGAACCCTTGATGATCTGCGGCATCGCCCGCTCGTGCGGGGTCATCGAGAGGATGATCGCCTCGACCCGGTCGAGCTCTCCGTCATCGACATCGACGTCCTTCAGATTCTTCATCGCCCCCATGCCGGGCATCATCCCGAGCAGGTTTCCGATCGGTCCCATCTTGCGGATCTGGCGCATCTGCTTGAGGAAGTCCTCAAGGGTGAACTGCCCCTCCGACATCTTCCGCTGCAGCTCTTCGGCTTCCTCTTCGCTGACCTGCTCCTCGGCCTTTTCGATCAGGCTGAGCACGTCGCCCATGCCGAGGATCCGGCTGGACATCCGGTCGGGATGGAAATGCTCGAAGTCCTCGAGCTTCTCGCCGGTCGAGGCGAAGATGATCGGCTTGCCGGTGACCGCCTTGACCGA
>JAIBCJ010000208.1 GCA_019694145.1 Solirubrobacterales bacterium | reverse complement strand
TCGACGCCTGCCAGGCGATCAAGATGTACGCGCCCACCCTGCTCGAGAGTGCCCTTGGCAGCTCCGGCATCGATCTCGCCAGCCTCGGGCTCGGTGACATCGACCTGGCTTCCCTGCTCGACAACCTCGACAACCTGAATCTCGGCCCCAGCTCTCTAACCCTGACCCGGACGCTCGACGAGAGCCCGGACCCGCCCGCGGCGGAGCCGGTGCTGAAGATGAGCGTCAAGGGACCGAACCGCAAGGTCAAGGCCGGCAGCAAGGCGGAGTTCACCGTCAAGGTCAAAAACTCGGGTCAAGGTGACGCGACGGGCGTCCGGGTCTGCCTGAAGTCTTCCGGGCCGGTGATCGTCCAGGGAAGCCGCTGCCGGACCCTCGGCAAGGTGATGGCCGGTGCCACCCAGACCCGTCATTTCAAGGTGAAGGCGAAGAAGGGCAAGAAGAAGTCCGCGAAGATCAGCTTCTCGCTCAAGTCGTCAAATGGCGATGACGCCTCGGCGAGCACCCGGCTGCTGATCCGTCACTGAGCTGCAGCCAGTTTCCGCTCCGTTCCAGCCAGGCGGTGACCAGACCGTCGGCTCCCAGTGAGGCGAGCTCCGACTCGAGCGCGACCAGCGACGGGGTCGAGCAGGTCGCGCCAAGTTCCAGCAGGGCCGGTCGCAGGTGGACGTCGGCCGCCAGGGCGTGACGGGCCTGGCGCGCGATCATCAGGGGGATCCCGGTCTTGTCGAGCAGCGCCGCCTCGGGCAGGCCGTCGAGAAAGATCTTGAGCAGGCCCGAGTAGCTGCCCATCACGGTCGGGCTGGCCGCGATCACGACCCGGGAGTCCCGGATCAGGTCGTTCAGTCCCGGGCTGAAGCCGCCGTTTTCCAGCGGCAGGTTGACCAGGTCGATCGCGACCGCCGGGGTGTCGCCGAGCTGAGCCGCCAGCCCGTCGGCAATGCCGGAGGCCAGCCTGAGGGTGCGGCTGTCCGTACGCTGGTTGCCAACGATGGCGACGACGTTGGGGGTGAATCCGGGATGGAGGGAGTTCTGGTTCATCGGATCGTCCTGTCTTGACCGGGGGAAGGAGGGTCGGGGGCCGGACCTTTCGGCCCGGCCCCCTTGCCTTGCGTCCAGCCGGGCCGTCTAGCCCACCGCCCAGCGGAGTCGACTTAGACATTTATGAGTTTGTCTAGTCAATAAATCAAGATACTACATGATCGACCAGAAGACCCGCAATGGGCAGGAGTCTGCCCGCTCAATTCCCGAATAGGATCGGACAATGGTTGGCGAACCGCCAAGGCCCAAGCAGCCGCCAGGACGAATTGGGACCCTGGCCCGCCTCTTCCATCCGAAGGCCCTGAATCGCAAGCATCCTCATGTTTCCGACCGCTTGAGGACATTCATGGCGACTCTGACTTTTCTGGAGCTCGTTCTGATCTTCGTTCTGTTGATCGTCGCATCGACGGTCCTTCTGGGACTCACCTTCTGGTGGCTTGCTCCAAGCCAGCTCTACAACAGTTATTGGGACGCGCTTGGATCAGCCTTTTTCACCCTGATCGGCATGCCACCCGGCTATCTGGACCCTGCAGAATTGAGTGGAAGATTCAAGGTCGCCGTAGGGGCGGCTGGACTCTTCTCGTTGCTTTTGCCGGCCCTTTTCCTCGGAGCCATTGTCTTCCGCCTTTTCGTCCGGCTGCGCATCTTCGTCCTCAAGGAAAGACCAACACTCACCCGAAAGAAAGTGAGAGGCACCGAGGGCTGGTATCTGGCGATCCGACTGTACTCGTCGACAGCGATCCTGATCGTCGATATTGATTTCAAGGTCTACTTGCGGATGAAGAGCTCAAACGGATTACTGCTCTCGAACGAAGAGATCCGGGTGACCAACGCCACCTGGCCCATCGCCGACACTCATGTCCCCTACACCCTTTACCTTCCCGTGGACGACGGCGATCTTGATGCCAACGAGCACCTCATTTCACTGCAGGGTCACGATCTAGAGACCTGCGAAAGCGCGATCATCCACATCCGAGGCGCGTCCCCACAGCTTGCGTCGGAAGTGAATGAAACGCACACGCTGGAGGTTCCGTTGGATCTCATTCCGGCGGATTTTGGCGGGGTCCAGGTTCTCTACGACGGCCGTGGCCCGGATTGGGTGGGCTGGGACGAATTCGAAGCAGACCGACCGTTGCAATGACCGACTGGGTCTTCGGCTACGGATCGCTCGTCACCGACCTGGTCACAAGTTCGGACGAGAATGGCTTTGAGTGGTTCTGGGCAAATCTTGGCAACCACCGGCGGGATTGGGGTGCCGGCATGGAGAATGCTGCCGCCGATGCCGATTGGAAGTACTACGTCGACTCTCGAGGCACACGCCCTGACATCGTGGTCGCTTTTCTCGACGCTTACCCCCACTCCGGTTCCAGCATCAACGGAGTCGTATTTGCCGTAGACGAGAGTCGTCTCCGGGAAATTGATCGGCGCGAAGTGAGGTACTCCCGCGTCGACGTGACTGATCTGGTCACGACGGCCGGTTGGGGAGACGGTCGGGTCTGGACCTACCGGGGGAGCGAGAAATCTCGCGAAGTCGCACTCCGAGGAAGGCGAGAAGACCGGGCCTTCGTAAGCATGGATTATGCAGCGCATTGCCGGCACGGATTCTCCCTGGGAGGTGAGCAGGCACTTCACCAGTTTCAATTGAGCACGGATCCCCTCGATCTGCCACTCCGCGAACTCACGATGGTTCTTTCGGATCCTGGTTGACTCTTGCGCGTCAGCCCGGTTCGGTTTCAACGTGAGGGCCGACGAACTGGAATAGTCCGGCATCTTGAAGTCAAGTGTCCCGTTCCGGGCCGCGGTCGCGGCCGTAGTTCTGCTCGCCGCGGTTGCGCTGGCCATCGACGGCTGCGGCAAGGACGAAGAGACCGA
>JAIBCJ010000002.1 GCA_019694145.1 Solirubrobacterales bacterium | reverse complement strand
GCGCCGAGACCGAAGAGGTACTTCAGCCCGTCGCTGATTCCCGAACCGAGCCGTCCGCCGTTCCAGCCGAAGTAGAGAACGAAAACGAGGTAGATCCCGAGCAGCACACAGCCCAGTCCGATCAGGTCCAGGTGATGCTGGCGCAGGGGCTCACGAGCGGGCTTCTCGGCTTTGGCTCCGCGCGCCGAGGCGCCACGCGACGGGCGCCGGTCTGAACCGCGCCGGACTGAACGTACAAACATGGCTTTCCTTTCAACGAAACGCGCGTTTACCCTTCCTGTAATCGACCTCGCTTAGAATCCCGGCCATGGTGGATGAGGAGCAGACCGGCGGGCGCATACTCGTCATCGAGGACGACGAGGAAATCGTCGATGTCCTCAGGCGCACGCTGAGAGCCGAGGGATACGAAGTCCGGGCGACCGAGGACGGTGGCGGCGGCCTTGCGACCGCTTCCGAATTCATGCCGGACCTGGTCGTGCTGGACCTTGGCCTGCCGGACATGGACGGGCTCGAGGTCTGCACCCGGCTCAGGGAAGGCAGCAGCGAGCTGCCGATCCTGATGCTCACCGCCCGGGACGGCGCCGACAACCGGGTCACCGGGTTAGACAGCGGCGCCGACGACTATCTCGAGAAGCCCTACAACCGGGAAGAGCTGCTGGCCCGCATCCGGGCACTGCTGAGGCGACATCCGCCCCGTGGCTCGGCGATGCTCACGGTCGGCGACCTGAAGCTGAACCCGGATTCCCAGGAAGCGATGCGCGGTGACCGGGAAGTCGAGCTGACCAAACGCGAGTTCGAACTGCTCGAGTACCTGATGCGCAACCAGCGCCTGGTCATCTCGCGAGAACGTCTGCTGGAAGAGGTCTGGGGATACGACCCGCTCGATGAGACGAACACGATTGACGTCTTCATCTCCAACCTCCGTCGCAAGCTCGAGGAAGGCGGGGAACCCCGCATCCTTCACACCAAGCGCGGAGCCGGCTACGTAATCAAGGCCTGAGATGGCCCGGGCCGAAGGCACCCTCCTGGATCGAATGCGACGGTCGCGCAAGTGGCCGCCCCATTGGCCGATCCAATGGAAACTGGCTGCCGTCTCGGCCGGAATCACCTTTGTCATCCTGGTCGCCTTCGGCCTCGCGGTCGGGCAGATCACCACCAACCAGCTGCGCGACAACTACGCCGCCGACACCGAAGCCAAGGCGAATGAACTGGCCGCCGAGATCCGGCGCCGGAACCTGGTCGCCTACCTGGTCACCCCCGGCTACATCGGCGATGCCAGCGGGCTCAGCAACCTGCTCGCCTCGGTGAACGGAGCGGCCGACGTGACGACGCTGGCAAACAAGACCCGCTTCCAGCTGCCGAACACGCATGATCTCGGTGACCCTTCGACCACTTCGGGGATCTCCACCTACGACGGCTGGCAGGTTGCCACCGCCGTCGTCTATCAGTCCGAGGACATTCCGACCCCGGTCGCCCTGGTCCGTTTCGGCCGGCCGATGGAGCGCCTCGACGCGTCGGTCGGGAGGATCTGGATATCGATCCTGGCCGGTGCCCTGGGTGCCACGCTGCTGGCGGCGCTCGGCGGCGTGATCCTCTCGCGCCGGGCGATGCGCCCGATCTCCACGCTGACCTCCGCGGCCGGCCAGATCGCCCGCACCCGCGACCCCGACGTGACCCTGGCCGAGCCGGAAGGCGACGACGAGGTGGCCGAGCTCACCCGGACCTTCAACGACATGCTTCACGAGCTTTCGATCGCCCGGGTCGAACGCGAGCAATCGCTGAAGCGGCAACGCGAATTCGTCGCCGACGCCTCACACGAGCTTCGCACTCCCCTGACCAGCGTGCTCGCCAACCTGGAGCTGCTCGACACTTCGCTCCGCCGGCCGGGTTCAGGCAACGGCGACCGGGATTTCGAGATCGAATCGGTCGAATCGGCGCTGCGCTCATCAGAGCGAATGACCCGGCTCGTAGCCGACCTCCAGCTGCTCGCCAAGGCCGACTCGGAGAGATACCGGGACCTGGTGCCCTGCGACCTTTCGGAGATCGCCGCCAACGTGGCAGCCGAGCTAAGGCCGCTGAGCGATAACCACACGATCGCGCTCGACACGCCGGAGGCGGCGGTGGTCGAAGGCAACGGTGACGACCTCCACCGGGTCATCCTCAACCTGATCGACAACGCGATCCGGCATACCCCCGCCGGGAGCACGATCACGGTGACGACCAGGCTCGACCGCGATATCGCCGAGATCCGGGTCGAGGACGACGGTCCGGGCGTCCCGAAGGAAATGTGGCCGACGATATTCGACCGCTTCGTACGGCATGACGGACGCGGCGACCGCAAGAAGGGGAAAGGCACCGGACTCGGACTGGCAATCGTCAGGGTGATCGCCCGAAGCCACGGCGGTTCGGCCCGGGTCGGCACTTCACCCGAGGGCGGAGCCTCATTCGTGGTCAGGATTCCGGCCATCAAACCGGCCGAAAAAACCCCAGAAACAGCCTCCGAAAAACCTCAAGGAAACCGTTAACGAAGCTTTAGGGCCTATTTATGACCTCTCCGTATCTTTCTTCGCGGACGAGACACATGAAGCCGCCGGGGATCTCCCCCAGACTGCCCCGGCGGCTTCGCTTCTTCAACACAGACCGCCGAGCCACCTCCCTCCCCCAGGCCCGGCGGTCTTGTTGTTTAACGGCTTGACTGCAAGTCGGGCGGGGGTCCGACCCGCCCTCCCAGTTCAACCCGTCCGATCACGAAAAAAGGATGGATGATCGGACTCTGGTCGAGGTCCACGAACCTTAAGAAGATCCTTCCTTCGGGTTTAGGGATTTCTTACTGGGCGTCCGTATCGTTGCTTTTGGACGAGACACAAGAGGTTGTTGGGCATTCTCCCCCAGACATCCAGCAACCTCGCTTCTTCAGAGCAGACCGTTGAGCCACTCCCTCCCCCAGGCCCAGCGGTCTCTCTGTTTTAAGCGGCGGGTTCAGGCCACGCTTCATTCGGCTCCATAGAGAGCAGGAAGGTGCCGCACGTTCAGCCCCGTGACGGGGCTTTTTCTGCGGCACCTCCCGGCGCCGCGCTCCAGGCGCCGTGCGGGCCTCAGACTTCGACTACTACCGGTACCACCATCGGGCGGCGCTTGAGGCGCTTGTGGATGAAGCCGGCGACGGCGTCGTGGAGATCCTGCTGCACCAGGTCGTGGTCCCTTACCTTCGCTTCCGCAGCGCGGTCGAGTGAATCCTCGATCAGGTCGTGGAGGTCGTCGAGGAACTCCGCGTCCTCGTCGAGCCCGGGGACGCCGCGGGCGATCACTTCCGGGTCGGAAACGACCTCGCCGTCGTCCTCGGCGATCGTGGCGACCACAATCACGATGCCGTCGGCGGAGATCGTGCGGCGGTCGCGCAGGGTGGCGTCGTTGGGGTCGGAAAGTTCGACGCCGTCGACGTAGATCACGCCGCCGGCGGTTTCCTCGGTCAGCTCTGCGCCGTCCGGGCCGAGCAGCAAGGCCTGGCCGTTGTGGTTGCGGAAGATGTTCTCGCCCGGCACGCCAACCGATTCGGCCAGCTCCGAGTGGAGGCGGATCCGCTGGAAGTCACCGTGAACCGGCATCACGTACTTCGGCCGGGTCAGGTTCAGCATCATCTTGATCTCTTCCCGGTATCCGTGGCCGGAAGCGTGGATCGGGGCGTCCTTGGGCGTGATCACGGTCGCTCCGAGTTCGTAGATGCGGTCGATCGTCTCGTTCACGGCCCGTTCGTTGCCGGGCACCGGGGTCGCGGAGAAGACGACCGTGTCCCCCGAGTGGAGTTCCACGTCCCGGTGGTCGTTGTTGGCCATGCGCCGCAGGGCCGAGAAGGGCTCGCCCTGGGAGCCGGTCGAGATCACCACAACCCGCTCGTCGGGAAAATCCTCGATCTCCCGCGGCTGGATCAGCAGCCCCTCGGGGGCGTTCGCCATTCCGAGATTGGAGGCGATGTTGAAGTTCTTGCGCATCGAACGGCCAACCAGGGCGACTTTGCGGTCGAGCCGCTCGGCGGCATCAATCACCTGCTGAACGCGGTGGATGTTGGACGCGAACGAGGTGACGATGATCCGCCCCTTGCAGCGCGAGAAGGTGTCATAGAGGGCCGGGCCGACACTGGATTCAGAAGGCGATACGCCGGGCCGGTCGGCGTTGGTCGAATCGCCGCAGAGCAGGAGCAGGCCTTCGTCTCCAAGCGCCGCAAGGCGGGCCACGTCGGCCGGGCGGCCATCGACCGGGGTCTGGTCGAACTTGTAGTCGCCGGTCATGAAGATCTTGCCGAGATCGGTGCCGATGATCACCCCGCGCATGTCGGGGATCGAATGCGAGAGGTGAACCAGTTCAATCTCGAAGGGCCCGGCGCTGACTTTCTGGCCGGCCGGCAGTTCGGTCAGCGGGGCGCTGCCAAGCTTGTGCTCGTCCAGTTTCGAACGGACCATTCCCACCGTGAGCATGCCGCCGTAGATGACCTTGGGAAAGCCGATCTCCCGCAGCGCGTACGGGAGCGCGCCGACATGGTCCTCGTGGCCGTGAGTGAGGATGATCGCCTCGATGTCATCGGCCCGGTCGCGCAGGTATTCGAAATCCGGCAGGACGAGGTCGATGCCGAGCATCTCCGGGGTCGGGAACATCAGACCGGTGTCGACCACCACGATCGAGCCGCGGTACTCGATCACCATCATGTTCTTGCCGATTTCCCCCAGTCCGCCGAGGGGAAGCAGCTTGATCCGGTCCTGGCTCATGCGGCGGGCACACCGGCCTCGGCGAGGAGCTCTTCGACGGCGTCACGTTCCTGATCGGTCGGCTCGACCAGCGGCAGGCGCATGGTCGGAGGAAGCAGGCCGCGGGCGGCGAGCGCGGCCTTGACCGGAATCGGGTTGACGACGACGCCCATCGCCTCGTAAAGGGGCTGAAGCTGGTTGTCGAGGGCCTCGGCCTCGTCGTGACGGCCCTCCTGCCAGAGATCCCAGATCGTTCGCATGCGGCCGTTGTCGAGGTGTGAGGCAACGAGGATGCCGCCCGCCCCGCCAAACTTCAGTGTCGGAAGAAAGGTGCCGTCGTTGCCGGCCAGCACGTCGAGCCCCTCGATCGGCCCGAGATCGTCGTCATTGGCCTGTTTGACCGCCTTGACTTCGTCGATCTGCGCCAGTTCGGCAAGGAATTCGGGAGGCATGTTGATCCCGGTGCGGGAAGGGATGTTGTAAGCGACGATCGGAAAGCCGGGGCTGCCTTCAGCGACGGCTTCGAAGTGCCGGCGAATTCCTGCCCGGTTGGGCCGCACGTAGTACGGCGTCACGATCAGGGCGGCGTCGGCGCCGGCTTCCGCCGCCATCTTGGTCAGCTCGACCGAGTGACGGGTGTCATTCGAACCGGAACCGACGATCACCGTCACTTCCGGCCCGACCTCTTCCACTACCGCCCTGGTGAGATCGATCTTCTCGTCGTCTTCCAGGGTTGACGACTCGCCGGTTGAACCGGCCACGACCAGGCCGTGGCTGCCGTTCTCGACGAGATAGGCGGCCAGCTTCCGGGTCGAGTCGATATCGAGCTCGCCGTCGGGCCGGAAAGCGGTGGCCAATGCCGTTATTACACCTCGGATCTCACTCACAAAAGGCACCCTATCCGGCGTCGAGAACTCCCGGCGCCCGGCGGCCGATCCAGGGATGGGCCCGCTCGAGCTCGCCGGCGAGCTGGATCAGCACGTGCTCGCCCCACATCGGCGCCACGAACTGGATCCCGATCGGCAGACCTTCCTCGCTCATCTCCATCGGCACCGAAATCGCCGGCTGGCCGGTCGCGTTGAAGATGCCGGTGAAGGTGGCGATCTCACGGGCCTTCAGCATCGCATCCATCGGGTCGGGTCCGTTCTGATCGAAATGACCGAGCTTGGGCGGCACCGTGGCCAGGGTCGGGGTCATGATCAGGTCGAACTGACCGTCCAGCATCACCCCGGCCACGAGGCGACCGATCAGTTGATGCTGGGCGACCGCGGAAAGGTACGCCGCCCCGCCCTCGGTCCGGCCCTTCTCGATCAGGGCCCAGGTCAGAGGTTCGACATCCTCGCTGGTCAGCGGCCGGCCGATGATCAGGCTGAGCGTGTCGGCGGTCTGACTCATGCCGGCGGCCCAGCGGGTCACGAAGGTCTGGTAGAGCGCGTCCGGCTCGCCCGCCGCGGGCAGATCGAATTCGGTCACTTCATGGCCGAGGTCCTCGAGCTTTCGCGCCGTTTCCCTTGCCGCGTTGACCACGGCCGGCTGCAGGCTGTCACCGGTGAGCGACTCGGTCAGGAGCGCGATCTTGAGCGGCTCGGTACCGGCGGTTACCTCTTCCGAGTAGGGCCGGGCCGGGACCGGGCAGCCGTAGGGGTCACCCGGCGCGGGCCCGTGGACCCAGTCCAGCATCGTGGCGATGTCACGCACGGAGTGCGCAACCGCCAGTTCGGTGGTCAGGCCGGACATCGAGTCCCCCATGACCGGGGCCTGCGAGATCCGGGCCCGGGTTGCCTTGAGACCAACAAGACCGCATTCGCTGGCCGGGATGCGGATCGACCCGCCGCCGTCGGAAGCGTGGGCAATCGGCACGATGCCCGCCGCGACCGCCGCCGCGGAGCCGCCCGAGGAACCGCCGGAAGAGCGCGTCGTGTCCCAGGGGTTCTTGGTCGGCCCGTCGTTGAGGACCGGTTCCGTGGTCGGCAGGATGCCAAGCTCCGGCGTAGCGGTCCGGCCCAGCGTGACGAGGCCGGCATCGCGAAAACGGGATCCGAGGTGCGTGTCGTAGGGCATGGTCATGCCGATTTCCTTCAGTACCCGGTTGCCCATGTGCATCGGCTGGCCGGCCAGCCCGGCGCCGAGATCCTTGAACAGGAACGGAACCCCCCTGAAGGGCCCGTCGGGCAGCTCGCCGGCCGCCGCTTCGGTCGCCTGCTCGAAAAGCGGCGAGCAGATCGCGTTCAGTTCCGGATTGACCTTCTCCGCCCGCTCGATCGCGCCGGCGACCAGTTCGGCCGGCGAAACCTCTCCCTTGGCGACCAGCTCGGCCTGCGCGGTTGCGTCAAGAGCTACGACATCAGTCATCCAGAATCTTCTCCAGTCCGACCGTGAACCGGTCTTCGAGTTGACCTACCTTGCGTACCGCGAGCACCACTCCGGGCATGAACGAGGAGCGGTCGATGCTGTCGTGACGGATCGAGAGCGTTTGCCCCGTTCCGCCGAAAAGGACTTCCTGGTGGGCGACCAGACCCGGCAACCTGACCGAGTGGATCGGCTGGTGGACGTTGCCGCCGGCCGCCGTGATCAGTTCCTCGGTCCGTTTCGCCGTGCCCGACGGCGCGTCGAGCTTGCGATCGTGATGCAGCTCGATGATCTCGCATTCGGGCATGTGCCTTGCCGCCTTCTGGGCGAGTTCCATCAGCAGCACGGCACCGATCGCGAAATTCGGGGCGACGAAGCAGTTGGCGCCAGTGCCGGAATTCTCGGCGGCGTCCCGGAGCGCGTCGAGATCAAAGCCGGTTGCCCCGACCACCACGTGAACGCCGGCCTCGAGACAGGCGATCGAATTCGCAAGCGAAGTGTCCGGGGTCGTGAACTCGACCACCACGTCGGCGTCCGGCAGGATCGCCGACAGTCCGGTGTCCAGCGCCGGATCGGCCCGGCCGGTCAGTTCCAGCCCGTCGGCTTCCTCGACCGCGCCGCAGACGGTGGCTCCCATGCGGCCGGCGGCCCCGGCGACTCCCACCCGGATCATGCCGCGAGCGCCTCGCTGACTGGCTGGATCGCCTTGCGGAAACGGTCCTCGTCGCGACCTACCGATGCGGCCGAAAGTCGCTCCTCGGCGTAAAGCTCGCTGGCCAAAGCTGAAACGTCCTCCACGCTCACAGCATCGACCCTGGCCAGCATCTCGTCAAGACTGAGCAGAGGCAGGTCGTGAAGTACGGCGCGCGCGATCCGCGACATCCGGGCCGCGGTCGATTCACCAGAGAGCACCAGACGGCCCTTGACGTGTTCCTTGGCCCGGTCAAGTTCCTCGGCCGTGACCGGTTCACACTGGATCCGCTTGAGCTCGGTGCCGATCACTTCGCAGGCTTCCTCGACGTTGTCCTCGCGGGTGCCTACGTATGTGGCGACCACGCCGGTGTCGGTGAACTGCTCGGAATAGGTGCCGACCGAGTAGGCCAGGCCGCGCTTCTCCCGTACTTCGATGAAGAGCCGCGAGGAACTCGACCCGCCTAGGATCGAGTCGAGCACGGCAAGTCCGAAGCGCCGCTCGTCGGCCCGGTTGATCCCGGGTGCGCCGATGCAGACGTGGTACTGCTCGGTGTCCTTGACCGCGAATTCAAGCCTCCCGGCCGGGTCCGGCACCTGCGGGACGAGGGTCTCCTCCCCGCTTCCGGTGCCCGGGGCCAGTTTCTCGGCCATGGCCAGGATCTCGTCGTGATCGACGTTGCCTGCCGCCGCGACGACGATGTTGTTCGCCGAGTAGCGGGCCCGGTGGTAGGACGCGATGTCCGGGACCGGGATCGCGGAGATGACTTCGGAGCGGCCGAGGATGCGGCGTCCGAGCGGCGTGTCGCCGAAGATCGCATCGGCCAGGTAGTCGTGAACCCGGTCCGAGGGCTCGTCCTCGTACATCGCGATCTCCTCGAGCACCACATCCCTTTCGGAATCGATGTCGGGGAAAGTCGATTCGAGCAGCATCTCGCCAAGCAGCGAGAAGACGTCGGCGGTGTGTTCGTCGAGGAACCGGGCGTGGAGGTGGGTCGTCTCCTTGCCGGTCGCGGCGTTGAAGGAGGCACCGAGCCCGTCGAAGCGCTCGGAGATCTCGATCGCCGAGTAGTTCGGTGTGCCCTTGAAGAGCAGGTGCTCCAGAAAGTGAGAGACCCCCGCCTGGGCGAGGGTCTCGTCACGTGAACCTGTTCTCACCCAGAGGCCGAGGGCGACCGAGCGCACCGAGGGAACTACCTCGGTGATCACCCGGACGCCGGCTGCGGTCTCTGAAAGGCGCGGTTCGTCAGTGCTCATGTGGCGCTGGAGATTCCGACGCTGCCTAGCGGCGGTCCCGGTCGCCACGGTCGCGACGACGGCGTCCGCCTTCACGGTCACCGCCGCGACGGCCACCGCCGCCACCGCTGTTTGCGGCGAGGGCTGCGATCTCCTCGGGGCTCTTGCCGGCAATCGCGGGGTCGTCGGTCATGCGCAGGCCGATCCGTCCGCGCTCGCGGTCGACTTCGGCCACGGTGACGTCGATCTCCTGGCCCTGCTCGAGCACCTCCTCGACCGTCTCGACCCGGCCACCGGGCTTGACGTTGGAGATGTGGAGCAGGCCGTCGGTGCCCTTGGTCAGTTCGACGAAGGCGCCGAAGGTGGTCGTCTTCACGACCTTGGCGCCGGTGTAGCGATCGCCAACTTCGGCTTCCTTGGTCATCGACTGGATGCGGGCGACCGCGTCCTCGACCTGGGTGCCGGTCGGGGCGTAGATCCGGATCGTGCCGTCGTCTTCGACGTCGATCTCGGCCTCGAACTCCTCACAGAGACCGCGGATGGTTTCGCCACCCTTGCCGATCACGGCGCCGATCTTCTCCTGGTCGATCTTGATCGACTCGATGCGCGGGGCATGCGGCGAAAGCTGCTCGCGCGGGCCGTCGATCGCTTCGGCCATCTTGCCGAGGATGAAGAGTCGACCCTTGCGGGCCTGCTCGAGGGCGTCGGTCAGGATCTCGAAGGTGACTCCGGTGATCTTGATGTCCATCTGGAGGGCGTTGATGCCGTCCGCGGTGCCGGCGACCTTGAAGTCCATGTCACCAAGGTGGTCTTCCACACCGGCGATGTCGGTCAGGACGATGTAGTCGTCGCCTTCCTTGATCAGGCCCATCGCCACGCCGGCGACCGGTGCGGTCACCGGGATGCCGGCGGCCTGCATGGCCATCGAGGAGGCGCAGACGGAACCCATCGACGAGGAGCCGTTCGACTCCAGCGTCTCGGAGACGGCGCGGATCACGTACGGGAACTCTTCCTGGTCCGGGACGCTCGGGGCCAGGGCGCGCTCGGCGAGGGCGCCGTGACCGATGTCGCGGCGCTTCGGACCGCGCATGAAGCCGGCCTCGCCCACCGAGAACGGCGGGAAGTTGTAGTGATGCCAGAAGGTCTTGGTCGTCTCCAGCCCGAGACCGTCGACCCGCATGTCCATGCGGGTGGTGCCGAGCGTGACGTTGCCGAGGATCTGGGTCTCACCACGGGTGAAGAGAGCCGAACCGTGAACGCGGGGCGAAACATCGACCTCGCACTCGATCGGACGGATCTCGTCCTGGGCGCGGCCGTCGGGGCGCTTCTTGTCGACGGCGATCGCCTTGCGGATCGTGTCCTTCTCGATTGCGTCGAAGGCCTTGCCGACCTCTGACTTGCGCGCATCGGCCTCGAACTCGTCGGCGATGCCGGCGGAGTACTGCTCGACGACCGCTTCCTTGACCTGGTCGATCGCTTCGTAGCGCTCGAGCTTGCCGGTGGTGGCGATGGCGTCGACCAGGGCCTGGCCGTGCGAATTCCGGATGTCGGAGAGGAGGCTCTCGTCGATCGTCGGCTCCTCGATGACCAGCTTCTCCTTGCCGATCTTCTGGCGGAGTTCTTCGATCGTGGCGGTGATCTTCTTGATCTCGCCGTGGGCGATGTCAAGCGCGTCGAGGATGTCGGCCTCGGTCACGCCGTTGGCACCGGCCTCGACCATCAGGATGGCCTCGTCGGTGCCGGCGACGATCAGGTCGAGGTCGAGCAGCTCGTGGTCTTCCTCGTTCGGGTTGATCACGAAGTCGCCGTCGAGCTTGCCGATGCGGACCGCACCGACGTGCTTGGCGACCGGAATCTCGGAAATCGCCAGGGCGGCGGAAGCACCGTTCATGGCGAGGATGTCGTAGGGATGCTCCTGGTCGACCGACATCGGGATCGTGACCAGCTGGGTCTCGTAGTGCCAGCCCTTGGGGAAGAGCGGCCGGATCGGCCGGTCGATCATGCGGGCGGTCAGGGTGGCCTTCTCGCCGGCGCGTCCTTCGCGACGGAAGAAGGAGCCGGGGATCTTGCCCGCGGCGTACATGCGCTCTTCGACGTCGACGGTCAGGGGCAGGAAGTCCACGTCGCGCAGACCACCCATGGTGGCGGTCGAGAGGACCATGGTGTCGCCGCTCTTTACTACGACGGAACCGCTGGCCTGCTTGGCGAGCTTGCCGGTCTCGAAGGAGATGTCGGCGTCGCCGACCCGCGTCTCAACGCGAGTCGTTTCGAAAATACTCATTGGGTTATTCGTTTTTCCTCCGGCCGCCCGGTTGGCGGCCATCTGTTTAGAACTGTCGTTCCTTATCCCCACAAGGGTACAGGGCCGCGCTCAAGGCCGGGTTTCACCCCGCAAATTCCGAAAAAACGAACCGGACCCGATCGAGAAGGCGAAAGTGGCCATATAGCGCTCCATTCTGCCTCCTCGCTGGGCGCTAGCGGTACGCGTTCCTGGTTCCGCAGACTACGATCCTGGCCGCAGCCGGTGAACCTTTTCGGGGCCGGGTCGTATCCCCTCACATGAACTCTTCATGGATTTTGGATCGCAGGGGCCTGGCGACTTTGGCGGTCGTTCTGGCCGGAACCCTGATCCTGGCCGGCTGCGGGGGCGGCGACTCGGATTCCGGCGGCTCTTACGGCTCGTCCGACAATGGATCGAGCGCCGGGACCGGTTACGGCAACGAGGCCGGATCACAGTCGGCGGATTCGACCGGCAAATCGGATTACGGTTCGAACGGTTCCGGCGCGGCGGGCGGTTCGATGGCTGCCGGTGCGGCGGTCGTTTCGGCGGCGAACGTCGGTGACCTCGGCAAGGTGCTGGTCGACGACAAGGGGATGACCCTTTACATGTTCGAAAAGGACAAGGGCGGAAAGTCGGCCTGCTACGGCGGCTGCGCCGAGGCATGGCCGCCCCTGGCCACCGACGGAGATCCGGTCGCCAAGAATGGCGCCGTGGCGGGCAAGCTCGGCACAACCGGGCGGACCGACGGCTCGACCCAGGTGACCTACGCCGGCTGGCCGCTTTACCTCTACGCCGGGGATCAGAAGCCGGACCAGGCGAAGGGCAATGACATCGACCAGTTCGGTGCCGAGTGGTACGCCTTGACCCCGAGTGGCGAAAAGCCCTGAGACGGCGGACCGGACAGTTAGTTTCTGACCAGGAGGCAACCGACCAGTGACGATGCCGGGTGAACAGGTGCGCGAGGCCTACCGGGCTCACTCCGGTGAGCTCTTCGGCTTCGCCTGCCGTTCACTCGGCGACCGGGACCGGGCGGAGGAAGCCGTCCAGGAGTGTTTCCTCAAGGCCTGGCGCAGCCGCGCGAGCTACGACCCGGAACGGGGCTCGGAAAGGACCTGGCTCTTCGCGATCCTCCGCAACGTGATCGCCGACCTCGGTCGGTCCGATGGCCGACGGCCGGCCGGCGCTCCGCTTGAGGAATCCGCCGACCGGATCCCTTCAACCGACCAGCCGTTCGAGCGGGCGATGCTGGCCTGGCAGGTCGAGGAGGCACTCCGCCGGATCGGTGAAAGGCACCGCCAGATCGTGGTCGAGACCTGTCTGCGGGGTCGGCCCTATGCCGAGGTCGCGGCGGCGCTCGGCATCCCCGAGGGCACGATCAAGAGCCGGGTCTACTACGGGCTGCGGGCGATGCGGGACGCGATGGAGGAACTTGGCTATGAGTCCTGAGCACCGACAGATCCGTGAAAGCCTCGGTGCCTGGGCGGTTGGCCACCTCGACCCCGATGAAAAGGCCGCGGTCGACGCCCACCTCCGGTCCTGCTCCGAATGCCGCGAGGAAGCCGAATCGCTGAGGCAGGCCGGAGCGCTGATCTCGCTGGTCGATCCCGCGATTGCCGATTCGCTTTCCGAACCGCTGCCCCGGCCCTCGCCCGAGCTCGGTCGCCGGGTGATGGCGGAAATGCGGGACCCGGAGCCAGCCGCGGAGAAGATGGCGGACGGCCGCCGGCGCTGGTGGCTCGCCCTGCCGGTCGCCGGGGCGCTGGCGGCGGCCGCGGTCAGCCTGGTTCTGGTGCTGGGCGGCGGCGATGGCGAGGGAACCGGGAATAGCGGTCAGCAGTTCGCTTTCGGCTCCCTCCCGGCCGGCGTGACGATTACCGGCAATCTCGAACCGAAGGCAACCGGGACCGGGATCGAAGTCAGGGTCGACGGGATGAAGCCCGGCACGCTGTGCCGGGTTTACGTGAAGACCTCGGCCGGCACGCTGGAACCAGCCGGAACCTTCCGTTACCGCTACGACACGGATGAACACGAGTCCTACCCGGCCACCCTCTCAACGGCCTGGGATCTGAGTGAAATCGACAGCCTCGTGATCAGGGCCGGACCGGAGACCTTCGAAACCGGGCTCTAGGCCGCGCGGGCACCGGCCGGTCAGGGCAGCGGGCGGGCCTCACAGGTCTTGATCTTTTTGCCGGAAGCGTCGAGCAGGGTATGGCCCGGTGTGAAATCGGCGACATCGGAACCTGCGACGTATACACAGAAGACGTTGCCGAGCGTCTCCGAGCCGGCGCCCGGCTCGAGGTCGCTTTGAACCGTGATCCTCTTGTCCCTGACCTCGATCGCGGTGACGCCGCCACAGAACTCGGAAGTAGCCGTGTAGAGCTGCTGCAGCGTGGGATTGTCGCTTTGGCGAACGCTGGCCGGGCAGTTCCGGTCTAGGTATTTGGCGAGGTCATTGGCGATCTTCTGATCGGCGTCCGATTCGGCGATGACCTTGATTTCCCCGGCCGGCGGGGCCGGGGATGGTGAATCGTCGCTTCCTCCCCCGCATCCGGCGGCGAGCGCCGCAAGCACCAGCGCGGAAGCGATCCAGGGCTTCATGGCGGCTAGGCCCGGATGGCTTCGACAATCAGGTCGGGACCCGGGATGTCGAGCGGCGTCGCTGTCTCGTGGACCCACTCGACAACGCCGTCGGCGTCAATCAGGACCAGGGAACGGTTCGAATGGCCGGCCTGGCCGAGGTAGGCGCCGTAGGCTTCGGCGACCGCGCCCTTGGGCTCGAAATCAGCGAGCAGCGAGGTTTCGATCCCGAGCTGGTCCCGGAACGCCTTGTGAGCGAAGGCCGAATCGACGCTGACTCCGAGCAGGGTGACGCCGGCCTCTTCGAGTTCGCCCTGAATCGCCTTGTACTGGGCCAGCTGATCGGAGCAGACCGGGCTGAAGTCCAGCGGGTAGAAGGCGAGCAGCACCCGGCGGCCGGAAAAGTCCGACAGGGAAACTTCCTGACCGGCGTGGTCAGGCAGGGTGAAATCCGGAGCCTTGGCCCCGACTTCGATCAATGGCGCAGGCCGAGGTCGGCGACGAGGGCGCGGTAGCGCTCGACGTCAGTCCGCTCGAGGTAGCGCAGCAGGCGGCGGCGCTTGCCGACCATCATCAGCAGCCCGCGGCGGGAATGGTGATCCTTCCCGTGCTCCCGCAGGTGGCCGGTGAGATCGTTGATCCGCTCGGTAAGCAGGGCCACCTGGACTTCGGTCGAGCCGGTGTCGCCCTCGGACTTGCCGTACTTGCTGATCAGTTCGGCCTTGTTTTCTTTGGTCAGTGTCATTTCTTCAAAAATCCTTGGTTTCGGGTCACGGGCGGACCCGTTCACGGCCGATGGAAGCTAGCACAGACGGCCTTCGTCTTCTCTACGTCCCGTTTCATCTGCGCGATCAGATCGTCGACCGAGTCGAACCTTTTCTCGCCGCGCAACCGTTCGACGAAGGCGACCCGGAGGATCCGGCCATACAGATCGACCTCCTCGTCGATGATGTAGGTCTCGATCAGGACTCCCCGACCGGTGTCAAAGGTCGGCCTGACGCCGATGTTCACCGCCGCCGGCAGACCGTCGGCGAAGGCTGCGTAAACACCGTGCCCGGGATGGGCAAAACGGTCATCGGGAACGATATTCGCAGTCGGGAAGCCAAGTTCGCGACCCCGCTGGTCACCGGTCACGACCTCGCCCTCGACCATGAAGGGGACTCCCAGGCAGCGTCTGGCCAGCTCCATGTCCCCCGCTGCGACCAGGGCGCGAATCCGCGTCGAGGAAACGGCTTCGCCGTCGACTTCCACGAGGGGCTCGACCCGGGTCCTGAACTCGGGCCTGGCGGCCAGCATTTCCGGCGTGCCCTTCGCCTTCTGGCCGAAGCGGAAATTGTCTCCGACCGACACCTCTTCGGCGCCGAGGCGGGCGATCAGGATCTCTTCGATGAACTGCTCGGCGGTGATCTTCGTGAACGAATCATCGAACTGGATGACGATCATCTCCTCGACTCCGAGACCGTCGAGAACGTCGCGGCGGACGTCGAGGGGCATCAGCAGCTTCGGGGCGGCCGCCGGATGAAGGATCTCCAGGGGATGAGGCTCGAAGGTCAGCACGGTGTCGGCCCCCTTGATTACCGCGCGGTGTCCGACGTGGACGCCGTCGAAGGTTCCGATCGCGATCTTCCGGGGCCGGTACTCGGCTTCATCCAGGGGGGTTACCTTGATCACGAGGCGGGAACCAGGACGACTTCGGGGCGCAGGACTGAATCTTCAATACGAGCCACGGCAATCAGGTTATCCCCGTGGACCAATGCGAAACTCTTTGAGGACCCTGCCTGAATGCCCGATGGCAGGTCAAACCGACCGGTGTCGAGCTTCTGTCCGAAGCCGATCGCGCGGGCCTGTTCCGCATCGAGCTCGATCTGCGGCAAAAACGACAGGGCCTCGAGCGGGGCGAGCACCCGGCCCGCGAGAGAGATGTCGAGGGGACCCACGGCGGTCCGGCGCAGCTTCGAGCAATAGGCGTCACCGAGGGTTTCAACCAGGGTCCGGACGTAGGTTCCCGAGCTCACTTCCACCTCGAAGCTGACTTCCTGACCGACAAACGGCGGTCCGGTCTGTGCGTCGAGGAGCTCCGCCCGGTAGATCTCGACCTCGCGAACCGGCCGCTCCTCGCTGCTCTCGCCGCGGTGGGCCCGTTTGTAGAGTCGCTCGCCTTCAACCTTGACCGCCGAGGTCATCGGCACCATCTGCTGAATCCGACCGGTCGGGAGCTCGAGCCGGTCCGGCAGGTTGCCGGTTTCGGTCAAAACTCCGTCCGGGTCGCCGGTGGTTGACTTCCAGCCCAGCTTCGCGGTCGCGACATAGGTCTTCGGCAGCTCCAGCAGGTACCGCTGAAGACGGGTCGCACGGCCCAGCAGGATGGTCAGGACCCCGGTCGCGAAAGGGTCGAGGGTTCCCGCATGCCCGACCTTGCCGCCACGCTCGCGCCGCACCCCGGCGACCACGTCGTGAGAGGTCAGGCCGGCGGGCTTGTCGACTATCAGCACCCCGTCTTCGGGATCCGTGGCCACTGAAGCCGGCCGCTCTCGGTCAGGAAGGGAGCGGCTGGTCGCCCAGGCCGCTGCAGAGTTCGGAGACGATCTCATCGAAGGAGAGCTCGGTCGAGCAGCCGGCGGCCCGCACGTGGCCACCGCCGCCGAACTTCCGGGCCAGCACCGAGACGTCGGTGTGGTCGTCACCGGCGCGGAGGCTGATCTTGCGGGCCGCGCGGCCGCGGCTGACCTGGTCGCGCACCACGGCAGCGACTCTGATTCCGTCGACCGCCCGCAGGTTGTCGATGATCCCTTCGGTCATCTCCTCCCCGGCCCCGCTCTTGCGGTAATCCTCGTCGGTGATGTAGCTGACGATGAGCTGTCCTTCGCAGTGAAGTTCGAGGTTGTCGAGGGCCCGGCTCAGCAGGCGCAGTTTCTCGATCGGCATGCTTTCGTAGAGGCGACGGTTCACGTCATCGACGTCGACTCCGGCTTCGATCAGCTCGGCGGCGACCCGGTGGGTCTTGGGCCTGGTCGCGTCGTACATGAACTTGCCGGTGTCGGTGACGATCCCGATGTAAAGCGCCCGGGCCATCGCGGGGCTGACCTTGACGTCGAGCAGGACCGAAAGTTCGTAGATGATCTCGGCGGTGCAGGAGGCACCGGCGTCGACCAGGTTCAGGTCACCGAATTCGGTGTTGTCGTGATGATGGTCGATGTTGACCATCAGCTTGCCGTCTTCGCGCAGGAAGTCGACCGGCATGCGGTCGATGTTGCCGCAATCGAGAAAGACGACGATCCGGTCGCGGATGTCGGCCGGCGGTTCGTGGAAGACGCCCTCGAGCGGCAGGTGGCGGTACTCGATCGGAAGCGGGAACTCCTTCGCGGCGAGGAACATCACGGAGTCCTTGCCGAGGCTTTCCAGCAGGTGATGCATCCCCAGCAGCGAGCCGAGGGCATCTCCGTCCGGTCCCTCGTGGGTCGTCAAGAGGAACTTCTGTTCCTCCCTGATCAGGGTCGCGATCTCCTCGAGATCCCCCTTCACCACGAGCTGGCTGGCGGCAGCGGGATTCACTCGCCGTCCTCCCTGCCTTTGGCTTCGCCTTCGGCCAGCAGGGCGTCGATTCGCATTCCCGACTCGATCGATTCGTCGTATTCGAAGGCCAGTGCCGGGGTGTGCTTCATCCGGGTCTCGGCCGCCACCTTGCCCTGCAACAGGCTGTGGGCGCTGCCCAGGCCCTTGAGCGCGTCGGCCTTTGCCGCATCGTCACCCAGCACCGTGAAATAGACCTTGGCGTGACGCAGGTCCGGGGTGGTGTCGACCGAGGTGACGGTTGCCATTTCCAGACGAGGATCGCTCAGATCGTTGGTGATCGCATCGGAAATCACCTGACGAAGCACCTCATTCACCCTGCGCATCCGCGCCTTCGACACCGCTTGCCGCCTAACTGAGGGTCTGTTCGACCTGACGGGTCGAGAAGAACTCGAGTACGTCGCCGACCTTCACGTCGGCGTACCCGTCCAGGACGATGCCGCAGTCCTGGCCTTCCTCGACGGTCTGGACCGCATCCTTGAAACGGCGCAGCGAATCGAGCTGCCCCGTCCAGATGACGGTCCCCTCCCTGACGAGCCGCACCGAGGCGTCCCGTTGGACCCTCCCTTCGGTGACGACGCATCCGGCGATCCGGCCGACCTTGGAGGCCTTGAAGACCTCCCGGACTTCCGCTTCACCGATCGAATCCTCTACCTCGACCGTGTCGAGCATGCCTTCCATGGCGGCCCGCAGGTCTTCGGTGATCTTGTAGATGACGGAGTAGGTGCGAATGTCGACCCCCTCGGCCTGCGCGGCCCGGCGGGCGTCGGCAAGGGGCCTCACGTTGAAGCCGATGATCACTGCGTTCGAGGCCGAAGCGAGCATCACGTCGGACTCGGTGATGCCGCCGGTCTGGGCGCGGATGATGTTGATCGCGACCTGCTCCTGCGGCACCTTGGCGATTTCGTCCTGCAGCGCCTCCAGCGAACCCGCGACATCGCTCTTGAGCACGATGTTGAGTTCCTTGAGGTCGCCGGTCTGGGCGCGGGCGAAGATCTCCTCGAGGGTGACCTTGCGGGCGGAACGGCGGGCGATGGTTTCGGCCTTGAGGCGGTTGAGCCTTTCCTGGGCCATCTGCCTGGCGCGACGGTCGTTCTCGACCACCTGCACGAACTCCCCGGCTTCGCAGACTCCATCGAAACCGAGCACCTCCACCGGCATGCCGGGGGTTGCTTCGTCAACCTTGGCGCCGAGGTAGTCGTGCATCGCCCGGACCTTGCCCCAGACGGCTCCGGCCACGACCGAGTCGCCGACCCGGAGCGTGCCCCGGTTGACCAGCACGGAAACAACCGGGCCCCGGCCGGGATCGAGCTTGGACTCGATCACGGAACCGGATGCGGGCGCATCGGGGTTCGCGACGAGTTCCTCGAGCTCGGTGACCAGGATGATCATGTCGAGCAGGTTGTCGAGTCCCTCGTTGGTCTTCGCCGACACGTTGCAGTAGATCGTGTCCCCGCCCCAATCCTCCGGGCTGAGCCCGTCGGCGGCAAGATCGGTGCGGATCCGGTCGGGATTCGCACCTTCCTTGTCGATCTTGTTGACCGCAATCAGGATCGGAACGTCGGCGGCCCGGGCGTGATCGATCGCTTCCCTGGTCTGGGGCATGACGCCGTCATCGGCGGCGACCACGATCACCGCAACATCGGTGACCTGGGCGCCACGGGCCCGCATGGCGGTGAATGCCTCGTGGCCCGGGGTGTCGAGGAAGGTGATCGTGTGGTCGTCGTGATGGACCTGGTAAGCACCGATGTGCTGGGTGATCCCGCCGGCCTCGCCGGCGGCGACTTCGGTCTCGCGAATTGCGTCGAGCAGCGAGGTCTTGCCGTGGTCGACGTGACCCATGATCGTGACCACGGGCGGGCGGTCCATGAGTTCCTCATCGGAATCCTCGAATTCCGGAGCCGGGGCTTCCTCCTGCGCCGCCGAGACGATCTCGATCTTGCGGTCGTACTCGTCGGCGATCGCCTTGACCGAATCGTCGGTCAGGGTCTGGGTGAGGGTTGCCATCTCGCCCATGGTCATCAGCTTCTTGATCAGGTCGGCGGAACTGAGGCCGAGCAGTTCGGCCAGGTCACGGACCGTGACGCCGCTGTTGACCTTGGTCGCCTGCGGCTCGCTCGGATCCGCCTGTACGGGCTCCGGCTCTTCCAGCAACGGCCGGCGACGGCGTCCACCCCGGCGACGCGGCGGCCGCTGCGGCGGCGGGGCGCCGCCTTGTTCGCGGCGTGAAGCCTGGGAGTCGATCACCACGCGGCGGCGCTTCTTGCCGGCGGCAGCGGAGCCTCCACCGGCACCGGACGAAGCCGGTGAACCGGATGCGGCAGGCGGAGCGGCCGGAGTTCCGGAGGGAGCAGCGTCGGTGCGAACCGGCTTGCTCGAAGCCTGGGAAGGCCTGGCGGCCGGCTTCGGCTTCGCCTCGGCCTTCGGTGTCGACCCGGCTTTGGCGGCGGGCTTCTCTGCGGCCGGTTTGGCTTCAGCCTTCGACGCGGCGGCCGGTTTCGCTTCAGCTTTTGGTTTGGCGGCTTCCTTTGGCTTCGCCTCGGCCTTCGGCTTGGCGGGAGCCTTCGACTTCGCGGCCGGCTTCTTCTCGCCGGACTTGCCGCCGAGGCTGGCCAGGACCTTCTTCGCGTCAGCTTCCTCCACGTTCGAGGCAGCCGCCTTTACTTCAATTCCGGCAGCCTGAAGTGCCGCCAGCAGATCCTTGCTGGCTACTCCGGCTTCCTTGGCAATTTCGTGGACGCGCCTCTTGCTCACTCGGCCTCGCCTTCCGTCGCTTCAGCTGCCTCATCGGCCGCGGCGACTTCCTGATCGGCTTCTTCAGCCTCGTCTACCGGCTCCGGACTTGCTTCGGCTTCTTCAGCTTCTTCAGCTTCGGCTTCTTCAGCCTCTTCCAGTTCTGCTTCGGCTTCGGCTTCCTCGGCGGCAGCCAGCTCCTCGCCGGCTTCCTCCTCGGCTACGACCTCGGCGGCCGCCTCGTCATCGGATTCGAGATCAGCCTCGGCCTCTTCGACCAGCATCTCGTTCGCGGTCGTCTCGGCTTCTGCTTCCTCGATCTCCGCCACCTGCTCTTCGCCGGCGTCCTCGTCGGTCGGTTCGACGAAATCAGCCTCGGCGGCCGTGACGATCGCATTCACGGCGGCTTCGTCGGCATCGGGGTCGGCGAGGACGCTGACGTCCTCGTCACTGAGACTCGCCAGCACACCGACGTGGCTGGTCGAGAAGCGCGAGAGCGCCTGATGCTGCGGCAGCTGGCAGTAGGTCGAGCCGGAGACGGCGGCGTTCGGGCAACGGCGGCCGCTGGAAAGCACGGCCATGCAGCGGCCGTCGAATTCCTCTTCGCCCTCGTAGTCGTGCTCGCTCTCTTCCCGGGCGAACTCGCTTTCGGACTTGATGTCAACCCGCCAGCCGGTCAGGCGGGCGGCTAGCCTGGCGTTCTGGCCGTCGCGGCCGATCGCCAGGGAAAGCTGGTCGTCCGGCACGACGACGGTCGCCTGCATGTCCTCGTCGTCGACCAGGACCTCGCGGACCCGGGCCGGCGAAAGCGCCTTGGCGACGAAGCGGGCCGGTTCCTCGTTGTAGGGAATGATGTCGATCTTCTCGCCGCGCAGCTCGGAAACGACCATGCGCACGCGAGAACCGCGGGGGCCGACGCAGGCGCCGACCGGGTCGACTCCGTCGGCATGCGAGACCACCGCGATCTTCGAGCGGTAGCCGGGCTCGCGGGCAACCCCGACGATCTCGACCAGCTTGTCGGCGATCTCGGGCACTTCCAGTTCGAAGAGTCCCTTGATCAGCTCGGGGCTGCGGCGCGAAACGACGATGCTCGGGCCCTTGGTGGACTCGGAGACGTCGGTGATCACGGCCTTGACCCGCATGCCGTGGTCGTAGCGCTCGCTGTAGACCTGCTCGGACTTGGGCAGCAGCGCCTCGACCCGCTCGCGCAGCTGGACCAGGGTGTAGCGCTTGTCCGACTGCTGGATCAGACCGGTGATCAGCTCGCCGACCCGGTCGCGGTACTCCTCGTACATCATCTGGCGCTCGGCTTCGCGGATCCGCTGGTAGATCACCTGCTTGGCGGTCTGGGCGGCGATCCGGCCGAAGTCGTCCGGGGTGACGTCATTGCGTTCGATCTGGTCGCGGTAGGGATCCAGCATCTCCGGGTCGAGTTCGGGCTCTTCCGGCTCGTTGTACTCGCCGGTCTCCGGATTGATCGTGCGCTCCTGCTCGGCGGCGGCTTCTTCGAGCAGCTTCTCTTCGAGCTCGGCAGGCAGGATCAGCTCGAAGACCCGGAAGTCTCCGGTCTCGTGATCGAGATCAACCTCGGCGTACTTGGCCGAACCCGGGCTCTTGCGGTAGGCGGAGAGCAGGGCGTCGGCAAGCGCGTCCATCAGGGTGTCGGCGGCGATTCCCTTTTCCTGTTCGAGGGCTCGAACTGCGTCGACGATCTCTTGGGTCACTTGGCTGCTCCTTGTGGGATTTCTGGCACGAGGTGCGAGCGCTCAATGCTCGCGTAAGGAATATCGAAATTCTGGCCGTCGGATTCGATGACGACTCCGCTTTCCCCGGCACTGGCGATGGTCCCGGTGAAGTTTCTCCGTCCGTCGAGCGGCTCGACGGTGACCACCTTCGCCCGGCGACCCGAGAAACGGTCGAAATGGCCTGGCTTGGTCAGTGGCCGTTCGGGGCCCGGTGAGGAAACCTCGAGCGAGTGGTCGACCAGGACGTCCTGAAGTCCGGAGGTCACCTGCTGGCAGATGTCCAGGGTCACCCCGCCCGGCCGATCGATGAAAAGGCGCAGGGCGTCACCTCCGGCGCTTTCCAGCGCCAGAAACTCGATCTCGGGATCGATCGCTTCGAGCCTTTTCTCGATGTCTTCGGGGGTGGGATTCAAGTCTGTATTTCCGGGTTCAGGACCAAAAAAAAGCGGGCGAGGCCCACTTTTCGACACAGCTAGAGGGGAAAAGCACCAACAAGTATAGCCCGAATATCAAGTCGGGCAGCAACCAGGAACAGCGGGCTCCGACTTTTTCGTCACAGTGACGAAAAACTCGGATCTCGCGGTGTTCTCCGGGTCAGGTTTCGACCAGAAGGGTGACCGGGCCGTCGTTCACGAGTTCGACCTTCATGTCGGCACCGAAGATGCCCTTCTTCGCGTCGAGCTTTTCGCAGACGAGGTCGTAAAGCGGTTCGGCTTCCTCCCCGCCCGCGGCTTCAATCCAGCTCGGGCGGTTGCCCTTGCGGGTGTCGCCGTAGAGGGTGAACTGGCTAATGCAGAGAATCTCGCGTTCGCCGGGCGGTTCGTTCATGCGGCCTTCGCCGTCTTCGAAGACCCGGAGTTTGAGCAGTTTGGCCGCGACCTTTTCGGCCTCGGCTTCGGTGTCGCCCTTTTTCACTCCCAGCAGAACGAGCATCCCCGGGCCGATCTCCGAGACGATCTCGCCTTCGACCGCGACCGAGGCCCGGGTAACCCGCTGAACCAGTGCCCGCATCAGCCGGCGCGGAGTTCGACCGCACGGTCGAGGATGCGGTCGGCGATCTCGGTCTTCGGTGCCTTGGGGATCTCCCGCTCGCCGGACCCGGTGACCAGCGTCACCGCGTTCTCGTCCGAGTCGAAGCCGATCGTCCGGTCGGATACGTCATTGAGGACGATCATGTCCGCCCCTTTTCGCTCCAGCTTCTGCCGGGCCCGGCCAATCGCGTCGCCACCATGCTGCGCGGCGAAACCGACCACGGTCTGACCATCGATCCGGTTCGCGGCGAGGCCGGCGAGAATGTCCTCGGTCGGAACCAGGGTCAGGGTGAACTCGCCCCCGGTCCGGGACAGCTTTTCGTTCGAGGTATCGGCCACGGTGAAGTCCGCCGGCGCCGCCGCCATCAGCAGCAGGTCATGGGCCGGGAACTGTTCGCGACATGCCCGGGCGAGGTCGACCGTCGATTCGACATCCACCCTTCTCACTCCCGCCGGGGCCGGCAGGTTCACGTTGGCGCAGATCACGGTCACCTCCGCCCCGCGCTTGCGGGCCCGCTCGGCCAGGGCAAGCCCCATCCGGCCGGAGGAGCGGTTGCCGATGTAGCGGACCGGATCGATCCCCTCGCGGGTGCCCCCGGCCGTGACCAGCACCCGCAGACCCTCGAGGTCCGCCGACTTCTCCTCGTCGAGGGCGGCCTCGACCCGTTCCAGCAGCTCGGTTGGCTCGGGCAGGCGGCCGACCCCGGCTTCGCCCTTCGAAGCGAGGCGGCCGACCCCGGGATCGATTACCTCCACCCCCATCTGCCGCAGCCGGGAAAGGTTCCCCTGGGTGGCTCCCGAGAGATACATCCGCTCGTTCATCGCCGGGGCGACCAGCCGCGGACCCTCGAAGGCGAGGAAGGCGGTGGTCAGGATCGAGTCGGCCTGGCCGGTCGCCAGTTTGGCGATCGTGTTGGCCGACGCCGGGGCGACCAGGTAGACATCTGCCGACTCGGCCACCGCGAGATGGCCGATCGGATCGTGTTCCGGCAACTCCTCGCCGGGAAACGTGCCCCGCATCGGGTCCCGTTCAAATTCGGAGGTGAGGACCGGCGCACCGAGGATTCCCTCGAAGGTGTCCGGGCCGACGAACTTGCGGGCGGCCGAGGTCATCAACACCCGCACCGAGTGCCCGGCTCCGGTCGCCAGGCGCACGAACTCGACTGCCTTGTAGGCCGCGATCCCGCCGCTTACACCAAGCAGGATCTTCGCCATATCGGTTACCTCTTCAGCGGGCTTGGGCCCGGGTCGCAGCCTACGAGCGGTACTCGTACTTGAGTTTGCCGGTGGCGACCTCTTCCAGAGCGAGAGTCAACGCACCCTTGCCCGGCTCGGCCGGAACCATGGGCGGCGGGTAATCGCCGTAGCCGCCTTCGTTGAGGCTCTGGTAGTAACTGTTGATCTGGCGCGCCCGGCGGGCAGCCAGAACCACGGCCGCATAATGCGAGTCCGAATGCTGGAGAAGATGGTCGACGCGAGGCTTGATCATTGATCTGATTGTGACAGCTTGCCACGAACTATGGCTTCGAGCTCGTCGAGCGCAGCCTCGAGTTCATCGTTGACCACCACGTGATGGAACTCGTCACGGGCCGCGAGCTCCTCCTCCGCAACCTCGAGCCGGCGACCGATCGCCTCCGGTGAATCGGTCCCCCTCCCCTCCAGCCGTTGCTTCAGGGCGGCGAGTTCCGGGGGCGCGATGAAGATCTGCGTCGCCTCCGGCATCGATTCCGCTACCTGGCGGGCACCCTGAACCTCGATTTCGAGCACCACCGGATGTCCGGCCGCCACCCTGCCCTCGACCTCGGAGCGCAGTGTCCCGTAATGGTTGCCGCTGTATGCGGCGTGCTCGAGGAACTCTCCGGCAGCGACCTTTTCGAGGAACTCGTCCTGATCGAGGAAGTGATAATCGACTCCCTGCTGTTCGCCGGTTCGTGGTGATCGGGTGGTGGCCGAAGTGCTCAATTCAAGCTCCGGAATCCGGTGTCGCAGCAGCGAAATCAGGCTGCCCTTCCCCACCCCGGACGGACCGGTGATCACGAAGACCTTCGACGGAGATGGACCAGACATAGGACCGACCAGCCTACCCGCCACTCCGGAAGCCAACGCAACCCCAGCCTGTCTTTCGCGAGATCCCACTTTCTGCCAAATACCGCCCCCAACCCAGATCTCGATCAACCCGGACCGTGCCTCGATGCCGCTGGGGCGGATTTCCGTCACCAGCCCCGGAAACCCGACCCACCCCAACGCCCGGTCCGGTTCGGAAGACTCGTGGGTCGGTTTTCCGGCCCAGGTACCGGTTATCCGACCCACCCGGGTGGAACAGGGCAAGTGACGGGGGAATTCAGGTGGCCCGCAGCTGCTTGCCGCCTCCAGGGTTGGGTATTCGGCCTCGTCTTTGGTCGGTACAGCAGGTTTGTTACCTCTGTGGGCGCAAACCTGCGGCACCCTTCACGGATCATGAGTGGGGAACGGGCGAGATCGGAGTTGGGTGCGGTATTTGGCGGAAAACCGGATCTCGGGAGAGCCCTGCTTGCCGCGGGTTCTGTCTTGCTGCCTGCCCGGGTTTGAGCTGGTGCTTACCCGGGTTGAGGCTGGTGCCTGCCTGGGTTGAGGCTGGTGCTTGCCCGGGTTAACGCTGGAGGAGGCTTACGAGTTCCTGGCGCTGGCGGGCGCTGAGTCCGCCGATGGTCTTGGCGGGACTGACCTTGCACTGCTTGAGGATCCGGTTGGTCTTGACCCTGCCGTACTTCGGAACGGCGAGCAGCATGTCGAAGACCTTGGCGGTCAGGAGGTATTCCGGCGGCTCGTCGAGAACCTCGGTGATCGTGGTGCGACCGGCCTTGAGGTCCCGCTTCAGCTGGGCCCTGGCGGTGCGAATATTGTTGGCCCTCTTGAGTGCGTCCATCCTCTGGTCGAGGGACCTTTCCGGGGCTTCCGGCGGGCTGGATACGGTCTTCGAGGTCGGGGCCATGGAAGGCGGCGAGTATAGCCACTGGCGAGAAGTTTGGAGGCCGAAAACCCCCGAAAAGTGCCGATTTCGGGCAAATCCATCTCAACCTCGACTCGAGGTTGAGGGCGAGGCGGAACCGGTCACCGGCCGGGCATGTCCGGCGGGCGCCCGTTCGGTAAGAGCCGGCTCAGCCGATCGTGGCCGCCCGGGCCTCGGCCAGGCTGCCGAACCCGCGGCGCCGGAGAGCAAGCGGAAGACCCTCGGTCACGGCCGCCCCGGCCCGGGGGTTGCGGAAGTTCTCGGTACCGACCGCAATCACCTCGGCGCCGGCCAGGATGAACTCGAGTGCCGACTCGGCGTCACTGATGCCGCCCATGCCGACCACCGGGATTCCGACCGCTGATGAAACCGCCCGCACCTGGGCCAGGGCGATCGGCCTGACCGCCGGCCCCGAGAGTCCGCCGGCTCCGGCGCCAAGCCAGGTTCGGCTGGAAGCCGGGTCGATCGCGGCCGCCTTGATCGTGTTGATCATCGAGACCGAGTCGGCTCCCCCGGCCTCGGCCGCAACAGCCACCTCTTGAGGGTTGGCCACGTTGGGCGTCAACTTGACGATCAGCGGCTTGCCGGTCAGCGGCCGCAGCGCCTTCATCAGGGCCTCGGTCTCGGCGGGCTGCTCGCCGACGATCAGTCCGGAGTGGACGTTGGGGCAGGAAACATTGAGTTCGATCCCGGCCACCTCATCCCTGGCCGCGACCCGCTCGACGAGGGTGGCGAAGTCTTCGGCGCTGTCGGCCATGACCGAAACGATCAGGGGCACCCCGATTTCGGCCAGGGCCCCTAGGTCGTTTTCGAGGAATCCGTCCAGGCCCGGGCCGGGCAGTCCGATCGAGTTGATCATCCCCGACGGGGTCTCCCAGAGCCGGTAGGGCGGGTTGCCGGGACGCGGGTTCATGGTGATCGTCTTCGAGACGTAACAGTCGAAGGGGAAGTCCTCGATCAGCGCGTCGCCGAAGACCCGGCGGGCGGCCAGCGCATCGAAGGTCCCCGAACCGTTCAGCACGGGACCGCTGAGGGGAATTCCGCAGATCCCGGTGGAGAGATCCATGACCGGGAGCGGTTCTGCCGCTTTTGCCGATTCAGTCAACGGCCGGCTCTCCTGCCATCGCGGTGGCGATCTCGTCGCCACGGACGACCGGGCCGTCGATGCAGAGTCTCAGGTAGCCGCCGTCCGCCTTTGGCACGGCGCAGCCGAAGCAGGCTCCGTACCCGCAGGCCATCGGCGATTCGAGGGCGAGCTCGACCGGGACCTCCCGCTCAAGGCAGATCCGGCGAACGGCCTCCAGCATCGCCGGCGGTCCGCAGGAGTAGACGGCGGCCGAGGCGGAATCGTCACCTTCGAGCAGCTGGAGCAGCAGGTCGGTCACGTAACCCTTGTGGCCGGAGCTGCCGTCCTCGAAGGCGAGCCTCGTCTCCTCGCAGCCGAAGAGTTCTTCCACCCCGCCGGAATGCGCCTGATCACGGAATCCGAGCAGGCTGCGGGAGGGAATCCCGCGGTCGACGAGTTCACGGCGCAGCACCGCCATCGGCGCGATGCCGATCCCGCCGCCGACCAGGATCGCCCCGGCGGCCTGCGGATTGAGCTTGCGAGGCAGGCTGAAGCGGCCACCGAACGGCCCGGCCACCCAGCATTGATCTCCCGGCTTCATCTCCGCGAGCCTCGAAGTTCCCGGGCCGACCTCGTCGATCAGGAAGTCAAGTCGCTGCCCGGAGCCGGGGTGCCGTGTGAACCGGGCATGGGAGATCGCCCGCGGCAGGTACGGACGGCCGCCCTCCCTCGCCCAGTCGGGCGCGGCGGCCAGCATGAAGAACTGGCCCGGGGCCGGGGCCGGGCCTTCGGGGTCGATCAGCGTGAAGATCCGGTAGCCGCCCGAGGGCCTCGTTTCAGCGACTTCGCAGAGTCGCCGTCCGAACGGCGCCTGAACCCGGTCAGGCGTGGCGGCCGGGTCAGCGGGCATGAAGCTCCTGAAGTGACTTGACCTCCCCGGAACCATTGGCCCGGGCGGCCATCGCCCGGACCGCAGCCGAGGCCCCGGTCAGTGTGGTCACCGAAGGAATGCCGTGCCGGATCGCGGCCGAGCGGATCTCGTAACCGTCGGCCCGGGCCCCGGAACCGGTCGGCGTGTTGATCACCAGGTCGCAGTGCTGCTCCTCGATCATGTCGACCACATGCGGGGAGCCCTCGGCGATCTTGTTGATCGCCCTGACCGGGGTTCCCATGCGCGAGATCGCCTGGGCGGTGCCGGTCGTGGCGAGAATCTCGAAACCAAGGTCGTGAAGCTGGGCGGCGAGCTGGGTGGCGGCAGCCTTGTCGGTGTCGGTGACCGAGATGAACACGGCCCCGGATTCCGGAAGGGATACCCCGGCCGCCGCCTGGGCCTTGCCGAAGGCGGTCGGGAAGTCGGGGCCGATCCCGATCACCTCACCGGTTGACTTCATCTCCGGACCGAGCACCGAATCGGCACCCTGGAAGCGGGAAAACGGCAGCACCGCCTCCTTGACCGAGACATGATCACCGGTGAATTCGGGCAGGTCCTGGTCGGCCAGCTTCTGGCCGAGCATGATCCGGGTCGCGACCTTGGCCAGGGGAATCCCGATCGCCTTCGAAACGAATGGCACGGTCCGCGAGGCCCGGGGATTGGCCTCGATCACGTAAAGCTCGCCGCCGGCCAGCGCGTACTGGATGTTGATCAGGCCGATCACTCCCAGTTCGAGCGCGATCGCCGTGGTCGCCTGCTTGATCTCGTCGATCATCTCCTGGCCGATGCTCATCGGCGGCAGCACGCAGGCCGAGTCGCCGGAATGGACTCCGGCCTCTTCGACGTGCTGCATGATCCCGGCCACGAAGACCTCCTCGCCATCGCAGAGTGCGTCCACGTCGACCTCGATCGCGTTCTCGAGGAAGCGGTCGAGCAGCAGCGGATGTTCCGGCGAGGCCTTGACATGCCGGTCGAGATAGGCCTTCAGGTCCCCGGTCGAGTAGCAGATCTCCATCGCCCGGCCACCCAGCACGAAGGAGGGACGGACCAGCAGCGGGTAGCCGATCCCGGCCGCGATTTCTTCAGCCTCCGCCGCCGACAGCGCCGTGCCGTAGGGCGGCGGCTTGATTCCGAGCCGGTCGATCAGGGCACCGAACTTGCCGCGGTCCTCGGCCGCGTCGATCGCCTCGACCGGGGTGCCGAGCAGGTTGATGCCGGCTTCCTTGAGACCCTCGGCCAGCTTCAGCGGCGTCTGGCCGCCGAACATCACGATCACCCCTTCCGGCTGTTCCTTCTCGCAGACCGCCAGCACGTGTTCGAGCGTCAGCGGCTCGAAGTAGAGCCGGTCCGAAGTGTCGTAATCGGTCGAGACCGTTTCCGGATTGCAGTTGACCATCACCGCGTCGCGTCCGCACTCGCGGGCGGTCATCGCGGCGTGGACGCAGCAGTAGTCGAACTCGATCCCCTGGCCGATCCGGTTCGGGCCGGCCCCGAGGATCACCACAGATTCCTTCTCACCCCGGCGAATCTCGGAGGGTGACCCTTCCGGCTCATGCGACGAGTAGTAGTACGGGGTCGCCGCCTCGAACTCGGCCGCGCAGGTGTCGACCGAGTTGTAGATCCGCTCGAGGCCGCCGGTGCCGTCGCCGTCGGTGGCCAGCAGTTCCAGTTCGCGCAGGAACCAGGGGTCGATCTTCGCCTGTTCGTGAACCTGCTCGACGGTCAGCCCGCGCTCGAAGGCGGCGAGGACCAGGTCGATCCGGCCCGGGGTCGGGGTGGCGATCGCGTTCAGCAGCCCGTTGTCGCTCTCCGGCACTTCGGGCCGGGAATCGAGCTCGCGGGAAGCCAGCGCCTTGGCGAAGGATTCGCGGAAGGTCCTCCCGATCGACATGACCTCGCCGACGCTCTGCATGTAGGTCGAGAGCTTCTCGTCGGCTCCGGGGAACTTCTCGAAGGCGAAGCGCGGGATCTTGGTCACCACGTAATCGATGGTCGGCTCGAATGAGGCCGGGGTCGCCCGGGTGATGTCGTTCGGGATCTCCTCGAGCGCGTAGCCGACCGCCAGCTTGGCCGCCATCTTGGCGATCGGGAAGCCGGTTGCCTTCGAGGCCAAAGCCGACGAGCGCGACACCCGCGGGTTCATCTCGATCACCACGATTTCGCCGTCGGCCGGGTTGACCGCGAACTGGACGTTGGAGCCACCGGTCTCGACCCCGACCTCGCGAATCACGGCGATCGCGATGTCCCGCAGCGACTGGTAGACCGGGTCGGTCAGCGACTGGGCCGGAGCGACGGTGATCGAATCGCCGGTGTGGACCCCCATAGGGTCGACGTTCTCGATCGAGCAGATGATCACCACGTTGTCGTTGCGGTCGCGCATCACCTCGAGTTCGAACTCGCCCCAGCCGATCACCGACTCCTCGACCAGCACCTGGCCGATCGGGCTGGCGGCGATGCCCTTCGAAACGACTTCGATCAGCTCGTCACGGGTCTCGGCGATTCCCCCGCCCTGGCCGCCCATGGTGAAGGCCGGCCGGATGATCGCCGGCAGCGACGCGTCACCCTCGTCGAGTTCCTTCAGGGCCTGCTCGACCGACTCGACGGTGATCGACCAGGGAATCCGGATTCCGGCTTCGGTCATCACCTGGCGGAAGACCTCGCGGTCCTCGCCGCGGATGATCGCGTCGCGGTTGGCCCCGATCAGCTCGACCCCGAACTTCTCCAGGGTGCCGTCGGCAGAGAGGTCCATGGCGAGGTTCAGCGCGGTCTGGCCGCCGAGGGTGGGCAGCAGCGCGTCCGGCCGTTCCTTCTCGATGATCGCCGCGACCGGGCCGGGCAGGAGCGGTTCGACATAGGTGCGGGTCGCGAACTCGGGGTCGGTCATGATCGTGGCCGGATTCGAGTTGACCAGCACCACCTCGTAACCCTCTTCAAGCAGCACCTTGCATGCCTGGACCCCGGAGTAGTCGAACTCGGCAGCCTGTCCGATCACGACCGGTCCGGAACCGACCACCATGATCCGCTTGATGTCTTCACGCTTCGGCATCGCGGTTCAGCCTTCCTTTGCCAGGTCGAGGAAACGGTCGAAGAGGTGGCGGGCATCGCGCGGCCCCGGCCCGGCCTCGGGGTGATGCTGGACGGTCATCGCCTTCGCGTCCGGGAGTCGCAGCCCCTCGACCGTGCGGTCGTAGAGGTTGATGTGTGAAAGCACCGCCTCGCCGTGACCGGTCTGCCAGCGCACCGGTTCGTCGTTTTCGATCGTGCCCTTGCCATCGGGCCCGACCACCGCGAAACCGTGGTTCTGGGAAGTGATCTCGATCACCCCGGTCTCGAGGTCCTTGACCGGATGGTTTGATCCGCGGTGGCCGAAGGGCAGCTTGAAGGTTTCGAGGCCGACCGCCCGGCTGAGCAGTTGGTGGCCGAGGCAGATGCCGACCATCGGCCTGGTTCCGATCAGTTCCCGCACCGTTTCGGTCACGGCCGATACCGCGGCCGGGTCGCCCGGTCCGTTGGCGAGGAAGAGCAGGTCGGGTTCCCGGGCCATCACCTCTTCGGCGGGGGTGAGGCAGGGCAGCAGTGTGACCCGGCAGTCCCTTTCGAGGAACTGGTTGACGATCGAAGCCTTGATGCCGGTGTCCAGGGCGACCACGTGAGGGCCGCTGCCGTCATGTTCGATCGGTGCTTCGGGACTGACCTGCGAGGCGAAGTCGGAGCCGGCCATGGTCGGTTCGGCCTCGATCCGGGCCATCGCATCTCCGGTGGAAAGGCTCGCCGGGAATATGCCGCCGCGCATCGCGCCCTTGTCGCGGATGTGGCGGACCAGCGCCCGGGTGTTCACCCCGGTGATCGCCCAGACGCCGTTGGCCTCGAGCCAGTCGAGCCAGCCGCCTTCGGCGCTGGCCGCGTCCGAGTTGTTTCTGGCGTCCCGCATGATCACCCCGCGAGCGTGGGCTGCGCCCGATTCCATCGCCCCGGCCGATACCCCGTAGTTGCCGATCATCGTGTAGGTGAAGGTGATGATCTGGCCGGCGTAGGAAGGGTCGGTAACCGCCTCCTGGTAGCCGGTCATCGCCGTGTTGAAGACGACTTCCCCCACCCCGCCTTCGGTTGCGCCGCAGAGGATCCCGTCAAAACGGCTGCCGTCTTCCAGCAGTACATATCCGGCTGTTGCTTCGCTCATGCCACGCCCAGACTGAAGGATCTAAGCCGGAAGGCGACCTGCCCGTCGGCCAGAGTCACGAGCACCCTGCCGCGCAGCTTCTCGCCGGCGCACCAGGAGTTGACCGAGCGGCTTTCGTAGCCGTCTTCGCCGACCACCCATTCGGCCTCGAGGTCGACGAGGCACAGGTTGGCCCGGCTCCCCTCGGCCAGACTGAACGGTTCGATGTCGAAGGGCGCACCGCCGCAGCCGAGCTTTTCGACCAGTAACTCAAGGCTGATCCGACCGGGCAGCACCAGTTCCGTGTAGATCGAGGAAAAGGCCGTCTCGAGGCCGGTCACGCCCATGTTGGCGGCCTCATACGGCACCTCCTTCTCGTGAATCGCATGGGGTGCGTGATCGGTCGCGATGCAGTCGATCGTGCCGTCGACCAGCGCCTCGATCAGCGCCTGCCGGTCGGTCTCGGTCCGTAGCGGCGGGTTCATCTTGTGCTTCGAGGCGTCGAGGTCACGCACCGCCTCATCGGTCAAACAGAGGTGATGCGGGGTGACCTCGCAGGTGATGTTCACGCCGTCGGCCTTGGCCCGGCGGATCTGTTCGATCGATTCGACCGCGGAGAGATGCTGGATCTGGATCGCCCCGCCTTCGTAACCGGCGATCGCGGCGTCCCGGCCGATCATGGTCGATTCGGAGATCGAGGGAACACCCCTCAGGCCCAGTTCCGAGGAGACGACCCCTTCGTTCATTACGCCCTTGCCGGAGAGTTCCGGATCCTCTTCGTGGAGGGCGATCCGGCCGCCGGTCATTGCCTGGTACTGAAGAGCCCGACGCAGAATCCGGGGGCTGGCAATCGGCAGTCCGTCATCGGTGAAGGCGACCGCGCCGGCCTGCCTGAGCTCGGCCATGTCGGTTAGCTCGGTCCCCTTCATGTCCCGGGTGACGGTCGCGCTGAAGCCGACCGGGATCGAGGCAACACGGGAAGCGCGGTCCCGCAGGGCTTCGATCTGTTCGGCTGATGAAACGGGTGGCGAGGTATTGGCCATCGCGATCACTCCGCCGTAACCGCCCGCCGCGGCGGAGCGGGTGCCGGTTTCAAGGTCCTCCTTGTATTCCTGGCCCGGGGTCCGGAAGTGGACATGGGGATCGAAGAAGGCCGGGAAGACGTGAAGACCTTCGGCTTCAATCACCTCGACTCCGTCGCCGGCTTCGATGCCTCCCGCGTCCCCGAGGCGGGCGATCCGGCCGTCTTCGATCAGCAGGTCGTACCGGCCATCGATGCCCGCGACGGGGTCGAGCAGGCTGGCACCGCGAATCAGCAGGGTCGCGTCCGGACCCGGTCGCTGGACCAGCGGCGCCGAGAGCGCCCCGGTTTCGGGCCCCTCGTCCGGCAGGCCGTCCATCACCTCGTTCATGCCGACTCTCCGATCGGCACCGGATCATCGGCGGTTTCCCGGGCATCCCCGCCGTGGGCCAGGAGTTCGAAGAGGATTGCCATCCGCACCGCCAGGCCGGAGGCCACCTGATCGGCGATCAGGCAGCGATCGGAATCGATCACGTCGCCGCCGATCTCGACCCCGCGGTTGACCGGCCCGGGATGCATCACCAGCTGCCGCGGATTGAGACGCCTGGAATTCACCTGGAAAAGCTGCGCGTACTCGCGAATCGAGGGGACGAAGCTCTCTTCCATCCGTTCGCGCTGCATCCTCAGCAGATAGACCACGTCGGCTTCCTCGATCCCGTCGAGCGAGTGCCTCACCTCGCAACCGGAAGCTTCGATTCCCCGCGGGATCAGGGTCGGCGGACCGGCGATCGTCACGTCGGCGCCCATCATCGAGAAGGCCTGGATGTTCGAGCGGGCGACCCGGCTGTGAAGCACGTCGCCGACGATCCAGACCTTCCTGCCCTCGACCGAGCCGATCCGCTGGCGGAGGGCGAAAAGGTCGAGCAGCGCCTGGCTGGGATGCTGATGCATGCCGTCGCCGGCGTTGATGATCGCGGCGTCGGTCCAGTGGCTCAGCATCTGCGCGGCGCCGGCCTGGGGGTGCCGGATCACGATCGCGGCCGGGTCATAGGCGGAAAGGGTTTCGACCGTGTCCTTCAGCGACTCGCCCTTCTCGACCGAGGAGCCCGATGCCTTGACCGAAACGACGTCGGCGGAGAGTCGTTTGGCCGCCAGCTCGAAGGAGGATGAGGTCCGGGTCGAAGCCTCGTAAAAGAGGGTGACGATGGTGCGGCCGCGCAGGGCCGGCACCTTCTTGATGTCCCGCCTGGAGACTTCGGCAAAGCTTTCGGCCCGGTCGAGCAGGGCTTCGATCTGTTCCTGGTCCAGGTCATCGATGCTGAGCAGATGTTTCATTCGACCGCCTCCACCGGCGAGAGGATGGCGACCCCGTCCTCGCCATCGGTTTCCTTGAGTCGCACCGAGACCTGCTCGGAGCGCGAGGTCGGCAGGTTCTTGCCGACATAGTCCGGCCGGATCGGCAACTCGCGGTGACCGCGATCGCAGAGCACGGCAAGCTGGATGCGGGCGGGCCGGCCGAAGTCGAAGAGCGCCTCGATCGCGGCCCGGACCGTGCGGCCGGTAAAGAGCACGTCGTCGACCAGAACGACGGTGCGGTCCTGAAGGGGGAAATCGAGCCGGGTCGAGTGAACGACCGGATGGTAGTCGGAGCCGCGAATGCCGATGTCATCCCGGTAGAAGGAGATGTCGATCTCGCCCAGCGGCGGAGCTTCACCGATCAGGCCGGCGATCATCGAGTTGAGGCGTTCGGCGAGGTAGGCGCCGCCGGTGTGGATGCCGACGATCGCGAGATCCGAGACGTCGGGATTCTTCTCGACGATCTCGTGGGCGATGCGACGGAGCGTGCGCTCGACGTCGTTTGCTTCCAGCACAACCTTCTCGTTCAAAGTCACCTTCCCGGCCTCACAGGACCTGGGTTAAAGGAACGGGGATGAAGATAGCACTCACCCCGGCGCCGCTCGTCTTCCCACGGATCCCGGGCGCCTGCGCCGTGGGAGCCGGCAGGGGTCACCGGGAAGCGGCAAACACTTCGCGCGGCATTCAGCCGCGCTCTGCCTGAGCATCCCGGAGACCCCTCCCAGCCCCCACGGCTACCGGAGTCGATGTTGGCCGAAGGTGCCGCAATTCTGGCGCCGTTACGGTGCTGGATGTGCGGCACCTTTGAGGTTCGATCGGGCTCTTTCAGCCGTGGCCAATTCCGGGAGGCCTACTCGGTGGCTGGCTGGGTTTCTCGCCTGGCTCCGTTAGGGACGAGGATCGGTTCGCCTCGTTCGGGGAAGGGGATTTCGACCGTGTCGAAGTCGCGGGGAGCGACCGTCCTGGTGAAGACCGCCCTGGCCTCCTCGAGGGCCTTACCGACGTGATAGCGGGAAGAGATGTGAACGAGGGCGAGCATCTTCGCGCCGGCCTCGGCCGCCACTTCGGCCGCTTCGGTCCCGGTCGAATGCCCGGTTTCCTTCGCCCGCCCGGCGTCCTCGACCATGAAGCTGGCGTCGTGGATCAACAGGTCGGCGTCACGAGCAGCTTCCACGGTTGCCTTGCAGGGTCCGGTGTCTCCGGTCAGTGCCACTGCCCGGCCGAGCCGATCCTCGCCCATCACCTGGTCCGGCCGGACCTTGCCGTCCCTTCCATCGACCTCCTCCCCGTCCTGAAGCCTCTTGAAGTCGGGCCCGGCCTTCACGCCGAGCCGCTCCGCCTCTGCGGGGTCGAAGCGGCCGGGCCGGTCATCCTCGAGGAGGGCGTAGCCGAGCGCCCGGGTGCGGTGTTCGACCGGGAAACACTCGATCTCGTAATCGACGTGGGGAACCACGTCTCCGCCTTCGAGCTCCTCGACCTCGAGGTGGTAATCGAGCCGGCCGATCAGCGGCTGCAGGTCCTTCATCAGCCCGTGAAGGCCGACCGGGCCGAAGAGCATGAGCGGCTCCTCGCGGTCATTCAGGTCATAGGTCTTGAGCAGACCGGGCAGGCCGAGGCAGTGATCGAGGTGGAAGTGAGTCAGGTAGATCTCGTCGACCTGGACCAGCCCCATCGATCGCCGCATCTGCCGCTGGGTTCCCTCGCCGCAGTCGAACATGAGTTTTTCTCCGCCGCGCGTGATCAGCACGCTGGCGGTGCCGCGCAGGGCGGTTGGCACCGGACCGCCAGTGCCAAGAAATGCGACGGAGAGGTCCATGCCCGCACCCTAGCCCGATCACTAGACTCAGCGCTTCCGCGCCCGTAGCTCAGCTGGATAGAGCGCATGCCTCCGGAGCATGAGGTCGCAGGTTCGAATCCTGCCGGGCGCGTCTTCCGATATGGCCAGTTTCTGATTTTTGACCGGATCTTTACGAACAGATCGCTATGTCGTTAGGTGAATTGGCCTCTATCTCAAGTGACTCTCCGTATCTGGGATCGTCGTAGAGATCAACCTTTCCTGTAACCGACACTTCACGCCCATCGTACTTCACATCAGGTGGCGTAGCCCAGTTTTCGAGATTACCTCCCCAGATCACCACCGCCAGATCTTGGGCGCCATACGGTCCTCCGAGATTCAGGAACGTAGCTTCATTTACTTTGGATATCTGAGCGATTTGTCCCTTCACGTTCACTATCTCGCCCACGTCTTCAAGGGTAAGATCGCCTGCCGCGTTCGCGTCATCGCATTGAGACCCCGAAGCGTCGTTATTTCCCCCTAGCAAGAGAAAAAGAGCCACCACCAGGCACATACCTACAACCAGACAAATGACCGAGATGAGCCAGCCGGTTCTCATTCCGCGATTCTCCTTCACCGTTTCGTCTCGTCCTCGCTTGGCCTCGTCCCGTTCTATCTCAGCACGGTTCCGATCTTCCTTCTCTCTCTTCAGTTCCTCATTCAGCCGTCGAATCTGGTCTCGGAGCTCGTTTCGGCGATTTTGATCTTCGTTAGAGAGACTTTCGATTTCGCCGCGCTCGTACAGCTCGAACAGCTTGGCTTCCCTTGTTTGATCCAATTCCCCTTCTGACCTGGCTTCCTCGATCAGAGCGTCCTTGGCGTGTTTCCTCAATAGAGCGTCGACTTCTCCAGCCTCAAGTGCTTCGGCGAGGCGCCGCTGGGCCTTCAGCTTTAGATCGATGGTCTCTCGGACCGTTTCCGGAGCTGTCCTGATGTGGCGATTAGCGATGTGCAATGGGATTCCCCAGGTCGTCGTCGCCAACGACATGTCGCGAAAATGGGCGTCAAGATACTGCTCGAACGACTGTCCCCCCGGTGTGCCATCCTTGCTGTAGCCATCCACCTCAATGGCAATTCGCACATATCTTCCCTCGGCGATAGTGAAATCGATGCAACGATTTCCGCCGTCTCGTTGCGTGACCCAGGTTTGACAGCTGACAGAAACGGGCGCGAGGTCCGGAATTTTGCTCAGGATCGCAGCGGCAAAGTCTAGTTCGTAATCACTATCGAACTTTGCCCGATTGCGATCAATCCATTGGTCCCAAGTGAGTGCCACGCCTCGGAACCCTATTGCTTGGTTCGTTCTCGTACGGGATTTACGGCCAACTGGCCGAGGGACTGCCTGACACCCACGTCTCGTTGTGGCGGAGAATACTTCCGGTTGGCTACTGCTCCACCACGCAGACCGCAGCCGATGAGCTTTTGGCGCTCGCAAGTGCCTTGTTCGCCCTGGCCAGCCTCGCCTTCGCCTTCTTTACCGCAGCGGCCTTGCCCTTCTTGCGTTTCTTCGCCTTGTTCAGGGCCTTCTTCGCGCTGGCTACGGCCTGGCTGAGGTTCGGCAGCTTCGCTTTGCCCGAACTGCACGCCGCCTGGATGTCGGCAAAGGTCGCGAAGTCGCCGTGCGCCTCGATCTGCCATGTCATCCCGAAATCGGGTCCGTCCGTTATGCCGACCACCCAGAAGTGGTACTTGCCCGGACTCAGGGTCTTGGTGATGTTGCCGGTAGTGCCGCCGTCCGGAATGGTCGCCGCGGCGCCGCCCTCGATCGAGTCACCACTCGCGGTCGTGAGCTCGAAATTCGCTGCGTTCTCCAGCACGACCCCGCGCGTGATGTCGAAGCTCACCTCCGTCCCCGGTTTTGCGATGTAGAACTTCAGCCAGTCGGCTTCTCCGAACTCGCCACCCGCGCCAAAGGCACCGGACCAGGTGTCACCGTCCATGATCGGTCCGTTTGCTTCGGCTCGAATGTCGTTCGGCTCCTGCTCGACGATCGCCCTGGCGACGGCGACAAGACTGAAGAGTGCGACAAGAGCGCCAGCGAGCGTTGCGACAAGCCGCGCCTTCGTCTGATTTCCGATGAGCATTTGATCCCCCAAATCCCGGTTTCAGCTCGACATTCCCACCCTAACCGGGTTATGTAAAGCCGCGCAACCCTTGAGGCCGGAACCGTCCCGACGCGCTGCCGGCCGCGCCGCATCGAATATCCTCCGCACCGCCGTCCGATGACTGACCCAGCCCCTCAACAGACACCCGACGAGTCCGCGAAGCGTGACCGCATTCCTCGCCTGGCGATCGCCGTGGTCGTGGTCGGCCTGCTGGCCACGGCCGCCGTCTACGCGATCGCGCAGCTGCCCGGCAGCGGCTCGCTTGAAATCGACTGGGATACCACCGAGGTGGTCAGCACACCACCCGCCAGGGATCTCGGCAACGGCTCGTTCGCGGTGGCCAGAAGCAGCCTTTCCGCGCTGGCGCCCAATGACGAGGGCGGACTCATCTACCGGGTGGCCGGCGTGGTCCGGATCGATTCCGGCGGACGCAAACTGACCACGGTCCGCTGCGACGTCAATTCGAACGCTGCCGGCGAAACGAACCGGATGGCTCACTCGAGCCGCCTGCGGGCCGCCTGGCCGAAGCCCAGCGACGCCCTTCAGGAGCAGGAAGTTCCGGAAACGAGTTTCGTCAAGTTCCGCACCCCTGACTCAAAGAAGATCGACCTGCCGATTCGCGATGTCGTTCAGAGGTACATCGACACCGACGCTCCGACCCAGGTCGAGTGGGACGGATACGTCGAAGACGACCAGAACTGGATCTGGACGATGCCGAACGGAACCGGGGTCGGTGCCGCGACGCTGCCCTGGCTGGTCATCTTCAAGACCGATGCCCGCCCCAAGGGAACGATCAAGTGCAAAGCCACCGTTGGTGACAAGTCGGCCCGGGTCCTGATCCCCTTCCGTCAGGACGAATGGCCGATCGCCGACGATCAGCCGAACACCGACGAGGCCGGCACCGGCGACGTCACCAACGTCCAGTAGCGGCTAGTCGGAGTTCTTTTCCGGGGCCTCGAGGAAGTCGGGGCCTTCTTTTGCCCCGCCGACCTTGTTCAGCACCGGGTTGGCCGGTTTCGCCTCCATCCGCTTCGGGTCGAGCGGCACGCAGAGCGAAACTGCCTCCTCGGGAGAAAGGTCACCGGTCAGCCAGGCCTGCTCAACCTCTTCGTTCGGCAGGATCACCGGCATCCGGTCGTGAACCTGACTGACCACGTCATTGGCGTCGGTGGTGATGATCGTGCAGGAGGTCATCGGCTCCCCTTCCCACTCCCGGGAAACCGTCAAACCGGCGAAAGCGAAAGGCTCTCCCCCGTCGACCGTGAAACGGACCGGCTGGCGCGGCTCCTTCGGCTTCTCTGCCTTCAGCCATTCGTAGAAACCGTCGGCCACGATCAGGCAGCGATTCTTGCTCTTCTTGACCAGCGGACCGTAGGCCTTGCTCTGAAGCAAACGGTCGTTGCGGGCGTTGATCATCTTGTAGCCGGCCTTGAGGTCCTTGGCCCAGAACGGAACCAGACCCCACCGCGAGGCAACCGCTTCGCGCTCGCCGGACCCTTCGTGCGTGTTGACGGTCAGCACTTCCTGGGTCGGCGCCACGTTGTAGCGCCCGAGACCGGGCGACTCGTCATCAAGTGAAATCTGGAACCGGCTTCCGAGCCGCCGCTGATCGGATGAAGTCAGTGTGTATCTGCCGCACATGGCCCCCAACCTAACAGGGCGGAAATCGCCCGCATGTCAACGGCCATTCCCGTGGTTCCTGTACCACTCGACCGCTTCGGTGATTCCGGCGCCGAGGGTCATCTCGGGCTTCCAGCCGGTGAGTTCGGTCAGTTTGGTCGCGTCGACGAACTGGCGGTCGATTTCACCCGGGGGCACGCCGTCACCCAGGAATTCGGGCTCGACCAGTTCGGCACCTTCGCGGGCGGCTTCGTCGGCGATCAGCTCGACGATCGTCCGTACCGGCCAGGGTTCGCCGGTTCCGGCGTTGAAGGCTTCGCCGCGACCGGGACCGTCTTTCACCGCACCTTCAATCGCCAGGTAGGCGGCGGCCGCGTCGCTGACATGCAGGTAGTCCCGTTCGGGCGAGCCGTCGGAGCGGATTTGCGGCGCGCGCCCGGCCAGGCAGGCGGTCGCCACCTCGGGCACCAGCCGTGACTGGTTCAGGTCTCCCCCGCCGTAGACGTTGGCCAGGCGGGTCACCCCGACCGGCAGGCCGAAGGCGGGCCAGTAGCTGCGGCTGATCACGTCAGCCGCGGCCTTGCTGGCTTCGTAGGGAGCGGCAGGCTTCAGCTCGTCTCCCTCGCGGTAGGGCAACGCCTCGCTTGGCCCGTAGGCCTTGTCGGAGGAGGCGACGACGACCGCGCCGACCTCCGCCTCGCGGCAGGCCTCGAGCAGCACCCAGGTTCCCTCGGCGTTGGCGCGGAAGGTTGCAACCGGATCCTCGGCCGCCGGCCCGACCAGGGTCTGGGCGGCCAGGTGAAAGACCGAATCCGGCCCCGACGAACCGGCCGCTGATTCGCGGATCGCGCGATGAACGGCAGCCGGGTCGGCGACGTCGCCTTCGAGGAGTCGCACCTCGCCGGTCAGTCCGTGCAACTCGATCGCATGGCCGGGAGCGCCACGCAGGTCCAGCACCGTGACCTCATCGCCCCGCTCCAGCAGCGCCCGGACGAGGTGCCCCCCGATGAACCCCTGGCCGCCGGTGACCAGCGAGGAACTCAAGCGGTTGCCTTCGAGCCGAGCCAGCGTGCCTCGCCACCAGCCCAGAGATCGTTCAGGGTGACCAGGTCCTTGTAGGTGTCACAGCAGTCCCAGAACCCTTCGTGACGGAAGGCACCGAGCTGCCCTGCCGCGGCCAGGTTCTCAAGCGGCTCGCGCTCGAGGACCGAGTCCGACTCGAGCCAGTCGAAGACGGCAGGTTCGAAACAGAAAAAGCCGCCGTTGATCCAGTGCTCGGACCTCGGCTTCTCGATGAAGCCGGTGACCTCGCCGGCCGGATCGATTTCCGCCACGCCCCACTGCAGGTCCGGCCGGACCGCGGTCATGGTTGCCACCCTGCCGCTGGAGCGGTGAAAGTCGAGAAGTGCGTCGAGGTCGAGGTCGGCGACACCGTCGGCGTAGGTCGCACAGAAGGTTCCCTCGACCTGACCGCTTGCCGCGGCGATTCGACCGCCGGTCGGGGTGTCGAGCCCGGTTTCCAGGCAACTCACGGAAACGCCCTCCGGCCAGACTTCGCCTTCGACGAACTCCTCGATCTGCTCGCCGAGGTAACCGGTCAGCGGGAAGAACCTGGTGAATCCCTGCCGGGCGTAAATCTGGATCACATGCCAGATCAGCGGCTTGCCACCGACCTCGACCAGCGGCTTGGGCAGGGAATCGGTCTGCTCGCGCAGCCGCGTGCCCCGGCCGCCGCTGAGGATCAGAACCGGGGGCTTCAGGTTTTCAGCAGCCGCCGGCAACGGCCGGAAGGATCGTCACTTCGGCACCATCGGAAACCGCGGTGCCGAGCCCGTCGCCGAAGCGGATGTCTTCACCGCCGACGTAGACGTTGACGAAACGGCGCAGTTCGCCGTCTTCGGTGATCCGGTCTCGGAGGTCACCGTGCTCGGCGAAGACCGCTTCGAGGACCTCGCCCACCGTGGCACCCTCGGCGCTCAGGTCGGCCTGGCCTCCGGTGGTGGCGCGAAGCTGGGTCGGAATCTTGACTGTGACTGCCATCAGGCGACGACCTCCTGGCCGAAGTGGGATTCGAACGAGTCCGGATTCGGATCGATCTCGGTCAGCGCAAAGCTATCGCGATTGGCGTCGAGGGTCTTCAGTCCCTCACCGGTGATGTAAACGACGACCTTCTCGCCGTCTTTCAGCTCACCGCGCTCGGCCAGTTTCTTCAGCACGCCGACCGTGACGCCGCCGGCAGTCTCGGTGAAGATGCCGGTCGACTCGGCCAGCAGGCGGATACCCTCGCGGATCTCGTCGTCGCTAACCGCATCGATCGAACCGCCGGTTTCGTTCGCCTGGGCGACCGCGTAGGGACCGTCGGCCGGGTCACCGATCGCGAGGCTCTTGGCGATCGTGTCCGGCTTCTGCGGACGGCATACCCGGGTGCCTTCGGCAAAGGCCGTGGCGACCGGGGAACAACCCTCGGCCTGGGCGCCGTGGAAGACCGGCTGTTTGCCTTCGACCAGGCCGACTTCCTTCCACTCCTGGAAGCCGCGGGAGATCTTGGTGAAAAGCGAACCCGACGCGATCGGAGCGACCACACGGTCGGGCAGGTTCCAGCCGAGCTGTTCGACCGTCTCGTAGGCAAGGGTCTTCGAGCCCTCGGCGTAGTACGGGCGCAGGTTCACGTTGACGAAGGCCCAGGGCTTCTCGTCCGCGAGCTGGGTGCAGAGCCGGTTCACATCGTCGTAGTTGCCCTTGACGCCGACCAGGTTGGTGCCGTAGATGTCGGTCGCCAGCAGCTTCTGCTCTTCCAGGTTGGACGGAACAAAGACATAGGAATCGAGTCCGGCCGCGGCGGCATGAGCCGCAACCGCGTTGGCCAGGTTGCCGGTCGAGGCGCAGGCGACGGTCTCGAAGCCGAGCTCCTTCGCCTTGGCGATCGCCACGGCGACGACCCGGTCCTTGAAGGAATGGGTCGGGTTGGCGGCATCGTTCTTGATGAAGATCTCTGCCCCGGTTCCCAGGCGCTCCGAGAGGCGGTCCGCCTTGATCAGCGGAGTCATGCCCGGCTCGAGCGGGTCGCCGGCCTTGCCCTGGAAGGGCAGGAAGTCCGAATAGCGCCAGATTCCGCGCGATCCCGCCTGGATCCTCCTTCGGGTCTCTTCCGGGTTCAGGTCCGAGAAGTCGTACTTGACTTCCAGCGGCCCGAAACATTCGGAGCAGAAGAAGTTCGCACCGAGCTCATACTCGGTCGAACATTCCTTGCATTTGAGGTTCTTTACTGCCATCCGATCTCTTACCTTTCGTTCTTTCCCCTGCCGGGGAAACAAAAAACCTTCGCCCGTGGGGCGAAGGCCGGATCGGACTTCTCCCCACATCTCCCGGCTACTTGAGCCGCTGGATTTGGCACCTTCTCGAAAGCTCTCGCTTCCGCTGGTTGCCGGGGTTTCGTAGGGCCATGTCCCTCCACCCCTCTGGATGTGGCGCTTATGTCTGGCGACAGGTTACCAGCATGCATAAACATCCCGTTTACGCGGGGGTTTGACTGCTGGTCTAGGGTTGTTTCATGCCCGCGAAGCGAATTGACATGAATGGAGGCGGCGATGCCGAACCTCCCTCGTCTTCGCCGTGCGCGCGAATCTGAGCTGCTGAGCCCGGATTCAGTCGAACCCGAGGTCCTCGCCCCGCGGGTCGAGGAGATCACCTCGGGCGGTTTGCGCTGGATCAACATCGAAAGCCCTGGCGGGGAGGAACGCGCCTGGCTGGAGGAGAACTTCGATTTCCACGCCCTCGACATCGAGGACGTGCTTTCGCATAACCAGCGACCAAAGATCGACGAATACCCGGACTACCTCTTCCTCGTCGTCCATGTACCGGTTTTCGACCGCAAGGCCAAGCGCCTGGTCGCCGGCGAAATCGACATCTTCGTCGGACCCGATTTCATGGTCACCCTGCCGAACCGCGGGATCCCGCCGGTCGAGTACCTCTTCGAGCGCTGCCGGGCCGATGACACCCTCCGCCATAAACTCTTCGCCCGCGGTTCCGGTTACCTGATGTACCGCCTGGTCGATGACAGCTTCGATTACTGCTTCCCGATGCTGCGAAAGATCGGCAACAAACTCGATGCGCTCGAGGAAGAGATTTTCGAGGGCCGCTCCGAGGATGTGGTTCGCGACCTCTCGAACGCCAAGCAGGAGATCATCAACTTCCGCAAGGTGATCCGGCCGCAGCGACCGGTTCTGCGTGACCTCGAGAACGTCAAGTCCCGCTACCTGGCCAGTGATCTCGACCTCGAGATCTACTTCGACGACATCGTCGACGCCCACGAACGGATCTGGGACATGCTCGAGAACTATAAGGAGGTCGTGGTCGCGCTCGAGGAGACCAACGAATCGATCATCTCCCACAAGGTCAATGACATCCTGCGGGTGCTCACCTCGATCTCGGTGATCGTCCTGCCCTTGACCCTGATCGCCTCGATCTTCGGCATGAACGTAGGCCTGCCCGGTGGCGGCGACCCGGCCACCAGTACCGATTTCCACTTCTTCGTGGTGGTGGGGATCATGCTGGTGATCCTGGTCGGCATGGTCGCCTACTTCCGCAAGCGAGACTGGCTCTGAATAAGTAGTCGGCGAGCTTCGCCCCGCCTCCAAGTTCCACCCGTCCGATCACAGAGAAAGCGAATAGATGATCGGACTCCGACTCGCGTTGGACCAATAGGATGGGGCGCCGATGGCAGAGAACCGGATTTGGGCACCCTGGCGCCTCAAGTATGTGAAGGACGCCGACAAGAACAACGAGGACCAGTGCGTTTTCTGCGCCAAGCCGGCGCTCGGTGACGATGAAACCGCGCTGGTCGTCCACCGCGGCGAGAACGCCTTCGTGATTCTCAACCTCTACCCGTACACGAACGGGCACCTGATGGTCGCCCCCTTCGAACACATCGGCCGCATTCAGGAGATCCCCGAAGAGACGACCACCGAGATGATGGCCCTTGCCAAGGTGGCGATGAACCGGCTCGAGGATGTCTACGGACCGCAGGGATTCAACGTCGGTTTCAACCAGGGCCGCTCCGCCGGAGCCGGGGTCGAGCATCACATCCACATGCATGTCGTCCCGCGCTGGGGCGGCGACACGAACTTCATGCCGGTGATCGCCGATCACCGGGTCATGCCGCAATCTCTCGAGGACAGCTACCGCGTGTTGCGCGGCGCCTTCGGCTACGAGGCCGACCCGGCGGACGAGGGAACGTCCGCCGCCAGGTAACCCAGTCCCCCAGTCAAACAAGGCAGGAAAGGCAGCACCATTTCCATTTTCAAGGCATACGACGTCCGTGGGCTCTACGGCGAGGAAATGGACGAAAACACCGCGGAGCAGATCGGCCGCGCCTTCGTCCTCACCCTCGCCGACCTCGTGCGGAAGGATCCGGGGGAACTCAAGATCGGGCTTGGCCGTGACATGCGGCTGTCAGCTCCGACCATGGCGGCCGCCTACCGGGACGGCATGATCAGCGAGGGCGCTCATGTGATCGACGCCGGCCAGGTCGCGACCGAAATGCTCTACTACCTGGTCGGCAGCCGGGACCTCGACGGCGGTGCGATGTGCACCGCCTCCCACAATCCCAAGGCCTACACCGGCGTCAAGCTGGTCCAGCAGGGAGCGCTGGCACTTTCCGGTGACGCCGGGATCGGGGACATCCGCGACCTGGTCGAAGCCGGCATGGGGATCGCTCCCGGTGGCGGCAGCCACGAAGAGATCGATCTCTGGGACGAGTATCACCGGGCGGCGCTCGGCTTCATCGATCCCTCGAAGGTCAGGCCGATGCGGATCGTGGTCGACGGCGGCAACGGCATGGCCGGACCGATGATCGGGCCGATCCTGAAGAAGCTCGGCATGGACCTGGTCGAGCTCTATTTCGAGCCGAACGGGGAATTCCCTGACCACGAACCGAATCCGCTGCTGGAGGAAAACCGCCGGCTGATCATCGACACGGTCAAGCGGGAAGGAGCCGACCTTGGCATCGCCTGGGATGGCGACTCCGACCGCTGCTTCTTCATCGACGGCGACGGGCGGTTCTGCGATGGTGACTTCATCTGCGCGCTTCTGGCCCGCTCGGCCCTGGAGACCGAGCCCGGCGGCACCATCCTCTACGACCCCCGTTCCAGCCGGGCGGTGCCGGATGTTGTGGCCGCCGCCGGCGGACGGACCGACCTTTCCCGGGTTGGTCACGCCTTCTTCAAACTACGCATGCGCGAGGAGAATGCCGTCTTCGGCGGCGAAGTCTCCGGGCACTATTACTTCCGCGACTTCTACTGCGCCGATTCCGGCTCGATTCCGGCCCTGCGCCTGCTCGAGCTTCTTTCGGTTGACGGTCGCTCGCTTTCGGAGCTGATGGAGGAATTTCACTCGAAGTACTTCATCTCGGGTGAGATCAACTCCGAGGTTGAAGATCCCCAAGCGATGATGGACCAGATCGAGGCGATGCATCCCGAGGCCGAAATCACTCATCTCGATGGCGTTTCGATCGATTACGAGGACTGGCATTTCAACGTCCGCCCCTCCAACACCGAGCCTCTGCTCAGGCTCAACCTCGAGTCGCTGGTGTCGAAGGAAGACATGGAGCAGAAACGAGACGAAGTGCTCGCGGTGATCCGTGGCTGAACCCGAACCGACACCCGAGTCGGAAGCCGCCCTGGTCCAGGCCCGTGAATGGGGCATCCACACGATTCCGGTCCCGACCCCCTTCGCGGTCGGTCGCATCAACTGCTACCTGATCGAGGGGGACCCGCTGACTCTGATCGATGCCGGCCCTCGTTCGGAGAAATCGATGCAGGGACTCGAAGAAGGGGTCGAAGCGGCCGGCTACAAGCTCGAAGACATCGAACTTGTGGTTGCCACCCATCAGCACATCGACCACATCGGCCAGATCCATTCGGTGGTCGAGCGATCCGGCGCCGATGTGGCGGCGATCGACCTCGTGGTCGGTCGCCTCGCCAGGTTCGCCTGGGGCTCCGAACAGGAAGACCAGCTGGCGGTTGATCTGATGGTCCGCTACGGAGTCCCGGAAGACATCGCCAATGTCCTGAAGGAAGTCACCGCCAGCTTTCGCGAGCTCGGCGCCCCGGTCGAAGTGAACCGTCCTTTCGCTGCTGGCGAGAAGATCACGATGGGATCCCGGTCATATGAGACTTTTCACCGCCCCGGCCACAGCCCGTCGGACACCGTCTTCTGGGACGAAGAGCGGAAACTTATGTTCGGCGGCGATCACCTGCTCTCCCACATCTCCTCCAACCCGCTGATCTCCCGTTCCCTGGATGGCAGCGAGGAGCGCACCCGTTCCTTGATCAACTACCGCGAATCGCTGCGGCAGACCGCTGCCATGCCGGTGGAGATCATGCTTTCCGGCCACGGCCTGGCGATCACCGATCACGCCGAACTCATCGAGAAGCGAATTGCCGGCCAGGACCGCCGGACCGAAAAGATCTTCGGCCTGGTCGCCGAAGGCCACAGCTCGCCGCATGGCATCGCCAACGCGATCTGGGGTGACATCGCCCTGACCCAGGCCTATCTCACCCTCTCCGAAGTGATCGGCCATCTCGACATCCTCCTCGCCGACGGCCGCGTGGTCGAGAACGAGGGCGAGAAGTACTCCACCTTCGAGGTGGTTTCGTGATCTCCGAGGTGCGACGGTGAATACCGAACCGGCAGTTCCCGCGATGAACGGCAAACGACGGATGCTGATCATCGTCAACCCCTACGCGACGACGGTTTCAGACCGGCTCAAGAACCTTGTCGTCTACGCCCTGCAGGGCCGATACGAGGTCGAGGTCGAAGCGACCGAAAGCCAGGATCACGCCACGGAGATCGGCCGCGACGCGGTCGACGGCGGCTACGACATCGTGGTCGCTTTCGGCGGTGATGGCACCGTGAACGAGGTTGCCAACGGCCTGGCCGGTACCGACATCCCGGTCACCTTCCTGCCCGGCGGCAACACCAACGTGGTCTGTCGTTCGCTCGGGATCCCCAACGACGTGGTCGACGCAACCGAGCACCTGCTTTCGCTGGCCGATGATTTCAAGCCCCGAAAGATCGATCTCGGCAAGATCAATGATCGCCACTTCGTCTTCGCCTGCGGGGCGGGGATCGACGCGACCGTGGTCGAGCAGGTCGATGCGAATCCGAAGTGGAAGCGGCGAGCCGGTCCGTGGTTTTACTCCTGGGTCGCGACCAAGGGTTACTTCAAGAAGTACATGCGCAACCCGGTCCAGCTCGAACTCGAAGTCGGGGGAAAGCTCCATAACGGAGTGACCGTGCTGGCCCAGAATTCGGATCCATTCACCTACTTCAGCCGGCAGCCGGTTCACGTCTGCGAGAACGTCTCGATCGATGACGGATCCCTGGGCATGATCCTGTTGAAGCGCGCCAACCTGCTCGACATGGGAATGGTTGTCCCTCGGTTGCTGACCGAGAAGATGCGGGCCGCCAGACACGGGCAGGTCGAAGCCTTCGAGCATTTCACTGAAGCCAGAGTGCGCTCGGGATCAAAGGACGAGGACGGGAAGGTTCGCGAGTTCCCGGTCCAGGTTGACGGCGATTACATCGGCACCTTCGAGGAGATCACCCTCGAAGCAGCCCCCGGCGCCCTCACCATCATCGCCTGACCGGTCCCCGGCCCGGAAGGCCGGCCTGCGCCTCCGGTTACCATCAGGTCATGGCTACCGCTGACATCACGGTCTTGCCGATCGGGCGTGAGGGAGCCTCGGTTTCGGATCTCCTCGCGGTGATCGCAATGCATCTGGAGAATCAGGACAGGGTCCGTTTCGAGATGGGCCCGATGGGCACCGCACTGGAAGGTGATCCGACCGACATCTTCGCCCTCGCCGCCGAGATCCACGCCCTCCCCTTCGAGTCAGGCATCCCCCGCGTCTACACGGTCCTCAAGATCGATCAGCGCAGCGACAAGCAGCAAACCCTCGAGTCAAAGGTCCAATCGGTCCGCAACCTGCTGCGAGGTAGCTGAGGGCTGGGTAACCTCGTAGTACTTGGTTAATCGACCCACGGGCTGAACCGCCCCCGGCTTAGTTGTCGTCGCCAAGCGATTCATCCCGGGACGCCTAGCCGAGGAGATGGCGGTCAAACGACCAACCAATTTCGACACACCGCGAGCCGCTGTGCTGAAATCGGAATTGGAAATGAGATCCGCGAGACGGATCGGAGAACCTGCCCGAAACGTGCAGCACTTCAAGACAGGATTGAAGGCACTGCTACTTAAATAGGTACACGTAGAAAGGCTCGTACTTCCACGCGGTAAGGTTCTCTTCGATCGCGAAGGTGGTTGAGACCTGAATAGGGTTGCCACTCACTTGATCACAGATTGACTCTGGCGGTACCGATTGACTCAAGTTTGCAACAACTGATCCGCTTCCGTCAAAGCCAGGGGTCACCATCGCGGTTCTATGAGCAGGCAAATTTCGAAGACAATAATTCGCGATGGGCATTTGGAGAACATTCTCGTCGGATATACGCCATGACTCGTCGGGATCGACCTTGCCTTCAGCCGTCACCTTGGCGTATGCTACCAATGTGCCTGGCAAACTCCCCCGAACCTTGCTTGCATTCACACTTTGAGACCGAATTTGGGCAGCCCCTACTGATCCCGGACGAATCTTGGCCTGCACGACGGAATCATTTCGCAAGACTCGCTTGGTGACCGCTCCGGACTTCAGTTGGACTGAACCAATCGAGTGAAACCCAATCGCAGCATAGGCACCACCGCCCAAGGCGACGAAGAGGGCGATCAAACTAACGAACAGGGAGGGTGTGAGTTTAAACCTTTGCAAACGAACCAGCCATCCTTTCAATCACGAAACGAGCGCTACGCAAAGCTTAAACACATCAGTTGGGACAAAGTTTCGGTCATGTCCAATCGCTGTCCGCAAATATGGTCTTCAAAAATGTTGCTGCCTGCTTCTCCGTCGTCCCATCTTCATCGTACACACCAAACTTGTAGAATCCTGAGGTTGAGTTCCAAGCGTATCCTTCGGCATCAGTGGTTGGCCAGAATATTAGACCTTCCACCCTGGGCTTTGTTCCACAGACCTGGTAACACATTCCAACTAGGAAGTTAGTTTGCCCAGCGGGGGTCATATGGGCGCTAGATCCACCACATTCGGTTATCCAAATCTTATGATCTGGATAGTTGGAATGTAGCCATGAAACCTTCGAATCTACATAGCTCAAAGCAGCCCCAAAATCATAAGCTGGTAGATACGGGTAGGGGTGAAATGATATTCGGATGGAGTGTATAAGGCGACCAAAATCCACCGGATGGGTGTCAATAGGGTAGAACTGCCGACACAAGCGATAGATCTCAGTCATTACCTGACCGAGGTACTGTTGCCAATTTAAGCCATTCCATTGTCCGCTCAAGGTCAAAGAACCCACGAGCGCGTAATAGCCAGATCCGAGGCAGAAGTCTATCCAGTACGCCGCATATGCGGCCATTCTGGCGTAATAGATGGGTGGAGTGTCAGTTCCGTCTGCTGAAGCCAGCCCGTTTGGTTCGTTGGAATGTTCTATGGCTACCGCATAACTCCCTAGTTCCTCGAGAACCTTCACGCAGAAAGAGCCGTACGCGTGGCATCCCTCAGTAGTTGTTGTGTAGTTAGCGGAGCCCGGTCTGTCAGGGTCTTTGACTCGTCCGGGCACCCACCAAGGTACATTGCCGACCTGCAACATCACCTTCAGATTGGAATTTCCTTTGCGACCTTCTGTAACGATATCCTTGATTTTGTCAATTTCCGAGCTAACATACTGGCCTGGGCTTGGCTCATACTCTGCCCAGTTCATTCCGCATCGGATCGTATCTGCGTTCAGCATCCCGGCTTGTTTGGCTACATCTTTGATGTTGTAATTGTGAATGCCATTCGGTTGGTAGTTGGGATTCTTGTCGCTCGGACCCTGGACGTTAAAGCCTCGATAGGGAATCATGCGGTTGCGAGCCATCCGGAGGTGTCGAAGTAATCCTTAGAACAGTACAATCTCTTGAACGGGGCCAATATTCTCCGATCTCCACTCAAAATTACGTAGTTTTGTGCCAGCGCGATTTCAAGCTCCAGAGTTCCATTCACAATTTGCTTGAATGTGGAGGAAGCAACTTGAATTGCCGCGTTGGGAGTGCTTTCATTGGTTTGGAATTGAGTTCTAGACCGCACTTCGCTAGGTGAGTTTGGGCGTAAATGTAAGTCGTAGGTGACGTTTGGTTCTGTGATAGCGAGTCGTACCAGAGATGGGGGTAGTTCATCGAACTCTGGAGACCTTCTCGTGACGACGAACGATTGAAGCAGCGGCTTGACGGACTGTTCTACGGTCTGAGCGGATATTTGTTCGGTTCTTGCTTGAGCCGCCTGGACCTTGTTTGAGTCAAGCGCGAGACCGAGAACAGATGCGGCGGTCGCACCTATCACCATACGGCGCGAGAATCGTCTGCCTGCTGGTTCGATTCGTTTCGCCGACATCGCGTCACTCCCCTCTTGGGTCTGCCCCGAGTTAGGTTGTCACTCGGGGTTTAGTGTTTTCAGGCCACCATGGTGGCCTGTTGGTGGACTGTTTCATATTCGACCGGGGTGAGCCGACCGAGGGCCCGCTGCCTCCTTTTGCGGTTGTATTTCGCTTCGATCCAGTAGACGATCGCGTGGCGGAGTTGATCGCGGGTGTCCCAGGTTCGGGTGTTCAGAACGTTCTTTTGAAGCAGCGAGTAGAAAGACTCCATTGAGGCGTTGTCTCCTGCGGCTCCGACCCGGCCCATCGAACCGTGGAGGCCGTTGTTCTTGAGCAGCCGAACGACCTTGCGGGACCGGAACTGGCTGCCACGATCGGAGTGGCAGATCGTTCCATCAGGGTTTCTGAGCGTGATCGCGTTCCGGATCGCTGCCCTGGCCAACGACGACTTCATCCGGGAATCGATCGAGTGACCAACGATCCGGTTCGAGAACAGATCCTTGACCGCGCAGAGATAAAGCTTCCCCTCGCGGGTGTGGTGTTCGGTGATGTCGGTCAACCAAACCTGGTTCGGGGCTTTAGCGGTGAACCGGTGCCGGATCCGTCCATGCCGATCCTCAAACGCCAGAAGATCGTCGTGAACGGGCGGGCCGGGTTTCCCGGCCTTCCCCTTCTTCTTCGCGTGGGAAGCCTGGATTCCGCCTATCTGGCAAAGACGATGAACCCGATTCTCGCAAGCAACGATCCCTTCGTGCTCCAGCTCGTCTTTGAGGAACCGGTAACCAAGCGTCGGATCATCCTCGTGGAGGTCAACCAGCTTGTTGATGACCTCGGCATCGTCCCGGTCCCGATCTGAAACAGGCTCTTTGAGCCACTTGTAATACCCCTGGGAGCTGAACCCAAGGACCCGGCACGTCACCTTGACCGGCACCCGGATCGGGGCACCAGCCAAAGCCATTTCACGGACGAGCGGGAAGATCATTTTCCCGGCAGATTAGCCTGGGAAAGATACGCGGCCGCCCGTCTGAGCACCTCGTTTTCCTGCTCCAACAGGCGGATCCGCTTTTTTGTTTCGCGCAACTCTTTGCGCTCAGCCTCGGTCAAACCAGGCCGGGTTCCCTCCTCGATCTCGGCCTTCTTCAACCAGTTATGCAGGCACGCTTCGGAGATCCCGAAGTCTTTGGCCACCTGCTTGATCGGCGCGTGGCCCGTACGGGCCACGGCAACAACATCATCACGGAACTCCCTCGGAAACGGCTTCGGCATGACGGACATCCTTCCACTGAGAGAAAATCCTCAGACTTGAAGTGTCAACCAAACCCGGGCCAGACCCAATCGACCGCAACGGCCCCTGGAAGAAATGCTCCGACGTTGAACTGGCAGCCCTGACCTGGGTGACTGGTACAACCGATCAAGGCTCCATGGAGCCCTGAAATACCTGCCGCCCGTAGAGTTCGAGAACAACTACCTGACGGCACCAACCGCCCAATGAAAACCGTCTCCATCAAACCCGGAATGGATCAAGATATGAAGTGGACGCACTCTGGAAGCGTGAGCGGCTGGTGGTCGAGCTGGACAGCCGAAGATTCTACGGTGATGCTTTCGCTCTGGAAGCCGATTCCGAGAAGACTCGCTACCTCCGCAGCCTCGGCTACAAAGTCCTGAGATTCACCTGGTTGGACGTAACTGAACGTCCGGAGTGGGTCGCGGCCTGCATCCGCGAGGCACTGAGTGCGGATTAACCTCGTAGTACAGGGTTAATCGACCACAGGCCCTTGGAACCGGGAAGTGGTCAGTCCGTGGTGTTTACGCGGTGGGCGTCGAAGACGCTTTCGACGTGGCGGATCCGGTTGATGCATTGCTTGAGCTGGCCGGTATCTCCGACTTCCACCACGAAACGGTTCTTGACCATCGGCGGGTTGGTCGTGAGGTTGGCCGAGATGATGTTGACCCCGGCCTCCGAGAAGGTGCGGGAAAGATCCTCGAGCAGGCGGGTCCGGTCGTAGGCGTCGATCTGGATCTCGACCCGAAAGGTCGCCTCGTTCTCTCCCTCCCAGGCGACATCGATCATCCGTTCCGGTGACTTCTCGAGATCGGCCACGTTCTGGCAATTGGCCTGGTGGATCGTGATGCCACGGCCGAGCGACACATAACCGACGATCTCGTCGCCGGGGACCGGCCGGCAACACTTGGCGAGCCGGAGCGCGACGTTTTCGAGCCCCTCGACCTTGATCCCGAACTCGGATGCCTCGCGGAGCGCGCGGCTGCGCTTCGGGGTGCCGGACTCGATGTTCTCGACCGGGGCGGGTTCGATGATCTCGCCCTGCCTGAGGCGCTGGATCAGCTTGTTGGCGGTGGTCCTGGCCGAGACCTTCCCCTGGCCGAGGGCGATGTAGAAATCCTCGGCCTTGCGGAAGCCCATCTCCCGCATCACATCGGCCAGCATCGGGGAACCGGAGAACTTGTGCGGCGGCAGGTCCCGCTTGCGCAGCGCTTCGGCCAGTGCCTCGCGGCCATCCCGCTCGGCGTCCTCGCGGCTTTCCTCGCGGAACCAGGCGCGGATCTTGTTGCGGGCGCGGCTGGTCCCGACCAGCTTCAGCCAGTCCCGGGAAGGGCCGCGATCCTTGTTCGCGGTCAGGACTTCGACGATGTCGCCCGACTTCAGCTGGTAATGGAGCGGCACGATTTTGCCGTTGACCTTCGCCCCGACGCAGCGGTGGCCGACATCGGTGTGAATCGAATACGCGAAGTCGACCGGGGTCGAGCCGGCCGAGAGGTTCATCACCTCGCCCTTCGGAGTGAAGACGAATACCTCGTCCTCGAAGAGATCCTCCTTCAGCGACTGGAGAAACTCGGTCGGATCCTGCTCGGACTCCGACTCGACCAGCTGCCGCAGCCAGGTCATCTTTTCGCGGGAGGAATCGGTGCCGCTGCCGCCTTCCTTGTAGGCGACATGGGCGGCGATCCCGTACTCCGCCAGACGATGCATTTCCGCCGTCCGGATCTGGATCTCCAGCGGCTTGCCCTCAAGGCCGATCACCGTCGTGTGAAGTGCCTGGTACATGTTCGCCTTCGGCATCGCGACGTAATCCTTGAAGCGACCGGGCAGGGGCTTCCAGAGCGAATGGATCACCCCGATCGCGCCGTAACAATCCTTGACCGAGCCGACGATCACCCGCATCGCGGTCAGGTCGAAGATCTCGTTGAACTCCCGGCCCTTCTTGGTCATCTTCGTGTAGATCGAGTAGAAGTGCTTGGCGCGGCCGGCGATTTCGGCTTCGATGCCAACCTTCTCCAGCTCGTCCGACAGGTACTCGCCCGCCTCCTCGACGAAGTTCTCGCGCTCGGTCCGCTGCTGGGCGACCAGGTGCTTGATCTCCGAGTACTTGCGCGGATGAAGCGTCGCGAAGGCGAGGTCCTCGAGTTCCCACTTGATCGCGTGGATACCGAGCCGGTGGGCCAGCGGCGCGTAGATCTCCAGCGTCTCGCGGGACTTGAGGATCTGCTTCTGCTTGGGCAGCGAACTCAGGGTCCGCATGTTGTGAAGGCGGTCGGCGAGCTTGATCAGGATCACCCGCACGTCGGTCGCCATCGCCACCATCATCTTGCGGTAGTTCTCGGCCTGCCTCTCGTCACGGCTTTCGAAGGTGATCTCGGTCAGTTTGGTGACGCCATCAACCAGGCGGGAAACGGTCGGGCTGAACTCCAGCTCGATCTCCTCGAGGCTGGCCGAGGTGTCCTCGACCGTGTCGTGGAGCAGGGCCGCGCAGAGTGTCTCGGTGTCGAGCGCCATGCCGACGCAGATTCGGGCGACCCCGACCGGATGGGTAATGAACTCGTCGCCGGATTTACGCTTCTGGTCGGCGTGGTGCCGGCAGGCGAAGACGAAGGCGCGAGTCACTTCGTCCCGGTCGATGGTCGCGGCGGGAGATGACCCGTGGGTTGCGAGGTCGGCCTCGAACTGCTGGATGACCGCCATCAGGTCGTCGAGCAGGGATCGTTCGCGAGCGGTCAGATCGGCAGTCTCGATCGCCGACGGGCCGGCTGCGGAGCCAATGCCGGCTCCGTTTCCGGGCACGGTTCCGGCTGCGGGCACGACCGGACCGACCGGCGGCGTCGCCTCCGGTGTCACTGCGTCTGGGTCTGCCTGTCGAACTGGCTGAGAAATCCTCTGTGCTCCTGATGAAGCTCGATGTGATGTGAGAAAACGACCGAAACGGAAAGATCCGCCTTCACCGAGGATACGACCCCGGCCCTTCGGGCACTCCCCTCGCCTTCGGTACGGGCGAGGCCTGTCTCGACCAGAATCCGCAGCAGAGTCGCCGCCTGCTCCGGCGAACGGGTTGAGTTGCCGTCTTCGGAGAGGACCGCCCGGAGGGGCTCCCCTTCGGTCGCCTGACCGTCGATTGCGTCAGCTTCGCGAAAGCGGCGGAAGAGGTTCCTGAGCTGCACGGTCGGGTCGAGGTGATACGCCGCGACCCGGGCCGTGAACTCGAACTCGACCGGCCCGGCAAGAAGATGAACCGGCAGGTCGAGCCTGGCCAGTTCCGCCACGCTCGCGGCCAGATACGGCGGGTCGAGCAGGGCGATGCGGTCGAAGTCGTCGATCACCGGGGGATTGGCGCCGGCCAGGGTCGTGAAGTCGGTGAGCAGGACCGACGCATCGCGGGCCGGCTCCGAAACGGATGCCGGGCTGCCGGCCCAGACCCCGACCGCCTCCTCCCCGTCGCGTGAAGAAAAGCGGCCCAGGGCGGCGCCGCCGAGACCGACCCAGCGCTGGCGCGCATCGGCCGTGAGCACGACGATCCGCTCTCCGGAGCTGATCAGCTCGCCGAGCGCCACACCCGGCAGGCCGAGCGGCCCCGAGGCGATTCTGACCTCCGCCTTTTCAGCCGGCCCGGCTCCCTCCAGGGGCCTCGTCAGTGCGGTCTCGAAGCGTTGCCACCACTCGTCCGGCTCACACTCCGCGAGCGGTTCGGCGGCCGGGAGCCGGGAAACCTCGGTGACCCGCAGCTGCGGTTCGATCGAGCCGTTCCAGTGGTTGATCCCCAGTTCGGCGATCACGTCGGCCCTTTCCCCTTCTGCCAGTCCGAACGAGGTCCGGCCGAAGGCCACGCCGGTTGCGCGATGGGAGCCCGAACAGACGGCGAAGCGGCAGTGCTTCCCTTCGCCCATCTCCTGCAGATCCTCGATCCTGGCACCGGGCAGGAAAAGCCTGACCGGCGGATTGCCGTTCCCGAACGGCTGCAGCTTCTCGATCTCCTCGGCCAGGTCGAGCCCCAGGTCGGCACCCCCGGCCACGGCGTCAAACTCGATCGCCTTCTCGGCGGGTTCGGTGCCGATCCGTGACGCGACCGCCCGGCCCAGAGCCGATCGAAAATCGTCAATTCGGTCGGTCCTTATGCTCAAACCGGCGGCGGCGGCGTGGCCGCCGAAAGTCTCCAGCAGGTCGGCCGTCTCCCCGATCGCGGCGTGAAGGTCCAGACCGGGAACCGACCTGGCCGAACCCCTGCCGGTTTCACCGTCGATCGAGATCACCACCGAAGGCCGGCCGGTGGCCTTGACCAGTTTCGAAGCGACGATCCCGACCACGCCCTGATGCCAGCCCTCCCCCGCCACGACGACCGCCGGGCCCGGGTCGCCGAGCGCTTTCAGCTCGGCCCTGGCCAGCCCCTCCACTTCGCGCTCGACCGTGCGTCGTTCGGCGTTGACACTGGCCAGCTCGCGGGCGATCTCGCCGGCCCTTTCCCTCGAGTCCGCGAGGAAGAGCTCCACCCCGGCGTCGGCCCGGTAGAGGCGACCGGCGGCGTTGATCCTCGGGCCGAGCCGGAAGCCGAAATCCTCCGAGCTGAGTCGCGAGGGTTCGATCCTGCAGTCGGCCATCAGGGCGGCCAGGCCGACCCGCCGGGCGCGACGGGCGACCCTGACGCCTTCGCGGACCAGGTGACGGTTCTCGCCGACAAGGGGCATCACGTCGGCGACGGTCGCGAGGGCGACCAGATCGAGGTCTGCCTCGTCGCGCTCCGGGCCCGACGAGGTGCCGGCCCTGAGCGCCGAGGCGAGTTTGGCGGCGACCGCCGCTCCGCAAAGCGAGGGGAACGGATAGCCACTGACCTCCGGGTGAAGGATCGGGCACTCCGGCAGGGCCGTTTCCGCCTGATGGTGGTCGGTCACGATGATTCCAAGGCCCAGCTCCCTGGCCAGGGCCACCTCCCCGACCGAGGTCACGCCGCAGTCCACGGTGATGACCAGCGAGGTACCGCGCTGGTGAAGCCGGCGGATCGAATCCGGGTTCAGGCCGTATCCATCGATCCGGTCGGGGATGAACCAGTCGCAGTCACCGCCCAGTTCACGCAGGGCACCGACCAGGATCGAAGTCGCGCAGACCCCGTCGCAGTCGAAGTCGCCGTAAACGGTGATCTTCTCGCCGGCCTCGATCGCTGCCCGGACCCTCGCCACGACCTCTGCCATGCCCTCGAACCCGAAGGGATCATGGCTTTCGCCGGCCCCGAGAAAGCGGGCGGCGGCGTCCGGATCGCCGAATCCGCGGCGGGTAAGAACGGTCGCCACAGGCCGGCTCAGCCCGGTTGCCCGCTCCAGTTCGAGGGCGGTGTCGACCGGGTAAGGCTCGGCCCGGAAACGAATCCCGCTAGACCTTTTCCGCCGGCTCGGAGCCGGCTTCAATCGGTTCGGTGCCCTGGGAAACACCGATCCGGTAAATCACCCAGGCGCCGATCAGCGTTCCCGGCACCGCGGCCAGGAAGGTGATGATGTCGGTGTCGGCAAGGCCGTTGCCGAGTATCAGCTCGACGATCGCACCGGAGATCAATCCGCCGAGCACGCAGCCGATCAGGGCGCCGATGATGCCCTGCCAGAAACGGTCGGGCACAAAGATCGTGAAGTGCCAGAGCGCGAGCGCGACGGTGAACCAGATAACGATTGACATCAGGCTTCCCCTCCGCTTTCCTTGGCTTTCTGCCGCTCCAGCCGGCGCCGGTCACGGGGCGAGAGGTTCGGCCCGCCTTGCGACGGGGCCGCTTCCTCGACTGCGCCTTCCTCGCCTGCCTTGCTCTCGGCTCCGTTGCCTGAATCCTTGCGGGCGACCTCGAGGTCGGATGCGAAAGCGGGAACCGAGCCCTGGGTCTCGATCTGCTGGCGCCGGCGACGCTTGAACGCGGGCTCGTGCTCCTTCCACAGGGCGAGCACGGGCGAAGCGATGAAGATCGACGAGTAGGTGCCGGAAGCAACACCGACCAGGATCGCGATCGCGAACGAACGCAAAACCTCGCCACCGAAGATCAGCAGTGCGATGACGCCGATCACGGTCGAGAAGCTGGTGACCAGCGAACGGGTCATGACCTCGCTCATCGACTTGTTGACGATCTGCGAGTAGGTCGCCCGCGGCATCTTCGGTTCGTTCTCCCGGATTCGGTCGAAAACGATGATCGTGTCGTATTGCGAGTAGCCCAGAATCGTCAGGAATGCCGCCACGGTGGCACTCGAGACCTCGAACCCGAGCAATGCATAGATTCCGAGTGCGATCAGGAAGTCGTGGGCGATCGCGATCAGGACCGGGACCGTGTACTTGCCGCCGAAGCGGATCGCCACGTATCCCATGATCAGGATCATCGAGAAGAAGATCGCAAGGGCCGCGCTGCGGGCGACCGAGGCGCCGAACGTCGGACCGACCGAGGTGCTGTTGAAGCCGTCGGCACTTACGCCGAACTCCTTGTTCAGCGCGTCGTCGACCTTCGAGACCTCGGACGGGTCGAGGGTCTCGCTCTCGATCTGGAAGGCGTTGTCACCGAGGGTCGGGTTGTCGGTGATGGTCTGGATGTCGGCGCTGCCGAGCCCGAGCGGGCTGAGCACGCTGCGGACATCCTCGGTTGAGGCCGAATCGTTCAGGGCCACCTCGATCCGGGTGCCGGACTCGAAGTCGATGCCGAAGTTGAGGCCCTTGGTGGTCAGCGCGCCGGCACCGATCAGCAGGATCACGCCGGAGATCGCAAAGAACTTCGGCGCGCTGCCCATGAAGTCGAAATGCCATCTCTCCTTGCCCTCCATGCCGGCGAATGCCTTGTCGGAGCGCATCAGCTTCGTGTTCGACATCGAACCGAGCAGCGCCTGGGTGAAGACGACCGCGGTCAGGAGCGAAACGATGGTGCCGACACCGAGCGTGAAGGCGAAGCCCTTGATGCCCGAGGTCGCGAGGACGAAGAGGATGAAGGCGGTCAGCAGGGTGACGACGTTGGCGTCGATGATCGTGCTGATCCCGCGCCGGTAACCGAGCGTAATCGCCGATTGCACGGATCTTCCTGCACGCAACTCTTCCTTGACGCGTTCGAAGATGACGATGTTGGAGTCGGCTGCGACCCCGATGGTTAAGACCAGACCGGCTATGCCCGGCAGGGTCATGGTGATCGGGATCACCTTGATCAGGGCGAGGAAGAGGACCGCGTAGACCAGCAGCGCCAGCGAGGCGACACCGCCGAGGAAGCGGTAGAAGACGATCAGGAAGATGATCACGCAGAAGAGCCCGACCAGCAGCGCCAGCACGCCCTGATCGAGAGCTTCCTGCCCGAGGGTCGCCGACACCTGGCTCTGCGAAGTCAGCTTGAGGTCAATCGGCAGGGCACCACGCTGCAGGAGCTCGGCCAGGTTCTGCGCCTGGTCGACCGTGAACCCGCCGGAGATCTGGGCCCCCTGGCGGCCGTCGATGCCGTCCGGGTTCTCGACGAAGTTGATGATCGGCCTCGAGACGACCTGGCCGTCGAGGATGATCGCGAAGTGACCGGAAAGGGCCGAAGCCTGGTCGGCCGAGGTGACCCCTCCGATCGCGCGGGCCTGCCCTTCCTGGGCGATCCGGCGGGTGATCTCCTGGAAGGAGTCCTTGCCGTCGCCGGTGAAGTCGAAGGTCACATTCGGCTGGTTGAACTGGTCGAGGTTCTGCTGGGGATCCTTGATCTCGGATCCGGAAAGGGCCGCATTGTCCTTGAGGACGAAGTAGCCGGCCTGCGACTCGTCGTCGATCGTCTTGCCGTCGGAATCGGTCGGCAGCTCGTCGACGATGATCGTGCCCTGGGGAACCTTCTTGACGATGCCCTTGTGAGGGATCGGCCGGCCCTGATCGTTGTAGTAGAGGTCTTCCTTCGCCGTGACCGGTCCCGAGATCAGTTCATGGGTCTTCTCGTCGAAGAGGTAGTACTTGTCACCGGAGGTGCAGTCCTCGCACTTGTCGTCGCGTGGCTGCTTGGCGGCGAGGTTGACGGCGTCCCACATCGTCGGTTCGGCACCGAGGCCGATCCAGGTGCGGTTGAAGCCTTCGGTCGGCGGGCGGCCGGCGTCGACCCAGGCCTTGCGGACCTGCTTCGAGACTTCTGCGGTGTCGGCTCCCGTCCCGACCAGGCTGAGGTCACGGGCCGGTCCGACCAGGTTGTTCTCCCAGTCATAGAAGTAAAGCCGGGCGGGTTTGGTTGCGCATTCGGTCGCGGTACCGACGTTGGTCGCGCCCGGAATGCCGACCGAGATCTGGTCGGCGCCCAGTCGCGAAACCTCGATTTCGGAAACGCCGAGCTTGTCGCAACCGGAACGGATGATGTCCACCGAGCGGTCCATCGCCTCGGAAGTGACTTCCTTGACCTGCGGGGTCGGCCGACCCTGAAGGGTCAGCTCGATGCCGCCCTGAAGGTCGAGCCCGAGCTGGGTCGGCTTCTTCAGGCACACGATGCCCGACACGATCACCAGACCGAGCACGAACAGCAGCACGAATATGTTGCGGCGCCTGCCTCCCATTCGAGCGGAAGCTTACCCTTCTGGCGTCAAGACGATCATCAGACCCCCGTCATCGTCATACGCCGGGAAGACGTCAGCAATGGCCTGGGCGGCGGAATCCTTCTCGGAGCGCACTTCGACGCGCTTTCCGAGCGAACGGACACCCCATTCCAGGGAAGTCTCGATCGGGTCGGTCTCACCGTCACCGTTTGTGTCGGCTTCCGGTCCGCCGTCACCGGGGTCGATCCATTCGAGCCCCAGCACTTCGCGAACCGGGCGGCCGATCACGTCCTCGTCGGTCAGGCCGGTCAGCTGGAAACTCCCCCGGCCCGCGTCGATGACCCGCCCTTCCTGGTCGCAGACGAAGAACGCCGCGTTCGGGGCCGGGTAGTAATCGTCGAGCAGTTCGAAGACGAACCCGAACCCGCACTTCGAGCAGCCCTTCGGTCGCGGGCTGAAACCGGCGGTCCGGTCGCCGCTGTTCTCGCGGTTCCCGCAACTGGGACAGATGAAGAAGGGCATCGCGGGAAGGGTATTGAATTGGTGACATAGGCTGCGTCCATGAAGATCTTCATCGCCGGAGCCAGTGGCGCGATCGGCCTGCCCCTGGTCCGTCAGCTCGCGGCGGCAGGCCACGAGGTGGTCGGGTCGACCCGCGGCGGCCAGGGCGCGGCGCGGATCCGCGAGGCTGGCGGCATCGCGGTTGCCTGCGACGTCTTCGATCGGGCGCAGCTGATCGAGGCCGTCGTCAAGGCCGAACCCGAAGTCGTGGTCAACCAGCTGACCAGCCTGCCCGGGAAGTTTGAGCCGAAGAAGAAGGGGTTCTATGACGCCAACAACCGGATCAGGTCGGAAGGCGGAGACAACCTGATCGAAGCGACGGCCGCCGCCGGCGCCCCCCGCGTGGTCACCCAGAGCATCTCCTTCCTCTACGAGCTGAGCGGACCGATGATCAAGGCCGAGGAGGAACCGGTTGATCGCAGCGGGGTCCACGACGCCGTGCTTGGCCACGAGCGAAAGTCGCTCGAAGACGACCGGTTCGAGGCGGTCGTGCTCCGTTACGGGCTGCTCTACGGCCCGGGCACCTGGTACGCCCGTGACGGCTACCTGTCCGGTGAAGTCCGCAAGCGGCGGCTGCCGATCGTCGGTGGCGGCCACGGCATGACCTCTTTCCTCCACGTCGAAGATGCGGCTTCAGCCGCGGTCGCTGCCCTGGAAAAAGGCGAGGGGATCTACAACGTGACCGATGATGAACCGGCCGCGACCAGGGACTGGATTCCCGTTTTCGCAGAGTCGGTCGGGGCCAAACCACCACGCAAGGTTCCGTTCTGGCTGGCCGCGCTGATCGCCGGCAAACCGATCGCGTTGCAGGCCACCGAGGGCCGGGGCGCATCGAACGCGAAGTTCAAGGCGCAGACCGGATGGGAACCGTCGATCCCCAGTTGGCGCCAGGGATTTTTCGAAGCGACCTAGAAGAGCGACTGATGGCCCGAGGGAACCGGCAGGCCGAGGTGCTCGAAAGCTGACTGCGTAAGAACCCGCCCCCGCGGGGTGCGCTTCAGCATGCCCATCTGGAGCAGATAGGGCTCCAGCACGTCTTCGATCGTGTCCTGCTCCTCACCGATCGCCACCGCAATCGTCGAAAGGCCGACCGGCCCGCCCTGAAACCGCGTCGCGATCAACTCGAGCAGGGCGCGGTCGGCCCGGTCGAGGCCGGCCTTGTCGACTTCGAGCATCTCGAGCGCAGCGTCGGCCATTTCCGCATCGACCGAACCGGAGCCCTTGACCTCGGCGAAGTCCCGCACCCGTTTGAGCAGGCGGTTGGCGACCCGTGGCGTGCCGCGGGAACGCTCGGCGATCGCCACCGCTCCCCCCTCGTCGATCTCGACCCCGAGGATCCCGGCCGAACGAATCACGATCCTGGCCAGATCGGCCGGTGTGTAGTACTCGAGCCTATGGGAGACGCCAAACCGGTCCCGCAGCGGAGTCGTCAGCAGGCCGCTGCGGGTAGTGGCCCCGATCAGGGTAAACGGCGGCAACGGCAGGGTCACGGTCTGGGCGCCGGCCCCCTGGCCGAGCACCACCGGCAGCTCACCGTCTTCCATCGCCGGGTAGAGAGTCTCTTCCACGGCCCGCCCAAGCCGGTGAATCTCATCGATGAAGAAGACACTGCCGGGCTCCAGCGAAGTGAGAAAGGCGGCGACGTCACCCTTGCGTTCCAGGGCCGGGCCGGCGGTCTGGATCAGCGGCACGCCCATCTCGGCGGCGACGATGTTGGCCAGCGAGGTCTTGCCCAGACCGGGCGGACCGGCCAGAAGCACGTGATCGAGTGGTTCCCCCCGGCGGCGGGCAGCCTCGATGAACACGGCCAGCTGGTCGGTCACCTGCTTCTGGTTGACGAAATCCCCGAGCCCTTTCGGCCTGAGCGACTGGTCGAGCTCGAGGTCGGGCTGATCGGCCCGGGCGTCGTGGACCCGCAGCTCGGCACCTTCGGGCAGGTCGGCCTCGACCCCGAGGTCGATCCGCTTGCCACCGAAATCGGGCAGGTCGCTCATCTCACTCCCCCCGGCCGGACGCGGCTGCGCGTTTGAGGGCCGCGCCGATCAGCTGCTGCGGGTCATCGCCATCGCCGACGCCGTCGAGCAGCTGCTCGGCTTCCAGCGGGGCGTAACCGAGATTGATCAGACCGTCGCGAGCGAGCGAGCGGGCGTCCGAGGCGGCGGGAAGAACTGCTTCTCCCGCTTCCTCGGCGACCGAAGTCACCTTGTCCTTGAGTTCGAGGATGATCCGCTCGGCGGTTCGCTTGCCGATCCCGGGCACCGCCTGAAAGCGTTTTGCGTCACCGGCAATGATCGCCCGGGTCAGTTCCCGGTGCGGGCCTCCCGAAAGGGCGGAGATCGCGACCTTGGGGCCGATTCCGCTCACCCCGATCAGCATGTTGAAGAGATCCCGTTCTTCCTCGGATGAGAAGCCGTAGAGCAGCAGGCTGTCGTCGCGGCTGATCGTCTCGGCGTGGAGGAAAATCTCCTGGCCGGCCGCCGGCACGCTGCGCAGCGTCTCGGAACTGACCGCCAGCCGGTATCCCACCCCGGCCGCCTCGATCACGACGTAATCGGAGCGCCTGACCAGGACCTCTCCGCGGACCGTGGCGATCAACTCGCCACCCGCAGGGACGACCCGGATCCGGCCAGGGCGGCCTCGGTCGCATCCCTCCGGCCAGCCGTACCGCCATGGCAGATCGCTACCGCCAGGGCATCAGCCGCGTGATCCGGCTGGGGAACTTCGCTGAGGTTGAGCAGGGTCGCAACCATCTTCTGCACCTGCCGTTTGGCCGCGTTGCCCGAACCGCAGACCGCGGTCTTGATCGCCTGCGGCGTGTAGCTGAAACAGGGCACGTCGCATTGGGCGGCGGCCAGCATCGAAACGCCGGAGGCCTGCCCCACCTTCATCGCCGAGCCCACGTTCTTGCCGAAATAGAGATCCTCGATCGCCAGGGCAACCGGCTGATGCCACTTGATCAGGCGGGAAAGGGAGGAATGAATCTCGCCAAGTCGCCGTTCGAGCGGATCACCGGAAGCGGTTTCGATAACCCCGCCGTCCAGGGCGACCATGTGGCCACCCTCGATCCTGACCACGCCGAAGCCGAGGTTCGCCGTCCCGGGATCTATCCCCATTACGACTTTCATCCCTCATGATTCTGTACCGCCCGTCGGATGCCTCTTTCAGCCACCCTTGATGCCGCCGGGTGGATTGGCCCGGTAGGTGGCGATCAGCCCGTTGATCAGGGTCTGCTTTTCGGAATCGGAGAGCTTCGTTCCGCTGTGGATCCTCGTGTACTTGGAAGGCGGCATCGAACCTTCATTGATCTGCTCGACCAGTTCGTCGATCGCCGGCTGCGGCTTGTCCCACTCGGAGAAGTTCATGATCGAACGACCCTCGTCAACGTCGCTCTGCACCAGCCAGGAGACGGGCGCCACGTTGGAATACCAGGGCCACTTGGTCAGGTTGCTGTGGCAGTCGCCACAGGAGTCATTGAAGATCTGCTCGGTCTGGGCACCGACGAACTTCGGTGACCGGGTGACCGGAGGATTGGTGTGGTCCCTGCCGTAGGGGACCAGCTGGATGACCAGGAAGAGAGCGACAAGCCCCCCGAAGATCCAGCCGATTCTTTTCGCCCATGAGGCCCGACTCCAGCGACCGCCTTCGCTTTCCATGGGCCGAAGATAGAGCGATCATTCGATCAATTCCAGCTTTGCAAGAGGACTCTAATCGGCGGCGATCTTCTCCAGAACCTCGTCCGGGATGTCGAAGTTGGCGTGGACTTCGTTCACGTCGTCCTGGTCTTCGATCGCTTCGAGCAGCTTGATCAGGGTGCCGGCGTCGGATTCCTCGATATCGACCGTGTTCTTGGGGATGACTTCGAGCCCGGCCGATTCGATCTCGATGCCGTCGGCCTCGATTGCCTGCCTGACCGCGGTCAGGTTGGTCGGTTCGGCGAGGACGCGCAGCTTGCCTTCTTCCTCGACCACGTCGCTGGCTCCGGCGTCGATCGCCCCCATCAGGTCGTCTTCGCTGTTGGCTTCACCGTCAACCACGACCACACCGAAGGTTTCGAACATCCAGGCGACCGAACCGGGCTCGCCGAGGCTGCCGTTGTGTTTGGTGAAGGCATGCCTGACTTCGGCGCTGGTCCGGTTGCGGTTGTCGGTCAGGGCATCAACGAGGATCGCGGCACCGCCGGGTCCGTAGCCCTCGAACTGGATCCGCTCGACGACGACCGCGTCGTCGCCTTCACCGGTGCCCCGGTCGATCGCCTTCTCGATGTTGGCCTTGGGCATGGATTGCGCCCGGGCCTTCTGGATTGCGGTGGCGAGAGCCGGGTTGCCGTCGGGATCGCCACCACCCTCGCGGGCGGCGATGGTTATCGCCCGGGCGAGTTTGGTGAAGAGCTGACCGCGCTTTGCGTCAGCTGCCCCTTTCTTGTGCTTGATCGAAGACCATTTCGAGTGACCGGACATGTTGTGATTCTATGAACAAGAGCAACTGATGATTCCCGAGGGCAAACACAGGGCTTCGAGGACGGTCGCGGCAGGCGCGGTCGCCGGGGTGATGCTGCTTGCGGCGCTTTCGCTCTGGTCGGTGATTCCGCTGGTCTGGCTGTGGGTCGGATCACAGTTCGCGGACAGCCAGTTCCCCAGCCTCGGGCCGTACCTGATCGTGCTTTTCGGGGCGATCGCCTCGATCCTGCTGGTCGCCTGGATCCTCGGCCGGCTGAACGAGATCTACATCCGGCTGACCGGCGCCCGTGATGTCGGGCCGATCCGGATGGGCTGGATGAAGAGCCTCAGGGACAGCGAGAAGAGCGGCGACCCTCCGTCGTTGATCGAAGTAGTGATCATCGGCTCGGTCGTGATCGCCTTCATCGCCTTCATCGCCTGGTTCTTCCTCGCCGCCGGCTCACCCCTCCCGAAT
>JAIBCJ010000013.1 GCA_019694145.1 Solirubrobacterales bacterium | reverse complement strand
CAAATTGGTCACAATGGCGTCCATGCCCATCAACGGACGGAGTTTGCGGTCGACAGTCACTTCTGACGGAGCCCTCGAGCTCCGGTTGATCGAGGAGGAGATCGAAGAGCCGACCGGGTCCCAGGTGTTGGTCTCGGTCGAGGCGACGCCGGTGAACCCTTCCGACCTGGGTGTTCTGATCGGTCCGGCCGATGCCTCGACGCTCGGCCCGGCCGAAGGCGGCGGCCTGAACGGCAAGGTGCCGGAACAGGCCCTGCCGATCATGCGCGACCGGCTCGACAAACCGTTGCCGGTCGGCAACGAAGGTGCCGGCACGGTCGTTGCCGCCGGGCCCGAGGCGACCGATCTCGTGGGACGGACGGTCTCCCTCGTCGGCGGAGCGATGTGGTCCGATTACCGGCTGGTCGACGGGGCCGCGGTCATCCCCCTGCCCGACGACGCCACCCCCGCCGACGGCGCCGCCCTCTTCGTGAACCCGATGACCGCGCTTTCCATGGTCGAGACGATGCGGGCCGAGGGCCACACCGCGCTCGTACACACTGCCGCCGCCTCGAACCTCGGCCAGATGCTGGTCAAGATCTGCAAGGACGACGAGGTCGGACTGGTCAACATCGTGCGCAAGCCCGAGCAGGCGGCCACCCTCGAGGCGCTGGGCGCCGAACATGTGGTCGACTCCTCCCTGCCCGACTTTGACCAACGGCTGGTCGAAGCCATTTCGGCGACCGGGGCTACCCTGGCCTTCGACGCGGTCGGTGGCGGAACCCTGGCCAGCGACATCCTTTCGGCAATGGAACGCAGCCAGCCGCCGGCTGAATTCTGGACCCCATACGGATCGGCCGTCCACAAGCAGGTCTACACCTACGGATCGCTCGACTTCGGTCCGACCATCATCCAGCGCACCTTCGGCATGCGCTGGTCGGTCGGCGGCTATCTGCTGACCGACGCGCTCGGGCGGCTCGGTGGCGAGACGGTGATGGCAATGCGCGATCGGGTCGTTTCGGAGATCAAGACCACCTTTTCCTCCTCATACGCGGAGACGATCGGGCTCGCCGACATTCTCGATCCGGTTCATCTCGCCGCAGCCGGCAAGCGCGGCACCGGCGCCAAGCTGCTGATCGACCCATCCAGCGACCGCCCCTGACCGGGGCGGGAGAACCCACAGGCAACCGCCGAAAGCGAAGAGGAGAGGCATGAAGACCGTTCAGACCGTCACCGGTGAGATCGCAGCCGACGAGCTCGGCCGGACGCTCATCCACGAGCACTTCTACTCATCGGACGAGGCGGTTTCCGTCCAGTGGCCACATGTTCGCGACCGGGAAGCCGAACACGGGCTGGCCGTTGAATCAGCCGAGGCGGTCAAGGCCCATGGCGTGAGAACGGTCGTCGAGCCGACCGCCATGCTGCTCGGTCGCGACATCCAGGCGAGCCGGGAACTCGCTGAGGAAACCGGTCTCCAGATCATCGTCTGCACCGGGATCTACACCTACGACCATCTCCCCCAGTTCCTGCTCAACCGCGATGCCGATTACATCGCCTCACTCTTTGTCCATGACATCGAGGAAGGTATCCAGAACACCGGAGTCAAGGCCGCTTTCATCAAGTGCGCCGCCGACGAACCCGGCCTCACCCCCAACATCGAGAAGATCCACCGGGCGGCAGCCCGGGCAAGCCTCCAGACCGGCGCCCCGATCATGGCCCACAGCCGCCCCGCTTCCGGGACCGGTCCGAAGCAGGTCGAGGTCCTTCTGGAGGAAGGAGTGCCGGCCGAGCGAATCCAGATTGCCCACACCGGTGACACCGACGACCTGGGCTACATCGAGGGCCTGCTGGACAAGGGCGTTTACATCGGCATGGACCGCTACGGGCTGGACCTCTTCCTCCCCACCGCTCAACGCAACGCGACGGTGATCGAACTGCTGAACCGCGGCTACGCGGACCGCATGTTTCTCTCCCAGGATTTCGACATCCCGATCGCCAACGGCCTCGACTGGTACCCGCTCGAGGTGCTCGAACAGCTTCAGGCGGCCGGCGCAGCGACCGACTGGAGCATGACCTTCATCTTCGAACAGGTGATCCCGGCGCTCAGGGAAGCCGGAATGACTGGCGATCAGCTCGACACGATGCTGGTCGAGAATCCGAAGCGGTGGCTGGGTCGTGGCTGAGGCTGACCGCGGGTCAGTCCACGACCATCGACATCGATCCCCGGAGGGAAAGAGAATTGTTCAGCGACACCCCGGTGGCGTTTGCCTCGACCGCAAAGAAACCGACTTCGCCGGCAGAGACATCGAGACCGATGTTGTCGCACGCGAAGGTGGAAATCTGACCGGGCGGCACTACTCCCGTAAGGGCAGGTGAAGCCGTGCACAAGGTCGCCGGCTGCTGAATCGGCTCGGCGAACCCGTCTTCGCTGGTGTAGAGCCCCCCGGTAAGTGAAATGGTCGTGCCCACCAGGTTCAGGGTCGACATCGTGTAGAGCCAACCGTTTATCGAGGAGACCACGCCGTCCCTGGGAATGACCTGCATGACCGTGAGCGTGTCGTTCATCGAGAACGGTTCCTGCATTTGCTGCGGCGAAGCCAGGGTGCCGCTGAGCGGCATCAGGGCATAGAAGTCGGGGCCGCCAGAGGGCACGCTTGTCACAGGACTCAAGGGAGCGTTCGCCGTGAACACCATCGAACCGGTTGCGGTCCCGGTCGGGCCGGTCGGGCCGACATCGCCGGTCACTCCGTGAGCGCCCGGGGACCCGGTCGCTCCGGTTACTCCAATTGCGCCGGGCAGGCCTGCCGGCCCGCGAGCCCGGCGAACCCGGTCCCCTCGGCCCGGTGGCACCTCTCGGCAGCTGGCCCTTCTGTCCAGATCAGGCGGCCATGGTGTCGAACCTGTCATCCGAGAACGGAAGCGCCTCGACGTTGTCTGAAGGGCCCTTCTCCTTCCTGCCGAAGCCAAGGAACGATTTGACTTTCCCGACCGAGTCGTTCGGAAGCGAGAGGCGGATCACCTTCTTCCAGGCCGAAGCCACCTGGCGGGGCAGGCTGCCTTCCGCGTAGGGCAGGTCGTAGCGGTCGAAGATCTCCCTGACCTTCGGCGAGATCTCCTGGTAGCGGTTGCTGGGCAGATCCGGAAACAGGTGATGTTCGATCTGGAAGGAGAGGTTTCCGGTCATTACATGCATCGCCGGAGAGCCCTTGATGTTCGCCGCGCCAAGCATCTGGCGGACGTACCAGTCGGCCCGGGTTTCGCCTTCGATCGACGCCTTCTCGAAGGTGGCCACACCCTCCGGGAAATGGCCACACATGATCACCGAGTGGGTCCAGAGGTTCCGGACCAGGTTCGCGGTCAGGTTCGCGGCGAAGGTGGTCGGCGCAGAGGGCCCCGACAAGGCCGGATGGACCAGGTAGTCCTTGGTCATCTGGGCCCGGATCTTCCTGATCACCTGTTTCGCCTTGGCTTGGAATTCCGGATTGTCCCGGCGGCCCTTCCAGTTCTTCTTGAGCTGGAGGTCGTAGGCGGCGATGCTGTACTCGAAGAGGAAGGCGTTGATCAGGTTCCAGGCCGGCTGGCCGAGGTAGAACGGCACCCAGCGCTGGTCCTCGTCGACCCGCATGATCCCGTAACCGAGGTCGTGGTCCTTGCCGATCACGTTCGTGTAGGTGTGATGGATCTCGTTGTGGGAGTGCTTCCAGAGATCGGCCGGAGACGCGTTGTCCCACTCCCAGGAGGTCGAGTGGATCTTCGGGTCCCGCATCCAGTCCCACTGGCCATGCATCACGTTGTGGCCGATCTCCATGTTCTCGAGGATCTTGGCCACCGAAAGGCCGGCGGTGCCGATCAGCCAGGCCGGCGGAAAGAGCGAGAAGAGCAGAACCCCCGGCTACCCAGTTCGAGTTTGCGCTGCGTGTCGATCATCCCGCGGATGTAGGCGGCGTCATCTTCGCCACGGGTGTCGAGCACCTCCTGGCGGATGGCGTCAAGTTCGCGGCCGATCTGCTCGATGTCCTCCCGTGAGAGATGGCCGATCGGGTTTTCGGGATCCTTCTGGATTGCGGTCATTGTTTCCTCAGAGTTCGATTTCGCAGGTGCCGGCAGCCGCTGACACGCAGGTCTGGATGCGGATGTCGTCTCCGGCCGAGGCGGTGGTGACTTCGCCGGTCCGGAGGTCCCGGACCGCGCCCTCGCGCAGCCGGGAAACGCAGCCGAAGCAGATGCCCATCCGGCAGCCGGAGGGCATCAGCACCCCGGCCTGCTCGCCGACTTCGAGAATCGGCGTTCCGCCGTCCCCTTCGACGCTCAGGTCTGTCTCGGTGAAGTTGATGGTGCCGCCCTCCCCCGTGGCGATCACCGCGGGGCGGAAACGCTCGGTGTGAAGACGGCCGGCCAGCCCCAGCGATTCAAGGTGACTCTCGATCGAATCGAGCATCCCGGTCGGTCCGCAAGTCCAGATCTCCCGCTCGGCGAGGTCCGGCACCATCGCTTCCAGATTGACCGGGTCAAGCATGCCGACCCGGTCCGTGTGAAGTTCCGTCAGCTCGATCCGGCCGGTTGAGGAGAGCCGTCTCAGTTCGTGCCTGAAGATCACCTCCCGGTCGCCCGGAGCGGAATGGATGAGCACCGATCCGTCGGGCATTTCGGTGTGGCTGCGGAGCATCCCGATCACCGGGGTAATGCCGCTGCCCGCGGTGATGAAGAGAGCGCTGCGCCCGGTGCTCCCGTCGAAGGTGAACTCGCCGGTCGCCTGATCGAGCTGAATTACGGTTCCGGCCTCAACCCGATGCACGAGGTAGTTGCTGACCAGGCCCTGCTCGATCGCCTTGACCGTGATCGAGATGTTGCCGTCGGGCCGGTCCGGCGGCGAAGTCAGGGAATAGGCCCGCCAGTGCCGGACTCCGTCTATGTCCACCCCGACCCGCACGTACTGGCCAGGTCGGTGCCCGGCCCAGCTGCGTCCGGGCCGGATCACGAGCGTGGCTGCGTCGTCCGTCTCCGGCAAGATCGAGACGATCCGACCGCGCAGATCGGAACCTGACGCGAGCGGCGAAACCAGGTCGACGTAATCGGACGGCAGGAGCGGCGTCGCCACTCGCTCCGCCAGGGCGCTGACCCCGGAACGGAGCCTTCCGACGGGGCTGGCGGGCGAAAGCAGAGAAGGCATGACCCAAGAGTGGACTATCCGAGGAGAAGTATCTTGCTCCTGCCGGTTGAATCGGAGGCTCGCATTTTATTGTTTGCGAACAATCCATGCAGCTATGATTGCCGTCAATGAGCCCTCGATCCTCCTTCGCACCCGAATCGGTGATCGCTACCCTGCGGGACGTCCTGCCGGATGTCGCAGCCGCCTCGGCTGGCGCGGTCATCGCTGAAGTTCCCGAATACAGTGACCTGCGAGGACCCGAAGGCGACACCCTCGACCATCAGGTTGAACTTGCGCTGAGGGGCTTTCTGGTCATCGCCTCGGAATCCGAATCAGCCGATTCCGTGGTTCCGTTCCAGCCTGCCCTTGACGCCGCCTTTGCCCTTGGTCGAGGCGAGTTCCGGAGCGGCCGAACTACCGACGTGCTCCTCTCCGCGTACCGGATCGGGGCCAGGGCGGCCTGGCGGGAATGGTCAAAGGTGGCGATCGGGGCTGAAATCCCGATCGAGTTCTTCGCCCGATTCGCCGAGATGATCTTCGCCTACATCGACCAGCTTTCTGCTTCCAGCGTGGCCGGCTACTCCCACGAGCTGGAAGCCAGCCAGCGGTCCCGGAGCCGGCGCTTCGAGGAGCTTGCCCGCAGGATCCTGGCTGGCGGACCGGCCGAGACCCTTCAGGCCGAGGCGGAAAGGGTCGGCTGGGATGCCCCGGAAGCGGTGTCCGCCGTGATCCTCGCCAACGCCAGGGCCCAGGGGATCCGGAACCTGGTCGATTCGCGCAGCCTGATCGTTCCCGGCAACCTGCCCGGCCTCGAGGACGAGGACCTCATGCTGCTGATCGTTCCGACGGTCCGGACCAGCGAGCGCGAGCGGATCAAGGATCAGCTGGCCGGCCGGGGTGCGGTGATCGGACCGTCCCGTGAGTGGCGGCGGGCCGGTCAGTCCTACGCCCGGGCGGTCAAGGTGCTCAACCTGAACCGCGGCGGGCACCGGGATGACCCGGCCGACACCGACGACTTCCTGGTCGAACTGGTGGTCGGGGCCGACCCCGAAGCCCTTGAGGACCTCAGAAGGGAAGTCCTCTCCCCCCTTGAGGAACTTCGTCCCTCGACCGCAGAGAAGCTCCGGACCACGCTTGAAGCCTGGCTGCTCCACCAGGGTCGCCGCGACGGTATCGCCGCCGCCCTTCACGTTCATCCGCAGACGGTTCGCTACCGGATGGGGCAGCTGAGGGAAATCTACGGCGACCGGCTGGACGATCCCGCCATGGTCCTCGCCGCCACGGTTGCCCTGGCCGCCAAAAATTGAAGTCCCGGGGTCGAAGTGCCCGGCCGGCCGATCGCCCCGCTCAGGGCAGTCGCCAGGCCTGGACCGCCGGGCCGGGGCCCGCTCCGGCACCGATGTAGACGGTTCGGCCGGAAACTGCCGGCGGTGCGTTGACGCCGGTGATCGCCTTCGGAGAGGCGAGGATTTCACCGTCACTGGCCCGCAGCGAGTAAAGGGTCCCGTCCACTCCCGGGGCCATGACGACATCACCCACCACCGTCGTCGCTCCGTCCGGCAGGGTCGGGATCGGGGTCTTCCAGAGCGTCCTTCCGGTGCCGCCACCGAGGGCCAGGATCGCTCCGGTCCCGGTCTGGTAGGGACAGGAGACGATGGTCGTCACCGAGACGACCGTCGCGCAGAGGTCGGACACCGGCACGAAGATGGAATTGCCGGAAACCGACATCGGGGTTTCGACGCCGCCGGCGACCCCCGGATACATGGTGACCGGCAGATCCTCCGCCGCGGTCGGAAGGTCCCTGGCCGGGTCGCCCCACTGGTTGTGCCTGCCGACGTTTCGCTTCCAGATCAGCTTTCCGTTCCGGCGGTCAACCACGTAGACGGTTCCCATCTTGCCGCCGGTGATGACCACATCCCGTTTCCGGCCGTTCACCCTGAAGGTGGCGAGAATCGGAGGCAGTTGCAGGTCGTAGTCCCGGAAGTCATGCGGAACGGCCTGGAAGAACCATTTGAGTTTGCCGGTCGCCGCGTTCAGCGCGACCAGGCTGTTCGTGTAGAGATTCCTGCCGGGCCGGCTCGAACCGTTGGGGAAATCGACCGTCCCCGGCAGCGGCCCCGGATTGGCGACGCTCATGTACATCGTTCCGTGGTCATCGATGCTGGGGGTGCTCCAGAGCCCTCCCCCGCTGTTGACCGCGGGGTTGCCCCAGAGATTGTCGGTCGTCGTGTCGAAAGACCAGACCTTGCGACCAGTTTTCGCGTTGAGCCCGAAGACGACGCCCTTCTGCCCGCCTTTGTAGATCCCGGTCCCGATCTTGAACGGGATCGTCGAGACGATGATCAGGTCCTTCCAGGCGAGCGGGGCCATGTCCACGGCGGCGCTGTCACTCGCGTTCAGGGTGGTGCGCCAAATGGTTTTGCCGGTCGTCGCGTCAAGGCTCAGCACATCGGAATCGACACCGGCCAGCAGGCGTCCGTTCGCGAGGGTCACACCGTTCTGGCCCAGTCCGGCCACGTTGAAGGTGCGTTTCCATTTCTGGATCCCGGTGAAGGCGTCCAGCGCATAGACGTTCGATGCCGCGTCCGAGAAGTAGAGGACCCCGTCGCTGACGATCGGGTTCGAAGACATGGCGCCGAAGATGCCGCCGGAAGTGAGCGGGAAGGTCCAGGCCGGGGCAAGGTCCGCCACGTTGCCCGAGTCGATCCCGGTCGAGATCACCTTCCGGGAGTTGGTCATGTTGACGTTCGCGGCGACCCCGCCACCGGCATTGGCCCGCAACTCGCGCGGCGTCCCGGCCGGTTTCCGGACCGTGCCGGCGGACGCCGCCGGGGCGAGCAGGCCCAGGGCGGCGGCAGTGACGATCGCGCCAGCGGCAGCTCTGCGAAGACCCCCCTCTCCCCGAAACATCCTTCGATCCTACCCCCGATCCCCGCTGCTAGGGTCGCCGGACATGAGCGAGAGTCAGCATGTTGCTTCCCTGACCGAAGCCACGGCCCTGTTCGAGGGCGACCCGGGCTCGCTCCGGGTTCTGACTTCGGCCGAGCTGCCGGTTTTACGCGGGATCTCGATCAAGCGGCTGCTCCTCGCCCCGGGTTCGATCCGGGAACCGCACTGGCACGCCAACGCCAGCGAATTGACCTACTGCGTCAAGGGAGACCTGCTGGTCTCGGTCCTCGACGACGCCGACGGCTTCTCCTCGTTCACGATTTCGGCCGGGGAGATGTTCTACGTGGCCAGCGGCAGCCTGCACCACATCGAGAACCTGGGTTCCGGCGAGGCCGAGTTGATCCTGGCGTTCAGTCACGAGCGACCCGAAGACTTTTCGATGCACGCCGCCTTCGGAGCGATGAGTGACGCCGTACTCGGCAACACCTACGACCTGCCTGCCGCGGATTTCGCCGTGATTTCCCGCAATACCGAGCCGGTTTACATCGTCAGCCGCGAGGGCCGGCCGTCGGTTCCGGAGCATTCCTCATTCGACGATCCACACAAGTTCGCGATCGAAGGGCAGGCTGCCCCGATCGACTCCCCGGCCGGCTCGGCGAAGCTGGCCCGCAAGCAGTTCTGGCCGATCATGGAGGACCTCTCGATGTACTCGCTGCGGGTCACCCCGGACGGAATGAGGGAACCGCATTGGCATCCGGTCACCGCCGAGCTGGGGTACGTGGTCAAGGGCGAGGCCAGGATGACGGTGATGGATCCGGACGGTTCGACCGATACCTACGGGCTCGGGCCCGGCGATGTCTACTTCATCCCTCCCGCCTACCCTCACCACATCGAGGACACCGGTCAGGACGACTTCCACTTCCTCGTTTTCTTTGACCGGCACACCCCGAAGGACATCGGCTACCGGGCTTCGGCTTCGGCCATTTCGCGGGAGGTGCTGGCCGCGACGCTGGGGATCCCCGAGACCATGCTGCCGAAGATCCCCTTCACCCCGGAAGATCCGCTGATCGTGAAGCGGGCCAATCCGGTCGACCCGCCCGGCTGAGTCAGTCCGTTTCGGCCGGGGGCCCGGCCCCGCGCCGGCGCAGAAGAAGAATCGTGCCCAGGAGGCCGCTGAGGATCGAGCCGAGGAAGATGCCGACCTTGGCCGCGTCGAGCAGGAGTGGATCCGTAAAGGCCAGATCGGTGATGAACAGCGAAACGGTGAAGCCGATGCCACCGAGCGCGCCCACGCCCCAGACCTGTGCTCTCCGCATGCCTTCCGGCAGGGTGCCGGAACCGAAACGCAAGGCAGCCAGGGTCGTGACCGAGATCCCGAGGATCTTGCCGACCACCAGGCCGGCGATCACCGCCCAGGTCAGCTCGCTGCCGAGCGCATCACCCAGAACCCCGCCCCTCAGGTCGATGCCCGCATTGGCGAGGGCGAAGAGCGGCACCACCACGAAGGCGCTGACCGGGTGAAGGGCATGCTCGAGCTTTGTGTTGATGTCCCTGCCGCGGAAAGGCCTGACCGGCACCAGCAGCCCCAGCACGACGCCGGCGATCGTCGCGTGGATTCCCGACTCATAGGTGCCGATCCAGATCAGGGCGGCCAACGGCACGTAGGGCCAGATTCGCCAGACGCCGAACTTCTGGAATCCGATCACGACCAGGACCCCGGCCCCGGCAATCGCCGCCCAGCCGAGCGAAAGCCCGTCTCCGTAAAAGAGGGCGATGATCAGGATCGCGACGATGTCATCGACGATCGCAATGGTCAGCAGGAAAACCCGGACCCCGTTCGAAACCCGGTTTCCGAGCAAGGCGAGGATCCCGACCGCGAAGGCGATGTCGGTCGCCGCCGGGATCGCCCAGCCGTCCGCCGCCGGGCCGCCGCCGGCGATCAGGGTGAAGATGATCGCCGGCATTGCCACCCCGCCGAGCGCCGCCAGTACCGGCACGACCGCGTCACTGCGGTTCTGGAGCTCGCCGGAAACGAGCTCCCGCTTTATCTCGATTCCGACGATGAAGAAGAAGACCGCCATCAGCAGGTCGTTGATCCAGTGCTGAAGATCCAGGCTGATGTCAACCGGGCCGATGTCGACCTTGATGTAACTGGACCAGAACTCGAAGTACCCGTCGCTCCAGCCCGAATTGGCCCAGACCACGGCGATGATCGCCGCGCCCAGCAGGATGACGCCACCGAGTACCTCGTCGTCGAGGAAGTCGGTCAGCGGGTCGATCACTCGTTGTCTGAGAATGCGCTTCATATCCGTCCTGCTGCATGGGTACTTTGCCGGAAGTGGAAGATGGGTTGCCATGCTGAGGCTGCGGGTGGACGTGCTCCAGAGCGAGCGCGACCAACTAGTCGAGAGGCTCACCTGCCTCGACGGGGTGAGGCGCATCACCTCCGAACCCGAACTCCACGGCGGTCAGTTCATGATCTCGGCCGATGTTGAACCGGCAGCCGCCGACGACGTTCTGAGTGCCCTGCACACCCTTGACCTGCACCACGACGATTTCGTGCTGGTCCGGGAGGACATCCTCACCCAGGGCCTCCGCTCTGGCGGACTCTCGGCCAGCGGCGGCTACTCCTGGGTCGAGATTCTCGGTGAAGCGAGGGCCAACGCCCGACCGGTGGCCCGATACTTCCTGCTCATGGCGGTGGCCGGCTGGATCGCCGGGCTCGGCGTGATCCAGTCCAGCACGATCCTGATCGTCGGCGCGATGGCGGTCAGTCCCGATCTGATGCCGATCTGCTCGACCTGCGTCGGGATCATCGGCCGGCGGCTGAACCTGGCCTGGAGTTCCTTCCTCACTCTGATCCTCGGCATGGGCTGCGTGATGCTGGTCTCCTTCATCGTTGCCCTCGCTCTCCAGCTTGTCGGCATCCTGGCCAGCGATTTCGACGTGCGCGAGATCGAGCTGGAAGGGCTGGCCGCCGCCGACTACTCAACCGGGCTGATCGCCCTCGGGGCCGGAGTCGCGGCCATGCTCTCCTTCGAAACCCGCGGCGCCAGCGCGGTCGGAGTCGCCATTTCGGTGACCACCGTTCCCGCCTCGGCCTACTTCGGGGTGGCGATGGCCCTGGGCGAGGCAAGCGAGGCCCTCGGTGCCCTGCTCGTACTCGGCATCAACCTCGTGCTGCTGATCGTCGGCGGCTCGATAACGCTCTATTTCCAGCGACTTTTCACTCCAATTCACGAGACGTGAACAGCCGTCGCCTGTGTGCGATCGGTCACGTTACCGATATATAAATTTATATCCGGGTAACTTGGTTTGCGATGGCTTCCCCCTCCCGCACCAGGCTCTCCCGCGAGGACCGCATGGAACAGACGCTGGATACAGCTCACTCGCTGTTCGCCGAACGCGGTTACGCCGCCGTGACGATGGACGAAATCGCCGCGGCGGTCGGTGTGACCAAGCCGCTGATCTACAACTACTTCGGCAACAAGGAAAGCCTCTACATCGCCTGCATGGAACGGTCCGGCGATGCCCTGGTCGAGGCGATTTCCCTGGCCGTCGCCGATGCCGCCGACCCGTCGCAGGCCTTCGAGCGCGGGGTCCGCGCCTTCTTCTCGTTTATTGACACCGACCGCGCCGCCTGGGCAGTCCTGTTCGACGAGACGCTCCCCCACGGCGGCGAAGTGATCGAGCGCGTGTCCTACTACCGGAGCCAGCTGCTCGACTTCGTGGCCGCCTCGACCCTGAGCCGGATGCCTGCGAAGGCCCGGCAAAGCGAAAGCGTCAGAACCGAAGTCGAAGCCGTCGCCACCGCGGTGATCGGAGCGGCTGAAGCGATGGGCCGCTGGTGGCTTGCCGGCGGCTCGATGACCGCATCCGAAGCGGCCGAACTTCTCATTTCCACGGTCGAGCCGGGCCTGCTTGCCCGGAGCGCACCCAACACGCCAAAGGCAGTAACCGAAGGAGACCCGCCCGCATGAACAAGAAGACCCGCAAGGTCGCTGTCGTAGGCGCCAACCGGATCCCGTTCGCGAGATCCAACGGGGCCTACTCGCATGCCTCCAACCAGGACATGCTGACTTCCGCCCTCGACGGCCTGATCGACCGCTTCGGCCTCGAGGGCGAGACCCTCGGTGAAGTGGCCGGCGGCGCCGTTCTGAAGCATTCGCGTGACCGCGACCTGACCCGCGAGAGCGTGCTCGGCACCCGGCTGGCGGCCGAGACCCCCGCCTATGACGTTCAGCAGGCCTGCGGCACCGGCCTTGAAACGACCGTCCTGGTCGCCAACAAGATCGCGCTCGGGCAGATCGACGCCGGAATCGCCTGCGGGGCCGACACCACATCCGACGCCCCGATAGCCCTCAACGAGGAGCTTCGCGAGACCCTGCTGGAAGCCAACCGGCAGACGACGACCCTGGGCCGGATCAAGGCCCTGACCAATGTCCGGCCCCAGCACCTGGTCCCCGCGATTCCCCGCAACGAGGAACCGCGCACCGGCCTTTCGATGGGCGAGCACTGCGCGATCATGGCGGCCGACTGGGAAATCAGCCGAAGCGAACAGGACGCGCTGACCGTGGCCAGCCACCACAACCTCGCGGCCGCCTATGAACGCGGCTTCTTCGAGGACCTGATCACTCCCTACCTCGGCCTGCGACAGGACCAGAACCTGCGGCCCGACTCCTCGCTCGTGAAGCTGGCCGGGCTGAAGCCGGTCTTCGGCGGGCCGGAGGGCACGATGACCGCGGCCAACTCGACCCCGCTCTCGGACGGTGCCTCGGCCGTGCTGCTGGCTTCAGAGGACTGGGCCAAAGAGCGCGGCCTGCCAATCCTCGCCTTCGTCGAGGAAGCCCAGACCGCCGCGGTCGATTACCTCCACAAGCGGGAGGGCCTCTTGATGGCCCCGGCCTACGCGATGTCGGAGATGCTGGCCCGGGCCAACCTCTCGCTTCAGGATTTCGACTACTACGAGATCCACGAAGCCTTCGCCGCCCAGGTGCTCTGCACCCTCAAGGCCTGGGAAGACCCCGACTACTGTCGCCAGAAACTCGGTCGCAGCGAGGCGATGGGGCCGATCGACCGGTCGAAGCTGAACGTGAACGGCGGCTCGCTGGCTGCCGCCCACCCTTTCGCTGCGACCGGCGGCCGGATCGTCGGATCGCTGGCCAAGCAACTGCATGAAGACGGCACCGGCCGTGGCGTGATCAGCATCTGCGCCGCCGGCGGGCAGGGTGTCGTGGCAATTCTCGAAGCGCCTGGAGGCAAGAAGTGAGCGACACCTACACACAGATCGTCAACGCACCGGTCGTTTCGGGCCTGGCCAACTCACTGGGTTTGCCGCGGCCGGTCGAGCTTGACCGCTACCAGCCGGGCCGACCGGTCATCGACGGGCCGGTACTGACCGGGTCCGCTCCGGAGAGCAGCCTGCGCCCCGCGATCAGCGCCACCCTCGACTCGATTGGCGCCGAACGGGCGGGAACCGAAGGTCCGGCGAAGGCACTCATCTTCGATGCCACCGGAATCAGCGACTCGACCGAGCTGGTCGAACTGCAGCGCTTCTTCTACCCCGCCGTGCCACGGCTCGCACCGAGTGGCCGGGCGATCGTGCTCGGCTCACCACCCGCCGCGACCGGCGGCGTCCGTGCCCACACCGCCCAGCGTGCACTTGAAGGGTTTGTCCGCTCGCTCGGCAAGGAGATCGGTGGCCGTGGTTCCACCGCCCAGTTGGTGCAGGTCGAGCCCGGCGCCGGGGACGAAATCGGGTCCACCCTGCGCTTCCTGCTTTCCCCCCGTTCGGCTTTCGTTTCCGGGCAGGTGATCCGGGTCGGCAAGCCGGTCGCCCCGAAGCCGGAACTCGACTGGGAACGGCCCCTGGCCGGAAGGACTGCGCTGGTCACCGGGGCTTCACGGGGAATCGGAGAGGCGATCGCCACCGTCCTCGCGCGGGACGGGGCGACCGTCATCGGACTCGACATTCCGCCCGCCGCGGCCGAGCTGGACCAGGTGACTTCGCGCCTCGGCGGGCGTTCCCTGACCCTGGACATCACGACCCCCGATGCGCCTGACGCGATCGCCCGCGAACTCGGCGAAGGAGTCGACCTGATCGTCCACAACGCCGGCGTCACCCTGGACCGCACGATCGCCAAGATGCCGGAAGAGCGCTGGAGCAAACTGATGGAAATCAACCTCTCCAGCGAGGAACGGATCAATGACGCGATCCTTTCCGCCGACCTGCTGAACGCCAACGGCCGGATCGTCTGCGTTTCATCGATGTCCGGCATCGCCGGCAATTCAGGCCAGACCAATTACGCCGCTTCCAAGGCCGGTGTGATCGGCATGGTCGAATCGATGGCACCAGAACTGGCGCGGCGACAGGCCACGATCAACGCGGTCGCCCCCGGATTCATCGAGACGCAGATGACCGCGGCGATGCCATTCGGCACCCGTGAGGTCGGCCGCCGCCTGAACAGCCTCTCGCAAGGTGGCAAGCCGGTTGACGTGGCGGAGACGATCGCCTGGTTCGCCAGCCCCGCCTCAACCGGGGTCAACGGAAACGTGGTTAGGGTCTGCGGCCAGAACCTGCTGGGAGCCTGATGACCAGGCTCGAATCCTCCCCGTCGATTCTGCCGCTCTATCTGAAGGCGGCGATGCCGCTGATCCCCGGCGCCTCCTCCCTGCCCTTCCTGCCTGGCGGCGGCGGGGAGATTCCTTCCGGGCTCGGCTTCGAACTGAAGGGAGTGGTTCCGCAACAGGACCAGGTAGCCGAATACGCCAAGGTCTGCGGGTTCCCGTTGAAGGACAGGCTGCCGCCAACCTTCCCCCACGTGCTGGCCTTTCCGCTTCACATGGCGGTGATGAGCAACGGGGAGTTTCCCTTCGGCGCGGTCGGCCTGGTTCACATCGAAAACTCGATCAATCAACTCAGGCCGATCGCATTCGGCGAGATGCTTGAAGTGAAAGTCGAAGTCACATCCCTCTCCCCCCACCCGAAGGGGCAGATCTTTTCCCTGTTGACCGAGGTCAGTGCCGCCGGGGAGACGGTCTGGACCGAGACGAGCACCATGCTGCGGCGCGGGAAGGGCAGTAAGAAGCCCTCGGCTCCGGGCCTCGAAATTCCCACGCTTGACCCCGGGACTCCGGCCAGCGCCACCTGGAAACTCCCGGCCGACCTCGGCCGGCGCTACGGCGCGGTCTCCGGGGATCGCAACCCGATCCACATGCATGCCCTGACCGCAAAGCCACTGGGCTTCCACTCCGCGATCGCTCACGGAATGTGGACCGCCGCCCGGGCCCTGGCCCAGATCGAGAGCCGGCTTCCCGATTCCTTCACTGCCGGGGTCAGGTTCCGCAAGCCGATCTTCCTGCCCGCCCGGGTTCAGTTCGCCGCCGAAGGCGACGGCACGGAAACCCTCTTTGCCGTCCGCGATGCCCGCAAGGGCACCCCTCACATGGACGGTCGCATCACTTCCAACGCGAACGAAACCGCGAAAGCGAGCAATTGAAATGAGCAGCAAGAACAGCCAGGGGCTGGCCGACAAGACGATGGGCTCCAGCCTTCGTGCCCTGAACTGGATCGCCGGATCGAAGATCCTCGACCGGCTCAGGCTGCGCAGCCAGTTCGAGCGGACCGTCTTTCAGAGCACTAAACACGGAATGCGCGCCGCGACCAGCGCCGGCCGCAGCTTCAACAAGGCGACCAGCCTCGGCAAGCCGGCCCGCCAGAAGAGCGGCTCCGGATCCGGGCTCTTCGATCTCACTCCGGATGACGAACAGCAGATGTTCATTGAGGCCGGGCAGGCCTTTGCGGCCGACCAGATCCGGCCCGCCGCCTCCGGGGCGGACTCGGAGAAGGCCACTCCGGCCGCGATCCTTGAGCAGGCCGGCGAGATCGGCGTCAACACACTTGGCATCCCCGAGGAATTTGACGGGGTCCTGACCGAGCAGTCGACCGTAACCTGGACCCTGATGGCCGAGGCCCTCGCCCACGGTGACATGGGCATCGCCTATGCGGCGCTGGCCCCCGGCGCGGCAGCAACCGCGATCGGCCGCTGGGGCGACCCCGACCAGCAGGCGAGCTACCTGCCCGCCTTCACCGGCGAAAATCCGCCGGCCGCCGCGCTGGCGATCCTCGAGCCGAAGCCGCTCTTTGATCCCTTCAATCCCGACACCCGGGCCACCGCCGGAACCGGCGGCCACTGGATCCTCAACGGGGTGAAGTCGATGGTCGCCCGGCCCGGCGAGTGCGAGCTCTTCATCGTCGCGGCCGCCACCGGTGACGCCAGGCCGACGCTCTTCATCATCGAATCCGGCTCCGAGGGCCTGACCTTCGAAGCCGAACCCGCGATGGGGCTCAGGGCCGCATCGACCGGCCGGCTGGTGCTGGAAGATGTGCGCGTTCCTGCCTCGGCAATGCTTGGCGAGGAAGGCGACCGCGCCCGGATCTACGCCGACTGCGTTTCGGGGTCCCGGATCGCCTGGTCGGCGATGTTTTCCGGCACCGCCCAGGCCGTGCTCGACTACGTGATCCCCTACGTGAACGAGCGTCAGGCCTTCGGCGAGCCGATCTCGAACCGCCAGAGCGTGGCCTTCAGCGTTTCCGACATCGCGATCGAAACCGGTGGCATGCGCCTCGCCAACTGGCGGGCCGCGAGCCGGGCCGACCGCGGGGAATCGTTCGCCCGCGAAGCAGCCCTGGCCCGCCGGCTCGCCGCCGCAAAGGGCATGGATATCGGCTCGGCCGGAGTCCAGCTGCTGGGCGGCCACGGCTACGTCAAGGAGCACCCGGTCGAACGCTGGTATCGCGACCTCCGCACAGCGGGCGTGATGGAGGGCGCCCTGCTCGCCTGATCACCAGGCCGAGCGAAATGAAACCATGATCTATCTGGAAACACCGAAGAAGTTCCGCCCGCTGGTCACCCAGGCCAACCACGTCGCCCGCGAGATCTTCCGTCCGATCTCGCGCAAGTACGACGAGGCCGAACACGAGTACCCGAAGGAACTCGACGTACTGGCCTCGCTGATCAACGGCATGAATGAGGGTTCGGGCATGGGCGCCGGTGCGGCCGGCGTCAGCGGGGAATCCGGTGATGAACCGGATTCGGGCAGCGGCAACCGCAACGGTTCGAACCTGAGCACCGTGCTCGGCATCATCGAGCTCTGCTGGGGTGACGTCGGACTGCTTCTGGCGATGCCCGGCCAGGGGCTCGGCAACTCGGCGATCGCGTCGGTCGCGACCGCGGAGCAGCTCGAGCGCTACGGCGGCAAGTGGGCCGCAATGGCGATCACCGAACCGGAGGCGGGCTCGGATTCCGCGGCGATCCGCACTACAGCCGTCCTCGACGGGGACGAATACGTGCTGAACGGCGAGAAGATCTTCGTCACTTCCGGTGACCGGGCCGAGCTGATCGTGGTCTGGGCCAGCCTCGACCGCTCGGTCGGCCGGGCGGCGATCAAGTCGTTCATCGTCGAGCGTGACAATCCGGGCCTGACCCTGGACCGGCTCGAGCACAAGCTGGGCATCCGGGCGTCGGACACCGCCAACTTCACCCTGCAGGACTGCCGGGTGCCGAAGGAGGCGCTACTCGGCTCCCCGGAGGTGGACGTGAAGAAGGGCTTCGCCGGAGTGATGAAGACCTTCGACAACACCAGGCCCCTGGTCGCCGGCATGGCCCTCGGGGTAACCCGCGCGGCGCTCCAAGAGACGAAGCGCCAGCTCGAAGCGGCCGGTGTCGAGATCGATTACGACACTCCGGCGCTTTGCCAGTCCGCGGCCGCGGCCCGCTACCTCGAGATGGAAGCCGATTACGAGGCGGCCCTGATGCTGACTCTGCAGGCGGCCTGGATGGCCGACAACCGGAAGCCGAACTCGCTCGAAGCGTCGATGGCCAAAGCCAAGGCCGGCCGGACCGGAGTCGACGTGACCCTGGGCTGCGTCGAGATCTGCGGCAGCATCGGACTCGGTGAATCCGAGCTGCTCGAGAAGTGGTCCCGTGACGCGAAGATCCTCGACATTTTCGAAGGCACCCAGCAGATCCAGCTGCTGATCATCGCCCGTCAGCTGCTCGATAAGACCTCGGCCGAACTCAAGTAACCAGAAGCCCCCGGCTCAGGTGGTCCGCGGTGGCGGGATGCGTCGGGGGCGGATCGATTCGAAAGCCGAGGCCTGGGTGAGCAGCCGGTTGTCGTCGTATGAACGACCGGCGAAGGTGAGGCCGACCGGCATCCCGATGTCACCCATCAGCCCCATCGGCACGGTCACGGTCGGAATGCCGAGGTGCCGGGGAACGAGGTTGCCGTTGGCCACCCAGACACCGTTGGCCCAGGCCCGGTCGGCCGAGCGCGGGTTCACATCGGCGTCGGCCGGACCGACGTCGGCGACCGCCGGAAAGACCACCGTGTCCAGTCCGAGCTCATCCATCCACTCCTCGAGGTCGATCCGGCGGGTCTGCTCCAGACCCCGCAGGCCTGCTTCGAGTTCAGGCAGTTGATCCCAGGGGGTGAGGCCGGCCCAGGCCATCTCCACATACTCCTCCATGCCGAAGGCCAGGTCACCTTCCCGGCTGGGCAGGGCACCGGCTTCGGGCGGAAAGATCAGCTCGCCGTCCGCGTCCGCCAGCCGGTTCAGGGCCGGGTCATCATTGGCCCGGAGAAAGTCGTCGTACGCCCAGGCCGAAAGTCCGCGCAACTCCTCGTCGAGAAAGGCCGGGCTGACCAGGCCGCGGGTGAAGATGTTCGGACAGCCGGCCCGGTCACCCTCGTAGTTGGAGACCACCGGGAAATCGACTTCGACCACCTCGGCCCCGGCCGCCTCGAGATCATTGCGGGCTGCCTGCCAGAGGTCGATCACCGACTGCCGGGTATCGATGCGCTCGCCGGTCGGTCCCCAGACGTCGCTCTTCTCCCCCGTGCCCGCGGCCGGATCGGCGTTGATGTACATGCGCGGGATACCGAACCGATTGCCGGCCAGCGCCTCGGAAGATGCGGCCAGCGACGGGTACGAGTCCGGTCTGACCTCGGAGGCGGCCGGCAGCTCGATCCACTCCTGCGCCCGCCAGAGGTCTCCCCTGGTGTCGGGATCATCGGCGACGATCACGTCGAGCACCTCGAGCAGATCGGCCATGGTTCGCGCGTAGGGAACCACCACGTCCATGGTCGGGGTAAGCGGCCAGTTGCCCCGGACCGAAATCACTCCGCGTGAAGGCGTGTAGGCGCAGAGGCCGTTATTCGAGGCCGGCCCCCTGCCGCTCGACCACGTTTCCTCGGCCAGACCGAAGGCGGCGAAACTGGCTGCGGTCGCGGTCCCGGCCCCGTTCGATGATCCCGAGGCGAACGGCGCGGTCAGGTAATCGGCGTTGTAGGGGCTCTCCGCGCGGCCGTAGACGCCCCGCTGCATGCCGCCGTTGGCCATCGGCGGCATGTTGGTCTTGCCGAGGCAGATCGCGCCCCCTTCCCGCAGCCGCTTGACCGTGAAGGCGTCACGCATCGCCAGCAGGTTGACGAAGGCCGGGCTCCCGGAGGCAGCCGTCATGCCGCGCACCAGGTAGCTGTCCTTGGCGGTGTAAGGGATTCCGTCAAGCGGGCCCATGGCCTGGCCGTTGGCCCGCCTGGCATCGGACGCGGCTGCTTCCGCCATGGCCTCCGCGTTCCGGACGACGACCGAGTTCAGCCTGGTTTCGGTGTCCGGGCCGTCAAAGGTGTCGATCCGCGCATAAAAGGCCTCAACCAGTTCGACCGCCGTGATTTCACCCGCCTGAAGCGCTGCGCGCAGGTCGGCGATTGGTGTCTCGATGATTTCGATCACTCTTTCACCGGTCGCCAGTCTAGCCCCGGTGTGAAACCCGCGAAACGGTCAGGAACCGTCGTCTTCGTAAATGCCGGCGATTCTGTCCAGCACCCTGCTGGCCGCCTCGAGATCCTGGTCCGGGATCCCCTCCAGCGCCTCGTTCCACTTTCGGTGCCAGCTCTCGATGATCGGTTCGATCACGCTGCGGCCCTGATCGGAAAGCGCGACCTTGACGATCCGGCGGTCCTCCTCCGAACGGATCCGCTCGACGTGCCCCTGGTCGGAAAGGCGGTCGACCATCTGGGAAACGCTGGCCGGGCTCAGGCCGTTGGTCTGGGCAAGCTCGCCGACCGCCAGGGGGCCCGACTTGTGAAGTTCGACCAGAAGCTCGAACTGGGACTGGCTCACCTCGGTCGCGCCGAGCCGGTGGGTCTCGCGCCCCTTGCGCCGGCTCAGGGTGCGGTAGGCGTTCTTGAACGCCCGGACGACTTCCAGCCGGTTTCCGCTGAGTTCGACTGGATCTTCAGGCGCCAAGCGGTTCAATTTCAACCTCCGCGATTCGTTCTTCCTCGGTCACCGGCCCGGCCGGCATCTCCGCCCGCCACAGCACCACGCAGGGGATCAGGGCCAGCAGGGCGATCCCGAGCGCCCAAAGGTAGGCGGTCCCGAACCCCTGTGCCGCCGCCGTTGCCGTGGTTGCACCCTCGCTTGCCTGCTGCAGGACGACCGCCAGTACCGCCGTGCCGATCGCTCCACCCACCCGCTGGATCACGTTCATCTGCGGCGTGGCATCGGAAAGCTGGTCCTTCCTCAGCGATGCGTAGGCGACGGTCATCGTCGGCATGAAGGCAAGGCCGATGCCGATGCCCCGGACCAGCAGCATCAACGAGAGGAAGGCGATCGAAGTGTCAACCCCGATGAAGACGAAGGGAAGCGATCCGAGGCTGAGCACGGCGACTCCGAAGGTCGCGACCTTGCCGCCGCCGAAGCGCTCCGTGAGGCGGGGAGCGAAGGGCCCGACCATCAGCATGCCCAGGCCCTGCGGGGCCAGCAGGAGGCCGGTCGCGATCACGCTTTCGCCGCGGATCTGCTGGTAGTAGAGCGGCATCAGGATCATCGCTCCAAAGAGCGCGGCACCCAGCGCGAAGGTGGTTAGCGAGGCGGCACCGAAGACCCGGTTCGCATAGAGCCGGACGTCAAGCAGCGGCCGCTCGGCGCGGTATGCGTGCCGGATGAAGGCGCCGATCAGGAGCAGTCCGGCGATGACCGGCCAGATCACTTCCGGCGAGTTGAAAGTTCCGGTGGTGCCGACTTCGGAGATGCCGAAGACCAGGGACGGAATGCCGAGCACCATGAGGACCAGTCCGGCCCAGTCGAGTTTGCCGGGCTCGCCGAGTTTCGAATGGGGCAGCATCCTCACCGCGAGCAGCGCGGCGACGATGCCGACCGGAACGTTGACGAAGAAGATCCAGGACCAGTGAAAGTTCTGCAGGATTAGACCGCCGATCGTCGGGCCCAGAATCGGGGCGAGCATGGCGGGCATCACGGTGACGCTCATGACCTTGCCCATCCTTTTCGGTCCGGCGACCTCGGCCATGATCATCTGGGCGATCGGCATGATCATCCCTCCACCGATCCCCTGGATCACCCGGAAGGCGATCAGCGAAGTGCTCGATGCAGCGATGCCGCAAAGGGCCGAGCCGAGCGTGAACAGGACGATCGACCAGATGTAGACGTTCTTTGCCCCGAATTTCCGCGCCGCCCAGCCGGTCAGGGGGATCACCGCCGCGAGCGAAAGCAGGTAGCCGGTCGCCACCCACTGGATCTCGCTGATCGTCGTGTGCAGGTCTTTGGCGAGGGTGTCGAGCGCGACGTTGACGATCGTCGTGTCGAGAATCGACATGATCATGCCGAGGATCACCACCCCTGCGACCTTCCAGACGTACGGCTCGATGCGGGTAGTGGAATCCTGATTCATTAGGAACCTAATATTAGGCTCCTAATCACTTTCCGTCAAGTGTGAATCCGTCACACTCCCCCGGGCCCCGGTGCCCGCTGCGGGAAGACATCGGTTTCCGGGCAGGGCGTCTTGGTGCCGGCATCCAGCTCCGCCTGCAGGGCCGGATACTCGCCGGCGATCTCGGCGCGCGGCAGCCCGTCGAGAGCCAGGACCGTGTCCCCCGCCGCCAGCACCTGCTTGCGCATCTGGCCGAAATCAATCGCCTTCTCGCCGAACACCGGGTCGTACAGGGACCAGGGTCCAGAGATCATCGCCAGGGTCGGAACCAGTTCAGGCTGGAAGGAGTTGCCGAGCCCTCCCATCGAGCAGATCGACGGGGCCTGGTCGGGGTTGGGCACGCTCAGCCCCTTGAGCACCGCCGTGCGGGGAAGGTTCCTTCGCTTGGTGGCCTCGACCGCGGCTTCCCGCAGCGCGTCACTGTCACCGGCGCCAAAGAGTGCCGGGTCGGCCACCCCGGTGAAGGCGAGATGGCGGCTCGTTCCCTCTCCGGTCGGTATCACCTCGCGGGTACCGAGATGCTCGATCGCGAAACCGAACGCGATCCGCTTCTTGTCCAGCGGGTAATGGCGGGGGCTCATCCCGTCATTGCGGTAAGAGTCATGGGCGGAGGAGAAGACCAGCTCCAGGGTGCGGGGCCGACAGCGCAGCGGCAACTTCGCGTAGTAGCGGGCGAAGGCGAGCATGCCGATCACGCCGTTCTCCTGGACCCAGGAGGTGCCATCGGTGTTTGCGACCATGACCATCTTCTCGTTGCTTTGGCCCGGAAGCCTGGCGATCAGGTTGCGCGTCTTGCGGCGAGCGAGGTTCGCGTTCACCACGACCCGAGCCGAGGTACCCCGGCCAGCGAGTTCCTTGAGTCGCTCACCCTGGGATCGACCGACAAAGACCGCCGGTTGCCGGTAGATCATGCCGACATGCGGGTCGTAGTAGCCGCGTATCTGGCTGGCCGGCAGGTCAAAGACGAAGATCACCCCGTTTGCGCCGGCCGCGCTCGCATCCAGCTGATCGGCGTGGATGTTCGGGCTCAGGTACGGTCGCGCATAGTCGGTCGTCCCCTCAAGGTCGGGCGTCTGGTAGAGCCCGAGCAGCGAACCGACGACCCCGAACGGAATCGATCCGATCCGGAAATCCCTGATCACGACCTTCCCGGCCGCGTTTTCGGCGGTGATCTGCTGATCGGCAGGAAGGTAGACGAGCGGCCCGCCCTCACCCTTGCTCGAGGTTGGCTTCGACCAATGCACAGCACCGGCGTCGGCCACCTCGAGGATTGACCCGTCCTGCTTCCTGACCCTGATCGCGCCGGCGGCCCCGATGTCGAGCCCGGGGCCCTTCTTCATCCGGGTCCGGGGAAGCCAGGTGTAGGGATGGAAGTAGGTCGAGTGCACTCTCAACCCGATCGACCGTGCCTGCCCTTCCAGCCATGCGATCGCCTGGTTGTGGGCCGGGCTGCCGAGAATGCGCGGACCGAAGCTGTTGAACTTCGCCGTCATCTGGTGAAGGCGCGCCTTGCTGGCAAAAGCGGAGGCGTTGATCACGTCCGGGCATTCGGCGGCCCGTGCCGCCGGAGCTGCCATCAGCAGCATCGCGGCCATCGCGGCAAGCGCGAGCCAACCTCGCCTGGCGCCTGGTTCCCTGATTTCCTCCGAATTCATCCTCATCTTCCCGCTTGAATCCCCTCCCGAAAACGGCCGACCAGCGATGGTTGCGGTCCCGCTGGAACTACGCGAGAAGCCTAGCGCTCCCGGACAGCCACGCATTTGACACCGAATGATGGAATGCTTTCCGGTCGCAGGAACTGTCAAAGGCTTCGAACGGAGAAAAAGTGGGTCATTACAAGAGCAACGTCCGGGACATCGAGTTCAACCTCTTCGAGATGTTCGACACCGATGGAGTGTTGAAGACCGGCGCATTCGGCGACCTCGATTCGGACACGGTCAGGATGATGCTGGAGGAAGCCTCCAAGCTGGCCGAGGGACCCGTCGCCGCCGCTTTCGAATCAAGTGACCGGACTCCGCCGAGCTTTGACGCCGATACGCACGACGTAAGCCTGCCGGCAGACTTCAAGGCGTCGGTCAACGCCTGGACCGAAGCCGACTGGGAGAAGATCGGCCTGATCGAAGAAGTCGGCGGCATCCCCGCCCCGGCGACGGTCTCCTGGGCGATCAACGAGTTCATGTGCGGCGCCCTGCCGGCCGGCTTCTTCTACCTCGCCGGCCCCGCCTTCGCCAGCCTGCTCTACAAGAACGGCAACGAGGAACAGAAGCACTGGGCACAGATGGCGGTCGAGAAGAACTGGGGCGCGACCATGGTCCTGACCGAGCCCGAAGCCGGCTCCGACGTCGGCGCCGGCCGCACCAAGGCGATCGACCAGGGTGACGGCACCTGGCACATCGAGGGCGAGAAGCGCTTCATCACCTCCGGAGACTCGGACGATCTCTTCGAGAACATCTTCCACTACACACTGGCCCGCCCCGAAGGAGCCGGCCCCGGCACCAAGGGCCTCAGCCTCTTCGTCGTGCCGAAGTGGCATTTCGATTCGGAAACCGGTGAGCTCGGCGCCCGCAACGGCGTCAACGTCACCTCGATCGAGCACAAGATGGGGATCAAGGCTTCGGCCACCTGCGACATGGCCTTCGGGGACGGCGACAACCCGGCCGTCGGCTACCTGGTCGGTGACGTCCACCAGGGCATCCGCCAGATGTTCGACGTGATCGAGTTCGCCCGCATGATGGTCGGCACCAAGGCGATCGCCACCCTTTCGACCGGTTACCTCAACGCGCTCGAGTACGCGAAGGAACGGGTCCAGGGGGCCGACCTGACCCAGATCATGGACAAGACCGCCCCGCGGGTAACCGTCATCGCCCATCCCGACGTCCGCCGGTCACTGATGACCCAGAAGACCTACGCCGAGGGCCTCCGGGCGCTTTACCTCTTCACCGCTCTCCACCACGACCCGGTCGCGGCCGAGGTCTCGCAGGGGGTTGACGCAGAGTTCGCGGCGAAGATCAACGACTTCCTGCTGCCGATCGTCAAGGGCGTCGGTTCAGAGCGTGCCTACGAAGTGCTGACCGAATCGCTCCAGACCTACGGCGGTTCGGGCTTCCTGCAGGACTACCCGATCGAGCAGTACATCCGTGACGCCAAGATCGACAGCCTCTACGAGGGCACTACAGCGATCCAGGCGCAGGACTTCTTCTTCCGCAAGATCGTCCGTGACGAGGCGAAGTCGCTCAACCACCTGCTCGAGAAGATGGATGCCACCGCCGCCGGTTCCGGCGCCGGGCTCGAGCTCGAAAGGGAACGCCTGACTGCCGCGATCGCCAGCATGCGCGAGATCGTGGGTTCGATGATGGGTTACCTGATGGGCTCACAGGAAGATCCGAAGAGCATCTACAAGGTCGGTCTCGGTTCGGTCCAGTTCCTCAAGGCCTTCGGCGACCTGCTGATCGGCTGGCTGCTGATCAGCCAGGCCGAGATCGCCGCAGCCGCCCTCGAGAACGGTGCCGCCGGGCGCGACAGGGACTTCTACGAAGGCAAGATCACCGGCGCCAGGTTCTTCGCCCGCAACATGCTGCCGAACCTGGAAGCGACCAAGCTGGCGATCGCCCAGATCGACAACGACGTCATGGAGCTCGACGAAGCCGCCTTCTAGGAGTCCCCGGCCGGGGGCGTGATGACCTGGCTTCGCTCGAGCGGAGCAACGGCCGGACCCTCGATCACGCTCCCGTCCGGTGAAAAGCGCGAACCGTGGCAGGGGCAGTCCCAGGACTGCCCCGCCTGGTTCCAGGCCACGATGCAGCCGAGATGGGTGCAGCGGGCCGAGAGTTCCCGGTAGACGCCGTCGCGGTCGCAACTCACCGCTTTCTGGCCGACGCCGTCGCCAACCACCATGCCCTCGCCCGGCTGCAGGCGGCGCCGGGGCCGGCGGCGGTTGATCCGGTCGGCCAGCAGCATGGCTCCGGATTCGAGATTGTGCCGGACCAGGGTCGGCACCGAACTCAGCCGTAAACGGACGGGGTCGAAGGTTGCCGCGACCGGGTTGTCTTCCCCCAGCAATTGATCTGCGAGCAGCTCGGAACTGCCTGCGCCCGCGGCGAGACCCCATTTGGAGAATCCGGTCGCGGTGAGGATTCTCGAGTCGAAGGGCAGCAGCCGCCCGACGATCGGCAGGCGGTCGAAGCTCATCATGTCGTGGGCGCCCCAGGCACAGTCCACGGAGCGGACCTCGAACCTTGACCTCATGAACTGGCGCAGGCGGGCAACGCTCACGGCACTGTCCTCGGTGCCCGGACGATGGCTCTCTCCGCCGACCAGCAACGAGCGCGTACCTCCCCCGCCGGGCAGGGGGCTGATCGAGCGGGTCGGGCCGTCGACACTCAGGTAGAGACCCTGCGGGAGCGGCCCCTCGATCTGGCCGGCGACCGCGAAGGAGGTCAGGGGCTTGACCCGGGCGTAGAAGGCGGCGCGGTCGAGAATCGGTACGTGTGTGGCAAGCACCACCCGTTCGGCCTCGATCGTCACGCCGTTTTCCATTTTGACCTTGCGGTTGCCCCGCAATCCGTCGACCCCGGTCACCCGGCTTGTTTCATGAACCCGGCCGCCGAGCTCGGTCAGGGCGCCGGCGAGACCCCTGACCCATTTGACCGGGTCGAAGTGGGCCTGGTTTTCGAGGGTGAGCGTCGCGGCAACCGGAAACGGCAAGGGCGCCAGATCCTCGTCGGTCACCGCGAGGCCGGCGGCCAGCGCCGCGTCCATCTCCAGGGCCAGGTTCTCCCGTCCTTCATCGGTTTCGGCGTACGAAACCGCGGGCCGGTGGGTGAGCCCGCAGTCGATTCCCAGTGCCGCGGTCGTCTCCTCGACGAAGCGGATGCCCCGGGCGTTCAGTTCGGCATAGGCGGAGGCCGCTTCGCCCCCGTTCCTGTCAGCGATTGCCGAGTAGGCCAGACCCTGAAGCGCGCTCAGCTTGGCCGACGAGTGACCGGTCACACCGGCGGCGAGCCGTCGCGCCTCGACCAGGACCACCGAGCATCCCGCCCGGGCGAGCCGGTAAGCCGTCGAGACCCCGACGATTCCGCCACCCACCACCGCCACGTCGCAGCGGATGTCTTCGCTGACCGGGGCAAACGGCTCCGACCCGCTTTCCAGCCAGGGCGATTCCTGGCCCTCGTCCACCAGGCCCGCGAGCGGCACCGGCTCTTTACTTCCTGTGCCTTCGGGCGCCATGGCGTTGGTCAGTCCGGGATTTCCAGATCGGCCAGGGACGGCCTTACCTCGATTGCCCCGGCCGCCGCGAGTTCCGCCTTCGAGAAGCCGCCCGTCAAGACGGCGAGGCAGTCGATCCCCGAGCGCCGGGCCGCCTCCACGTCCCAGATCGAATCGCCAACCATCAGGGCGTCACGGGTCCCCGCCTTCTCCAGGGCCGCTTCGATCAGGTCCGGATCGGGCTTGGTCTGGTCCACGTCGGCGGAACTGGTGTGCCCGTCGATCAATTCCCTGACCTCGAGCTGGTCGAGGTAATGGTCGACCTCGTGGTCCTTGGCCGAACTCGAAAGCACGACGATGAAGCCGAGGTCCTTCACCTTTCGCACGAATTCGCCGGCGCCTTCCAGCGGCCTGACCTGATCGATCAGCCGCTGGAAGATCTCTCCTTCACTTTCGCGGACCGCGTCGCCGGCTTTCCGCTCGGCTTCCTCGCCGGCAACGGATTCGATCATCTTGTCGCCACCCTTGCCCACGTAGCGATGGATCTTCCACGCTTCGGCGTCGAGCCCGTGCTCTCTCAGGGCTTCCTGCCAGGCGATCACGTGCTGGTAGTTGGAGTCGACCAGGGTGCCGTCGATGTCGATGATCAGAGCTTCTGCCATGAAGTCAGTCGATGTCTTCCTGGCTGGCAAGGGTCAGCGAGCCCTTCCTTACTTCGGCCAGGTGACGCTCCTGGATCGGCAGCGCCCATCCCGTGAGTTCCTCAAGTTCGGATTCTCCGGCCCGCTGACTGAGTTCACCCAGGATCTCCCAGTGGCCCACCTCGCCGGCCTCGGCCATGGTCATGAACTCGAGTCCGTCGAGCCCGTCCGAGTCGTCACCGAGGTAGGTCGACATCATCTCGGTCGCTTCCTGCTTGGTTTCGCGGGCCTTGTCGAGAATCGCGGTCTTGCGACCGTCCCGCTTCTCGATCGCGCTGGTGCACCGCTCCTCGGTCTCGACCGCTTCCTGCTTCATCTTCTCCAGGCTCTCCGACACCGATTCGTCGTCGATCATCGGTGCGACCTTCTCGATCGCTCCCTGGGCTGCCTGGGCCAGGCCAGTGACCTCGGCGAGCTTCTCCTCGACCGTCGATATTTCTGCCATTTCGATTACCTCCAGTAAGGGGTTGACTGGCTGCGGTAGTACCCGCTGCCCCTGACGTGGGCGTCCAGTGCCGTGTAGAGGATGCACTGCTCGGTCGCCTGGCCGGCCAGCCAGATCGTTTCCACGTCGCAGACGTCGAGCAGGTGTGCCAGCGGCGTGCCGTAGAAGGCCGAGTGCTGACCCTTGTGGATGAAGTCCTCATCGGGACGGGGTTCGAGGGGTGAAACCAGTTCCGGGTGCCGGCCCGACATCGCCAGGGCAAAAGCTGTTTCCCGGGATCCGTGGAAGCCCCCGTCCATGTCGTTTGCGTAAACGACCTTCAGGTTCTCCCCGGCACGGCGGCGCAGCCGGTTGATCGCTTCGACTGCGTCACCGGCCCGATCCGCCGCCCGGTCCGCACCGTCGAAATCCCAGCGAGAGATCATGTCGACGACGAGGAATACGATCATCGCGCTGGCCGTCCGGCCGTCAGGGGTCAGTGATTGCGCAGGGCGCTGATCAGTTCCTTCTTGTTCATGTCGGAGCGGCCTTCTATGCCGATCTCGGCGGCCCGGTCCTGCAGTTCCTCGACGGTGCGATCCTCGTAATCCTCGGATTCGCCGCCTTTCTTGCTTACGTTCTCTCCGCCCGCCTTCGCGTTGGCGATCCGGGCCGCTTTTTCCTTGCTGGCGCCGTCTTCGCGGAGTTCTTCGTAGAGCTTGTCGTCCTTGACGCTCGGTCCGTGGTCTGATCCTTTCGGCATTTCGAGTCTCCTTTGCGTTCGAATTTGCCAGTCAACCTTGGCTACCGTTTCTGGTACCCGACGGTTGCGCGTCAAAACCAGTCCGGTTCGAGTCGAGGCCGTCCGGGTACCTCGGGGGTATGGGATCGAGCCCGCGCGATGAGGAGAATTGGCAACGCCTTGACCGGAACCTGGACGAGTTGCTCCAGGAACTCAGGATCGCCCTGCCCGGAGTCCAGGTCCTCTTCGCGTTTCTGCTGGCGGTTCCGTTCCAGCAGCGTTTCGGCGATGTGACCGATTTTCAGCAGTCGGTCTATTTCGCGACCCTGATGCTGACGGGGGCCTCGACCTTTCTGTTGATCGCCCCGACCGCGTTTCACCGCGTGACATTTCGCCAGCAGCAGAAGGAACGCCTCGTCAGACTTGCCAATCGCCTGGCCATTGCAGGGCTCGGCTGCCTCGGTCTGGCCGTGATCGGCGCGGTGACGCTGGTTACCGACTTTCTCTACGGCGCGGCCCCCACGGCCCTCGCGGCAGGAGCCTTCCTGGTGATCGCGACCGTGTTGTGGGTGGTCATCCCGGTCCGGGTTCGCACCCGGCACCGGGACTGACCCGCGGACGGAGCTCAGGCGGCGGCGATCGTCTCTACGACCTGGTGACAGAACGATTCGAGGTCGTCCGGGCGCCGGCTGGTGACGAACTCGCCGTCGACATGGACCTCCTCGTCGACCCAGGTGGCGCCGGCGTTTTCGATGTCCGTCTTCAGGCTTGGCCACGAGGTCAGCGTTCGGCCTTCCAGGACGCCGGCCTCGACCAGGGTCCAGGGGGCATGGCAGATCGCTCCGACCGGCTTGCCCGCCTCGAAGAAGGAACCGGCAAAGGCGACCGCGTCTTCGTGGGTTCTCAGGTTGTCCGGGTTTGCCACGCCACCCGGGAGCACGAGGGCTGCGTACTCGTCACTCGAAACCTCGGAAACGGTCCGGTCCACGGTGAAGGGACTTCCCTTGTCGAGGTGATTGAAGGCCTGGACCTGACCCTCCTCGGGTGCGACCAGGTCAACTTCCGCTCCGGCGTCCCTCAGCGCC
>JAIBCJ010000090.1 GCA_019694145.1 Solirubrobacterales bacterium | reverse complement strand
TGGCCCCGACGTCTACATGGACGATGACGGCTGGTCGGTCTTCTCCGACGACGGCTCGATGGCCGCCCATTTCGAATACACGGTCGCCGCCACCAAGGACGGCCCCCGAATCCTCACCCCCTGGGACCGGTAGAAGTTCGATGGGACCAGAGAAACACCGGTTTTCCCCGAATATCGTGGACAATCGTGGATTCTGCGATCTGGCCGGTCCCGAATGTTCGCAGCCTGCTATTGTTCCCAAGCGGCCAAAATTGGCCCTTTTTTCACGCCCGGAGTCCGTTTACTGGGATTCTCGGGACATCTCTCCAAAAGGAACGTTAGGACGATGAAGGTCCGAGCCTCGGTAAAACCGATGTGTGAGAAGTGCAAGATTATTCGCCGGCGCGGACGCGTCCTGGTGATCTGTGAGAACCCGCGACACAAGCAGAGGCAGGGTTAGTAGATGGCGCGCATCGCCGGGGTAAACATTCCCCTCAACAAGCGGGCCGAAATCGGCCTCACCTACGTTTACGGGATCGGTCAGTCGACCGCCCAGGAGATTCTCGACCAGGTCGGCATCGACCGCAACACCCAGGTCAAGGACCTGACCGAGGACGAGGTCATCAAGCTCCGTGACGCGGTCGAGCAGCACGAGGTCGAAGGTGACCTTCGCCGCGAGCGCTCGCAGAACGTCAAGCGCCTGATGGAGATCGGCTCCTACCGGGGCCTGCGCCACCGCCGCGGCCTGCCGGTTCGGGGCCAGCGCACCAAGACCAATGCCCGGGGCCGCAAGGGCCCTCGCCGCATGAGCGTTGCGGGCAAGAAGAAGCCCGCTAAGTAAGGAGCTGGAGAACTTTCATGGCAGCCAAGAAACCGGCCAAGTCCCGTCGTCGCGTCCGCAAGAACATTGCGGTCGGCCAGGCGCACATCAAGACCTCCTTCAACAACACGATCGTCACCCTGACCGATCCCGAGGGCAACGTCATCGCCTGGGAATCGGCCGGTAGCGCCGGCTTCAAGGGTTCGCGCAAGTCGACCCCCTTCGCCGCCCAGGTGACCGCCGACGCCGCCGCCAAGAAGGGCATGGAGCACGGCCTTCAGAAGGTCGAAGTCTTCGCCAAGGGCGCCGGTTCCGGCAAGGACACCGCGGTCCGCTCGCTGCAGGCCGCCGGTCTTGAGGTGACCAGCGTCAAGGACGTGACGCCCCAGGCCCACAACGGCTGCCGCCCCCGCAAGCGCCGTCGCGTCTGATTTCCGGGCGCCCCGCAAGCCTTCCCCTCCCCCGCAACAAAAGGATCCAATGAGCACTGATTTCCAGGTACCGACCATCTCGTCCGAGCAGGTTGAAGAGAACAAGGGTGTTTTCACCATCGAGCCCCTCGACAAGGGCTTCGGCTACACCTTCGGTTCGAGCCTGCGTCGCGTGCTGCTCTCTTCGCTGGGCGGAGCCGCGATCACCAGCGTCCGGATCGAGGGCGTTTCGCATGAGTTTTCGAACATCGCCGGCGTGAAGGAAGACGTCACCGACATCGTCCTGAACCTCAAGGACCTCGTGGTCCGGATGCACACCGACGCCGACGCCGTCGAGGCGCCGATCGTCGCAACGGGTCCGGGCAACGTCACCGCCGCCGACATCGACCTGCCGGCCGGCGTCGAGATCCTCAACCCTGACGCTCCGATCGCCACGCTCGAGAAGAAGACCCGCCTCGAGATGTACGTGACCATCGGCCGCGGCCGCGGTTACCGCCCGGCCGAGGAGAACAAGGATGCCGATCAGCCGATCGGCGTGATCCCGATCGACTCGATCTTCTCGCCGATCCGCCGCGCCTCCTACACCGTCGAGGCTGCCCGTGTCGGTCAGCGCACCGACTTCGACAAGCTCACCCTCGAGCTGGAGACCGACGGTTCGATCGAACCGAACACGGCGCTCCGCGAAGCTTCCGAGATCCTGATCAAGAGCCTCGCGATCTTCAGTGACCCGGACCGGGTCGAAGAGCTGACTGCCCGCGAGCCGGTCGTTGCCGAAGGAATCGTCGCCGACAACGGCGCCCCGGTTGCCACCGGCGGCGACAACGACATCCTGATCGACGAACTCGAGCTCAGCGTCCGTTCTTACAACTGCCTCAAGCGGGCCGGCATCGAGACGATCGGCCAGCTGCTGGCCAAGTCCGAATCCGAGCTTGCCGCGATCCCGAACTTCGGTTCGAAGTCGATTGAAGAGGTCATCGAGAACCTCGAAGGCCGCGGGCATCACCTGCGCCAGGACTAGCATTACCGAGTAACCCTTAAGGAGAGACGATGCGCCACGCAAAGAAAAGGAACAAGCTGGGACGGGATTCCGCCCACCGGAAGGCGCTGCTCAGCAATCTCTCCAAGGAGATCATCGAGCACGAGCGGATCAAGACCAGCCAGGCCAAGGCCAAGGCTGCCAAGCCGGAGATCGAGAAGCTGATCACCCTCGGCAAGCGCGGTGACCTTCACGCCCGGCGCCAGGCCCTTTCGGTCCTGCGCCAGGACAAGTTCGCCGTCCACAAGCTGTTCGAGGAGATCGCCCCCCGCTACGCCGAGCGGAACGGCGGCTACACCCGGATCGTCAAGATCGGTCCCCGCAAGTCCGATTCGACCGAAATGGTCTTCCTCGAACTTGTCTGATCTCCGGTCAGACGGGTTCTGAACAGGCAAGTCGCCGCAAGAGGGGAGCCATCGGCTCCCCTTTCGCTTGCTCCAACCTCCATCGGGCCGGTGGAACCGGTTTGAAAGCGCTTCTTTTCCGGTTATTTGGTGTTTCTGATACTGCGCCTATACTGGGCTACTTAGGAATTCAAAGGAACTGGATCAGGCAGTTGTTTTCCAACAGGGGGCATCACACAAACCGGGCGGCAATTTTCGCCGCGATGGTCGCCGTTTTCGCGGCAGGACTGGTCATGCTCGCTGCTGCCACTCCGGCCCGGGCGGCCTGGGGAACGCCGATTCTCGGCAACGCTCCGGCGGGTGTGGCGACCGACAGTTCCGGCAACCTTTACGTGGCCGAGGCCTACGGCAACCGCTTCGTCAAGTACAGCGCGACCGGCACCCAGCTGATGGCGGTCGGAACCACCGGTTCCGGCCAGGCCCAGTTCAACTCGCCGAACGGCATCGCGGTCGAGTCCGGCGGGGCGATCTTCGTCGCCGACACCGGCAACAACCGGATCCAGCGCTTCTACCCGAACGGCAGTTACCAGACCGAATGGGGCACCTTCGGCACAGCGCTCGGCCAGTTCAAGCAGCCTGCCGCGGTGGCGGTCGATGGTGGCGGCAACGTCTACATCGCCGACACCGACAACAACCGCGTGGTCAAGTGCAACGCCTGGGGCTGGTGCGGTTCGGCCTTTGAATTCACCGCCATCGGCGGTATCGCCAGCCCGCTCGGAGTGGCCACCGACGGGTCGGGCAACGTCTATGTCTCGGATTCCGGGAATGACCGGATCATCAAGTCGGATTCGAGCGGCAACGTCCTCTCGGTCTGGAGCACCTTCGGCTCCGGCCAGGGCCAGGTCAACAACCCGGCCGGCCTGGCGATCGGGGCCGGCAACACGCTTTTCGTCGCCGACAAGGGCAACTCCCGGGTTCAGCGGCTCTCGACCGGTGGTGCCTTCCTCAGCGAGTACATCGTCCCTTCGCCCTACGTGGCTTCGCAGCCGACCTCGGTCGCGATCGGTCCGGGCACGACGATCAACGTGGCAAACCCCTGGAACAACCGGGTCGATCGCTGGGACCCCCCGACCGGACCGACCGGCCCCACGGGCCCGACCGGGCCGACCCAGCCGACCGGCCCCACTGGCCCGACCGGGCCGACCCAGCCGACCGGCCCGACCGGACCCACCAACCCGACCGGGCCGACCGGCCCGACCGGTTCCACCGATGGTCCCGTGATCAACCCGCCGAACGGCAACAACGGTGGCAATAACGGCAACAACGGTAATAACGGGAACAACGGCAATAACGGCAACAACGGGAACAACGGCAATAACGGCAACAACGGCAAGGGCAAGACCAAGCAGGCCGTGATCAAGCCGGTCAAGGTCTGGAAGGAAGGCGGCGGCAGCGTCGTCCATCCCGGCGAGGCCGTCAACATGAAGGTTTCGATCAAGAACAGCGGTGACCTGAGGGCCACCAACGTCTACACCTACATGGACAAGAAGGCCCTCTCCGGCCGGCCCAGCGTCGACGTCAAGCGAGGTTTCAACACCAGGGTCATCACTCCGGGCTGGACCGTCACCGGAACCGTCACGATCTTCTTCGGCAGGCGCGCTCACGGCAAGGTGGCGATCACCGCCCAGGCCTGGGGCAACTACGGCAAGAAGATCCTCTACATCCGCCGCTGAACTGGCGTCTCGACATCGAGTACGACGGCTCCGCCTTCCGGGGCTGGGCGAAGCAGGATGGTGGCGTCGACACCGTGCAGGCGCGGCTTGAAGAAGCGCTGCGGATAGCCCTGCGAACCGACCGGCCGGTTGAGCTGACCGTCGCCGGACGAACCGACGCCGGGGTCCACGCCCTCGGTCAGGTCGCCAGTTTCAGCTTTGACGGCGAGATGCCACCGGCGATCGTGCGCAGCCTGAACGGACTGACCCCGCGGGGGATCGCGGTCCGGGCGGTGACCCCGGTCTCCGGCTTCGATGCGCGCAAGGACGCCGTCTCGCGGACCTATTGTTACCGCGTCCTGACCCGGCGTCCCGACAGCCCGTTCGCCGTGAACCGGGCCTGGTGGGTCTCACGGCCGATCGACCGTGACGCGCTCGACTCCTGCGCCGGGGCGCTGATCGGCCGGCACGACTTCACCGCCTTCACTCCGACCGAGACCTACCACAAGCGGTTCGAGCGGATCATCCATTCCGCTGCATGGACGGACGAGAGCGGACTGGTTGACCCGGCCACCGGCTTCTCCGCGGGCGGAGACACAATCCAGTTCTGGGTCACCGGCGACTCCTTCATGCAGAACATGGTCCGGATCCTGGTCGGCACCATGCTGGAGGTGGCCGACGGGAGCCGCAGCCTGGACAACTTCGTTCAGTTGCTGGAGGGCGCCGAACGACCGGATGCCGGGGTCACCGCACCGCCGCAGGGCCTCTACTTCGTGAGAGTCGATTACCCGGACCCGCCGCCGCTGCCCGTTGCCCGGTGACGCGAGGCGCGCCACCGGCTGGCCGCCTCCCGGGTTTCATATCCTCACCCTGTGAGGATTCTTCTGACCAATGACGACGGGATCGGTGCCAAGGGCCTGCAGACGCTGCGACGCGAACTTCGGCAGATCGAAGGCGTCACCCTGGACGTGATCGCTCCCGACTCGAACCGCAGCGCCTCGGCCCGCTCGATCACTACGCGCACCCCGCTTTCGGTCGAGGAAATCCACTTCGACGACGGCGACCTCGGCCACGCGACTGACGGCACCCCGGTCGACTGCGTGCGCTTCGCCCAGGTCGGGTTGCTCGGCGAAAAGCCCGACCTGATCGTCTCCGGCATCAATCACGGGCTCAACCTCGGTGATGACGTCACCTATTCGGGCACCGTCGCTGCCGCCCTGGAGGGGATCCTGCTCGGTCTGCCGGCGGTCGCTGTTTCGCAGCAGTCGGAGAAGGGGGAGATGGGCTACATGCCGCAGCGCCATTACGAGTTCGACACGGTCGCGAAGTTCACTGCCGGGCTGGTCCGCGAGATGCTCGACCATCCGCTGCCCGAAGACACCCTGCTCAACATCAACGCGCCCGGGGGCGAGGTGCAGGGCGTCGACGTGACCAAACTGGGCAAGCGGCTCTACCGCGACGAGCTGAAGAAGGTGGAGCGGGACGAGACCAACGGCCGTACCTCCTACCGGATCTACGGCTACGAGCCGGGCCTCGACGACGAGCCCGGCACCGACATCGGCGCGATTGCCCGCGGCCGGCTCACGGTCACCCCGCTCAGCCTGGACTGGACCCATCACGACGAGATCGAAGGCCTGCGCGGCCGCGATTTCGAACGGCTGCTGGGAGCGGCCACCTCTTGAGCGAGGAAGAGGCAGCGGCCGGGGAACCGTCACCCGACGACGCCAGTCGGATCGCCGAACTGCGTGAAGTCCTGAACCATCACATCGTCCTCTATTACGAGAAGGACGACCCGGAGATCTCCGACGAGGAATACGACCGGCTTTTCGCCGAACTCCAGGAACTCGAGGGCCGGAACCCGGAACTGATCACCGGTGACTCGCCGACGCAGCGGGTCGGCGCCCCGGCTTCGACCAGCTTCGCCCCGGTCAGGCATGCGGTCCCGATGCTTTCTCTGGCCAACGCCAGAACCGAAGAAGAGCTGACCGCCTGGGAGAACAGGATCCGGAACCACCTGCTGCGCCGTGACGTGGACCCGGGCGAGATCACCTTCGTCACCGAACCGAAGATCGACGGCCTGGCGATCTCGCTCACCTACGAGAACGGGAGACTGACCAAGGGCGCGACCCGCGGTGACGGTCAGGTCGGGGAGGACGTCACCCTCAACATCGAGACGATCAGGACGGTGCCGAAGCAGATTGACGACGCCCCGCCCCTGATCGAGGTTCGGGGCGAGGTCTACCTGCCGATCGCCGATTTCGCCGAGCTCAACCAGAAGCGGGTTGACGCCGGCCTGCCCGCCTTCGCCAACCCGCGCAACTCCGCGGCCGGATCGATCCGGCAGAACGACCCGAAGGCCGCGGCCGAGCGTCCGCTCGCGGTCTGGTCATACGGGATCGGGGCGATGGACGGGATCAGGTTCGCCAGCCACTCCGAAGAGATCGAGTGGTTGCGGGACCACGGCTTCCACGTCAACCCCGACATCGCCGTCCACGACTCGATCGGGGAGGTGCTGGACCGCTGCCACTGGTGGCTGGATCGCCGCGAGGACCTCGACTTCGAGATCGACGGCGTGGTCGTCAAGATCGATGACATCGGCCTCTGGAACGAGCTCGGCAACGCCGGCCGCGAGCCGCGCTGGGCGATCGCCTGGAAGTTCCCGCCGACCACGGCGACCACGAAACTGCTGGAAATCGAGTGGAACGTGGGGCGGACCGGCCACCTGGTGCCCTGGGCGAAGCTCGACCCGGTCCGGGTCGGCGGGGTCACCGTCTCCAACGCCACGCTCCACAACGAGGAGGATCTCGAACGCAAGGACGTGCGGGCCGGCGACGAGGTGGTGGTTCTGCGGGCCGGGGACGTGATCCCCCAGGTGATTTCCGCCCTGCCACAGAAGCGGCCGAAGGGGGCGAGGAAGCCGGTCCCGCCGAAGGAGTGCCCGGCCTGCGGGACGGAAGTGATCAAGCCGGAGGATTCGGTCTTCTCGATCTGCCCGAACCGTTCCGGCTGCCCCGGCCAGATCTTCCAGCACATCAAGCACTTCGTCTCCCGCGGAGCGATGGACATCGAGGGCCTCGGTGAAAAGCAGGTCGCCCGTTTCCTTGAGGAAGGCCTGATCAGCGACGTCGCTGACATCTACGCCCTGAGGCAGGAGCAGCTCGAGGCGCTGGACCGGATGGGGGAGACCTCCTCCGGCAACCTGATCGCCGAGATCGAGAAGTCCCGGGAGATCCCCTTCCCCCGGGTCCTCTACGCGCTCGGTCTGATCGGCGTTGGATCGGTTACGGCCGAAGCCCTGGCCGACGAGTTCGGTTCGATCGACGCGTTGCATGAGGCCGACCCGGAGCGGATCGAGCAGACCGAGGGGGTCGGTCCGGTCATCGCTAGGCAGATCGCCGAGTCACTGGCCGACGAAGGGACCTGGGCTCTGGTCGAGCGCCTCAAGGCGGCCGGCCTGAAGATGGAACTGGCCGAGGATGAGCGTCGTCCCGAGGGCGGCCCGCTGGAAGGCAAGACCGTCGTCCTGACCGGCACCCTGCCCGACCTGACCCGTGATGAAGCCGGGGCGATGGTCAAGCGGGCCGGTGGCAAGGTCACCGGTTCGGTCTCGAAGAAGACCGACTTCGTGGTGGCCGGAGAGTCAGCCGGGTCCAAACTCGAAAAGGCCGAGAAGCTCGGGGTGACCGTTCTCGACCGCGAGGGCCTTGACCAGCTAATCGCCGGGAACCTCCCTCCGGAGCCCGAAGGGGACTGATTCAGGGAAAGGTCGGATCCGGCACTATCGCCGGGTCGATCTGGAAGCAGTTGAGCTTGACGTCGAGAGTTCCGTTTGCCGGGTTGGGTCCGGTGTTGTTTATGACGATGTCGACGGTGCTGGCGTCGAGCTGGGCGGAAACCAGGCCCTGATCGAAGCCGGTGGCCTCATAGCCCACCTTCGCCGCGAGGGAATTGTCCGGGCAGAGCAGTGTCGCGATGGCCTGCATCGTCCCGGAAGGAACCGAAACCGCGTACTCCCCGCTCGACTGGACCACATCGATCTGCGGGTAGCGGGCGTCGCTTTCCGCTTTCGTGAAGAAACCGGAGGCGTCGACCGCCCCGGTGGGCCCGGTTACACCCGCCGGTCCGGTCACGCCGGCCGGACCGGTCGGGCCGGCCTTGCCGGATCTGCTGATCTGCTTGCGAAGCGCCCTGGACAGATCCTTCGAGGTGATCGTGCCGTCCTTGATCTGCTTTCCGGTGATCAGCTTTGCCGCAGTCGCCGTCCCGGCGGTGGCGATAACCAGGCCGAGGACAAAAGCGAGTATCAGCCTTCTCCGTTCTCCCATGTGTCATTCATAACCGATTAGGCTGGGCGGCATGAGTTTTTCAGGGAGTGCCAGAAGGTTTCTGGCCGTGGCGGGGGTCGCGGTCTTCACGATCGCGGTTGGCAGCGCCTCGGCGACGGTGCCGGGCAAGAACGGGCTGCTGCTCGTTTCCGGCTACACCGATGGTGGCATCAACGGGAGCACGAGCCGCATCTTCACCGAGACCCTGACCGGAAAGTCGAAGGAACTGCTTGGCGCCCTCGACCAGTCGTATTCCGATCCGGCGGTCTCACCGAACGGCAAGCAGATCGTCTACTCGGTCTATCCCGGCTACCGGATGTGGCTCGGCTCCTTCGCCAAGCCGAAGCAGGCGAAGGCGATCACCCCAGAGGAAAGTGACGTGCTGAACCTCGAAACCGTATTCGCGCCGGACGGCAAGTCGATCTACTTCTCGAAGAAGTACTACCTCGATTCGGGGGTCTTCTGGCACCTGAAGAAGTACACCTTCAAGACGAAGAAGACGACGTCCTACAAAGTCGACACCAAACTGGACTGGGGCTTCTCCGACGTTTCGCCCAATGGCCGTTACCTCGCCTACAACCGGGGCGGCGACGAGGACGCCTCGAAGATCAGGCTGCTGGACACGCGCACCGGCAAGAGCCACACGGTCAACACGAAAGGCGCGGCGCTGGGGCCGGCGTTCTCCCCCGATGGCAAGTCGATGGTCTACACCGCGCAGTACGGGGACGCCTGGGAGCTGGTCCAGTCACGCCTTGACGGCAAGAACGCCAGGCGACTGACCCGGACCGGGGCGATCAACTTCGATCCTCACTATTCGCCCGACGGCAAGATGATCGCCTTCACCCAGGGGGTCGAAGGAAACAAGAAGATCGGCATCCTCACCCTCAAAACCGGCAAGATCCGGTATCTCGTGGCGACCGGCGACTACGCCGAAGTCGAGCAATGGCTCAGGAAATAAGGAGTAGGGCGGGATCCAACCCGCCAACCCGCCACTAAAGCCGGGCGATCAGGGCGGCGATGCGGTCCTGGGCCCGGTGGGCGGTGTCCAGGTTGGTCACGTCGTTCATCAGGATCGAGAAGGCGAATCGCCGGCCGGAGCTGTTGAAGCAGTATCCGGAGAGGGCCGAGACGCCGGTCAGGGTGCCGGTCTTCGCATGGC
>JAIBCJ010000207.1 GCA_019694145.1 Solirubrobacterales bacterium | reverse complement strand
CAGCATCGCCTCGCGCATCTCGGCGAAGTCCGGGATGTAGCCGACCTGGTTTGCGATCGCGAGCGTTGCGCCGAACTGGGGCGTGATCAACGGCTCGACGTACTGGACGTTCTGGGAAGCCGCCCGCTGGGTCACCTGGGCCAGGCCGTCACCCTGCCGGCCGCTGAAGGCGGAACCGAAGAGGTCGAAGGTCGCGAAGAAGTGGTTGTGACCGGAAAAGGCGTCGGGCCGGAACTCCCGCATCGACCAGGCCGCGAGGATCTGGTCCCAGAGCTGGGTGTTGGTCAGGGCCGTGGTCAGCGGCACCTGGCTGCCGGTGCAGGGCGGGAAGGTCGAGACGAAGGTGACCGGGTCGACGCACTTGCCGTCCTCGGCGCCCCAGCGGATCATCGCCTCCGCGTAAACCGCGCCGGAGAGGTGGGTGTGGAGGTCTGTGCCCTTCGGCATCCCGAGCAGGAACTGCCGGAGGCGCTGCGGCTGGTCACGCAGGTTGTCCAACCGCTTCGCCGCCCCGGCCACAGAGGCACCGGCACTGGCCGGAACCAGGGCGAGGGCCAGCAGGACAAGGATCAGCAGCCGGAAGAAGGGACGGGACTTCACAGCAGGATCGTATTCGCTGCCGGGATCAGATCCCCGGGGTGGCGTCGATCCTTCCGGCCTCGATCTCGGCGGTGAACGCCTTGAAGTCTTCCTGGTTCTGCTTCGCGTAGCTGAGGCTGAAATCGGCGATCGCCTGGTCGAAGCTGTCGTTCTTCCCGAGGTAGTCGGCGATCCCGACCCGGTCACCGGTCCGGGCATGGGCCAGGGCCAGGGTGCCGCCGCAGGCCCGGACGTATTCCGTCAGACCCAGCTCATCGAGGCTGCCGATGTCAATCGAGAGCTTTCCGTCCCAGAGCTGGCGAATGTAGAAGTCCCGTTCGTTTCCATCCGGTCCCTTCGCGCGGATCCAGCCGAGGAAGAGGTCGCTGGCCGCCTGGGTCAGCCGCTGGCCCTCGACTACCCGGCGGCCCTGCAGGCGGTACTTGGAAGCGCCGGCGTAAGGGGCGAGCACGGACGCCTGGGCTTCCTTGACCTGAAGCACCAGCGGGTCCTTGCGCCGGCGGGAAATGAAGAGCAGCACCCAGGCCCGGGTGCCGACCGAGCCGACCCCGACCACCTTGCGGGCCATGTCGACGAATTCGTAGTGCTCGAAGAGATATTTGCGGTCGGCGGCGAGGGTGTCGGCGTACTGGCCCATCAGCTGCTCGAGATATCCCCAGATCATGTCGATGTCGTTTACGCCCAGTGACGCGGCGAGCTCCGATGCGGGGACGAGCAGGGGCGGCCGGCTGGCGAACCGCGGCTCGCCCTCCGCCGAGCCTTCGGTCAGCTTGCGCTGGGCCCGGCTGCTGTCCTTCCGGCTGGCCTTCCGGGTGTCCCGGCGGAGGCTGACTCCCCAGTCGGTTCCGTTCTCCTCTTCGAGGAACTCGATCATCCGCTCGACGTCAAGCCGCTCGTACCAGACATCGAGATAGCTCTTTTCGGCAAGTTCACGCATCACCCGCCGGTAATTGGCCATCCCGGCCAGGACGATCCTGCGGGCGACCTTCTTGCTGGCGCCGTTCTCCCGGGCGGCAATCGCGGCGCTGGCGGCCATCCGCTTGACGTCCCATTCCCAGGGGGCGGGGAGGGTCTCGTCGAAGTCGTTCAGGTCGAAGACGAGCTTGCGGTCCGGCGCGGCGTAGCCCCCGAAGTTCGAGATGTGGGCGTCACCGCAGGCCTGGACCCGAACCCCGGTGGCCGGGGTGTGGGCCAGGTCGGCGGCCATGATCGCGGCGCCGCCCCGGTAAAAGGCGAAGGGGGAGGCCGACATGCGGCCGTACCTGATCGGCAGAAGGTCCTGGACCCGGCTCTCGCCCTGGGCCAGCAGGATCTTCAGGGGGTCACGGCCCGGCGCCGGCTCCCAGTCCGCGTGGCTTTCCCTCGAAGCCTTCCTGCGCAGTTCCTTCCCGGTGAATCGAGGGGAGTCCTGGGTGAGGGTGGAGGTGCCTGATGCGCTCGTCATGGCGTTGAGGATATTGGCGCCGGTCGTCTGTTTCTCATTCCAACCGGATGAATCGCCACCCGGCCCGAATGAACCACTTTTCCCGCGGGGAGGTATCTGGCCGATGGCGTGTAAAGGCGGTTTCACGGGTCTTCCCGAACTGAAATCCCAAGGAGGAGCAACAAATGAGCGGTCCAAGCGGTACCGGCAGTCACCTCGACATTGGCGGGGTGTTCGAAAAGACCGGAGACATCTACTCGAAGGCCTTTGGCACGTTCTGGATCGTCGCCCTTGTCCTCCTGATCCCGCCGGCAATCCTGCAGTGGCTGATCGGTGACAGCGCCCTCGGCGGCCTCGTTTCGGCGATCGTCAACATCTTCGCCACCGCCTGGCTGGCCGGCGGGGTGGTGCGCATCGTCCAGGACGTCGAAGCGGACGGACAGGTCGACTACTCGGTCGGTGATCTCCTGGGTTCGGTCTGGCCGCGCCTGCTGGCGATCGTCGGCCTTCAGATCGTGGTCGGGATCATCATCTTCTTCGGGCTGATCTTCTTCATCATCCCGGGCATCATTCTCGCCCTGGTGCTGGTCGTCTCGCTGCCGGCCCTTGTGGTCGAAGACGGCGGAATCTTCGATTCGATGGGCCGCAGCGCCGCACTGACCAAGGACAACCGCATGCGGATCCTCGCGGTCGGCATCCTGATGATCCTGATCCTGGTCGGCATCGCGATCGTGGCCGGCCTCCTTTCGGCGATCACGCCGATCATCGGGGCGCTCGCAATGCTCGTGCTCGGGGTGCTGCTCTACCCGTACATCTACATGCTGACGACGGTTCTTTACTTCAGGCTGGTTGAGCTGAAGGAGGGCGGCGTGGTCGCGGTCGAAGAGACCGTGATCGTCGAGGAGGACGCCGGACCGCCGCCCGCCGTGTAGGCGGCGGCAAACTTGCGCCGGTCCGGGTGGGAGCCCCCGGATCAGCGCAGTCAAAAAAA
>JAIBCJ010000206.1 GCA_019694145.1 Solirubrobacterales bacterium | reverse complement strand
AGATCACGATCGACTTGACGATCATGATCCAGGTCGCGTCGACGTAGTTGGTGTCGGCCAGGGGCAGGCCGGGGACGAGTCCTGGCACTACTCTCCCCCGTTCCCGTTGCCGGCCACGACTTCCAGCTTCGGAGAGGCCTTGCCGATTTCAACGACTGCGGGCTTTCCGGTGGCAAATACGTTCGCGTTGCCCTGCTGGGTCCCCTCCATCAGGAAGCAGGTGCCTTCAGGCAGCGCCGCCCGAATCGCCACGAACGCCGTCACCTCGGTATCCCCCGACTTCACGGAAACCTCATCACCCTTGGACAGCCCCAGGCGCTCGGCATCCGCAACTGACACTTCCAGCCTCTGAGCCGGAATCAAGTAACTCAAGGCGGGGCTCAGGTCCGTAGTGCTGTTAGCCCACAGATCGCGATAAGTACCAAGGGTCAACCCGTCGGTGGGGGCGGCCGACGTTGGGGGTTCCGCTGGCCGGACTTCGCCGGGAGTTCCATCGGAACCCCCAACGACGACCGCCTCGGTCTCGGTGGTGGAGTCCGTGGGGGGTACCCCGGAAACTCCCGGCGAAGTCCGGTCCGGGGTGCTCCCCACGGACTCCGCCCAACCATTTGATTCGGAACGGTCCTGCCACCTGATTCCGCGGCCGCCGATTTCGGCATCGGTGAGTCCCGCGTAAAACGGGACAACTTCAGTGATAGCGCGAAGGGCCTCGGGGACTGCGTGAATATTCGTTTCGTGACCCAGTGCGGCGGAGAGCTCGGCGAGGACATGCCAGCCGCCGCGGATGTCCCCGGGGCGGGCGGCGGCGGGACGGACCCGCTGGAGACGGCCTTCGGTGTGGGTGATCGTGCCGTCCTTCTCGGCGTGCGATTCGAGCGGGAAGACCACATCCGCGAACTCGGTGGTGTCGGTCGAGGCCATCGTGAAGTGGACCACGAAGTCGGCGGCTTCGAGGGCCTTGCGCCAGCCCTCGGTGTCGGGGAAGTCGCGGAGCGGGTCGACTCCGTAAAGGACGACTGCGCGAACCTCGCCCGAGATCAGGCCCGCCTTGATTTCCTCGACGTCACGACCGGCTTCGGTTTCCGAGAGGCCGGGGCCCGCGTCCGGAAGGCAGCCGACCTCGCGCAGGCCGCGCGCGTTGGCGACATCGGGAATCTCGATCAGGCCCGATTCTTCCTGACCGCCGAGGTCGAGGACGCCAGCCAGCTCGAGCAGTGACTCGATCGCAGCCGGACCGTTTTCTCCGCGGCCGATCCGCTCACCCCAGATCACGACCGTGTGGGCGGAGTCCTTGAGCAGGCCGGCGATGCCGTCGGTGGAACCGGACTTGACCTGGTCGAGCAGGTTCGCGAGGTACCCGGCCGCATCGCCCGGCTTGATGCGCTCGACTTCGGAGGCGCCGCCGTCGAGGGCGGAAGGCCGCTCGGTGGCGACCGCCAGCGCGGTGCCGTTGCGACGGACCGCCTTGCGAACCCGCAGGTCAAAGGCCGGAGCCGAGTGGATCGGGTCGTTGCCCAGTACCAGCACCACATCGGCGTGGTCGATGTCAACGACCCGGGCCTGGGTGGCAGGGTCATCGAGGCGGATCCGCTGGTCGCGGCCGACCGTGGGAGCCGGCCGTGAATCGATGTCAGCGGAGCCGAGGCCGTTCCGGATCAGGTCCTGCAGGATGAAAGCCTCTTCGTTGGAAGCGTCTCCGACCAGGGCGGCAACCTTGCCTTCGGCGGCGGCGAGACCGATCGAAGCCGCTTCGAGGGCGTCGCTCCACCGGGCCGGGGCCGGGTGGCCGTCGATGTAACGGAGCGGGTTCATGACCCGGTCCTGCGAATACATCGCCTGGAAGCCGTAGCGGCCACGGTCACAGAGCCAGCCGTCGTCGATCTGGTCGTTTTCACGATCGAGCACGCGCTTCACCTGCTCGTCGCGGATCGTGAAGCTGACGTTGCATTGGCTCGGGCAGAGGGTGCAGACCGAGCCGCCCTGCTCGATGTCCCACGGCCGGGCCTGGAAACGGTAGGTGTAGGAGGTCAGGGCGCCGACCGGGCAGAGCTCGGTGATGTTGCCCTGGAAGGGCGCGATGTACGGCCGGTCATCGAAGGTGCCGATGTAGGACTCGGCGCCCCGGTCGAGCAGTTGCAGCTGGCCGTCCTCGGAAACTTCCTGGCTGAAACGGGCGCAGCGGTAACAGAGGATGCAGCGTTCACGGTCGATCGCGATCAGTGGTGAGAGCGGGACCGGTTTCTCGAAATGTCGCTTGGTGTCAACCACACGGCTGCGGTCGGGGCCCCAGCCCATCGAGATGTCCTGGAGCGGGCACTCTCCGCCCTTGTCACAGACCGGACAGTCGAGCGGATGGTTGACCAGCAGGAACTCGACGACCGCGTTCTGGGCTTCCTTGACCTGGTCGGTCCGGGTGTGAACGACCATGCCGTCGCGGACCGGTGTCGAGCAGGCAGTCTGGAGTTTCGGGATGCCCTCGATCTCGACCAGGCACATGCGGCAGGCGCCGACCGGCGCGCCGAGCTTCGGCTCGTAACAGAAGACCGGGATCTCGATGTCACCGTGCTTGGCCGCATCGACCAGCATCGTGCCTTCGATCGCCTCGATCTCCCGGCCATCGACCGTAAGGGTGATCAGATTCTTCTTCGGAGCCGGCATCAGCGACCGCTCCCGTCCGGAATCGCGCGGCCAGCCAACCGCTCCCGCCGGATCTTCTCGGGACTCTCGCCACCAGGCCCGGGCTCATCGCCGGACGGAACATCCCGACCGGGAGAAGCAGACGAGTCCAGGGAACCGTCCCAGGCTCGCGCGGCTTCGAATGCGATCGTCTCCTCGAATTCGTCGCGGAACTTGTTGACCATCGAGCTGACCGGCATCGCCATGGCGTCACCGAGGACACAGAGACAATGGCCCATGATGTTGTGCTGGACCGATTCGATGATGTCGAGGTCCATCGGGGTGGCCTCGCCGGCACAGACCCGCTCGAGCATCTTCTCGGTCCAGTTGGTGCCCTCGC
>JAIBCJ010000089.1 GCA_019694145.1 Solirubrobacterales bacterium | reverse complement strand
AGCCTGCCGTCGAGATGGTCGACCTCATGCTGGACGGTGCCGGCGGTCAGGCCCCTTTTGACCTCGTCGTGCTCGACCCCGTCCCGGTCCAGGTACCTCACCCTCACCTCGACGTGACGCAGGACGTTACCGCGGAGGTCCGGCACCGAGAGGCAACCCTCGTTGATCTCGACCATCTCCTCCCCGATCGGCTCGACCACCGGATTCACCATGACCAGCCGCGGGATCGGTGGCTTGTACGGGTACCTCGGGTTTACTCCCTCCACTTCGGCCACCGCGACGCGCAGGTTCGAGCCGATCTGGTTGGCCGCGAGGCCGGCGCCATTCGCGGCCCGGCGGGTGTCGATCAGGTCGTCGATCAGCTGCTGGACCTCGGGTCCGGCCAGCTCCTCCGGGTCCACCGGGCGGGTCGGCTCACGGAGGACCGGATTGCCGATCACGGTTATCTCCCGGACGCTCATCCCCGCTCGCCGTCACGCATCGGGATCGCTACCCCGCGCTCGCCGGCCACTTCGATGGCGCGGTCATAACCGGCGTCTGCATGGCGAATCACGCCCATGCCGGGATCGGCGGTGAGGACCCGTTCCAGCTTCTGTGCCGCCAGGTCCGTGCCATCGGCAACGCAGACCATGCCGGCGTGGATCGAGCGGCCGATGCCGACTCCGCCCCCGTGGTGGATGCTCACCCAGGTCGCCCCCGCGGCAGTGTTCACCATCGCGTTCAGGAGCGGCCAGTCGGCGATCGCATCGGAGCCGTCGGCCATCGATTCGGTTTCACGGTAGGGGGAAGCGACCGAACCGGAGTCGAGGTGATCACGGCCGATCACGATCGGACCCTTGACCTCGCCGGTCCGGACCATCTCGTTGAACCTCAGGCCGAGCCGGTGACGCTCTCCGTATCCGGCCCAGCAGATCCGTGATGGCAGGCCCTGGAAGGCGATCCGCTCGCCGGCCAGCCGGATCCAGCGGGCCAGCGACTCGTCGCCGGGCAGCTCCTCCAGGACCGCCCGGTCGGTTGCGGCGATGTCGGCCGGGTCGCCGGAGAGCGCGGCCCAGCGGAAGGGGCCCTTGCCTTCGCAGAACATCGGGCGGATGTAGGCCGGGACGAACCCGGGATAGTCGAAGGCCCGCTCGAACCCGCCCTCACGGGCTTCGGCCCGCAGGCTGTTTCCGTAGTCGAACACCTCGGCCCCGTCGTCGAGGAAGCCGACCATGGCCGCGCAATGGGCGGCCATCGCCTTGCGCGAGCGGTGGACGTACTCGACCGGGTCGGAGAGGCGCAGCGCGTCGGCCTCATCCGGGGTCATCAGGTTCGGGACATAGCCGACCAGGGGGTCATGGGCGCTGGTCTGGTCGGTCACGATGTCCGCCGGGAATCCGATCCGGCGCAGTTCCGGAAGGACATCCGCCGCGTTGGCGCAGAGTCCGACGCTGAGAGCCCGGCCGGCCGCCTTCGCCGACTCGCAGCGGGAGACCGCGTCCTCGAGGCTGTCGGCCTGCTCGTCCAGGTATCTGGTCTCGAGGCGCCGCCTGATGCGCTCCGGTTCGATCTCGATGCAGAGGGCGACCCCGTCGTTCATGGTCACGGCGAGCGGCTGGGCGCCGCCCATCCCGCCGAGGCCCGCGGTCACCGTGATCGTTCCCTTGAGCGAGCCGCCGAAGCGGCGGCGGGCGATCTCGGCGAAACATTCGTAGGTGCCCTGCACGATCCCCTGGCTGCCGATGTAGATCCAGGAGCCGGCGGTCATCTGCCCGTACATGGTCAGCCCCAGCTGCTCGAGCCGGCGGAATTCGTCCCAGTTGGCCCAGTCGGGCACCAGATTGGAGTTGGCGATCAGCACCCGTGGTGACCATTCGTGGGTGCGGAACACCCCGACCGGCTTGCCCGACTGGACCAGGAGAGTCTGGTCGTCGTCCAGCTTGCGCAGGCTGGCGACGATCGCGTCGAAGGCCTGCCAGGAACGGGCGGCCCGTCCCGTCCCGCCGTAGACGACCAGGTCGTCGGGACTTTCGGCGACCTCCGGGTCGAGATTGTTCATCAGCATCCGCAGGGGCGCCTCCTGCTGCCAGCCCTTGCAGCTCAGCTCGTTTCCTCGCGGAGCGCGAACAGCGCGGGCACCGGGCAGACCATCGCTCATGACAACTCTCCGATCTCTTCTTCCACCGCGGCGAGTACCTCGCCTTCGCGGACTATTCGTTCCACTGCCGCCAGTTCCGGCGACTGCCACCGGTCCGGGCCGGGCCCGGGCGCGCATTCCCGCACCGCCCGCAGCGCCGCAGCAGTCCCGGGAGCGGGTGCGAGCGGCGCCCTGAGATCCAGCCCCCTGGTGGCGCAAAGCAGTTCGACCGTGACGATCCTTTCCAGGTTCGCGACCGAGCGGCGCAGCTTCCGGGCCGCGTTCCAGGCCATCGAGACATGGTCCTCCTGCATCGCACTGGTCGGGACCGTGTCACTGGAAGCCGGAACCGCAAGCTGCCGGTTGTCGGCGACCATCGCCGCCTGCGTGTACTGGGCGATCATCATCCCCGAGTCGACCCCGGGATCGTCGGCCAGGAAAGGCGGCAGACCGTGTGACCGGTTGGCGTCGAGCAGCCGGTCGGTGCGCCGCTCGGAGATCGCCCCGGCCTGGGCTGAGGCGATGCAGAGCAGGTCGCAGGCGACGCCGAGCGGGGCGCCGTGAAAGTTGCCGCACGATTCGACCCGGCCGTCCGGGAGAACCATCGGATTGTCGATCGCCGAATCCATTTCAACCTCGGCGACCCGGCGGGCATGCGTGACCGAGTCACGGGCGGCACCGAGGACCTGGGGGGCGCAGCGCAGCGAGTAGGCGTCCTGGACCCGGGGGTCGCCTTGCCGGTGGCTCGCGACGATCTCCGAGCCCGCCAGGAGCTTCATCATGTTTTCGGCGCTTTCCATCTGCCCCGGTTGCGGCCGGAGACCGACCAGGTCGGCAGCGAAGGCACGATCGGTACCGAGCAGGGCCTCGACCGAGGCCGCGGCGGCGATGTCGGCGGTGCGGAGGGTCCGTTCGAGGTCACAGATCGCGAGTACGAGCATGCCGAGGATCCCGTCGGTGCCGTTGATCAGCGCCAGCCCCTCCTTCGAACGCAGCTTGAGCGGTTCGATCCCGGCCGATCGCAGCGCCTCCCCGGACGGGATCCGGGAGCCGCCGGGGCCCAGCACCTCGCCTTCGCCGATCAGGACCAGGGCGCAATGTGCGAGCGGCGCCAGATCACCGCTCGCCCCGAGCGATCCGTACTCGGGCACCACCGGGGACAGCCCGGAGTTGAGCAGCGCCAGCAGGGTCTCGGCGACCACCGGCCGGGCACCGGACCTCGCCATCGCCAGGCTGCGCGCCCTCATCAGCATCAGGCCCCGGACCACCTCGGCCTCGACCGGTTCCCCCATCCCCGCCGCGTGGGAACGAATCAGGGAAAGCTGGAGCTGCTCGCGGCGGTCGGCCGGGATCGAGGTCGTCGCAAGCGAACCGAAACCGGTCGAGACCCCGTAAACGGGCTCGTCGCTGTTGCCGAGCCGCTCGACGATCCGGGCCGATTCCTCCATTCGTGCGACCGCTGCGCCGGTCAGGGCCACCCTGGCCCCGAAGCGCGCGACGTCCATCACCTCCCCGAACCGCAGCCCCTTGCCATCGAGCCGGATCTCATCGGCGGTCTGCTTCGCGCTCATTTGGCGTTCGATCCCACGACGGCGATCGAGTCTAACGCCGCGCGGGGCAAGCTTCCGGGATTTCCGCCCCTCCGGCCGAATTCGCTGACCGCCCGGGCCCTTCCCCGTTGACCGCGCCGCGCCGCACGGGTCCGGAGAGTGGCCAGGGTCTAACATCAGTTACATGGCTGACCAGGAACTCACAGATCGCGTCCGCGAACTGATCAACGAGAACTCCGTGCTGCTCTTCATGAAGGGCACCCCCGAGGCCCCGCGCTGCGGGTTTTCGATGCGCACCGTTCAGGTGCTCGACCAGATGGGAGTCGAGTACGGAGCAATTGACGTACTGCCCGCCCTTCAGCCCCTGCGCGAAGTAACCAGCGAAATCTCCGACTGGGAGACCTTCCCCCAGCTCTATGTGAACGGCGAGCTGGTTGGCGGCTGCGACATCGTCGAGGAAATGTTTGACAACGGCGAACTGGCCGAGGCTCTCGGGGTCGAGCAGCCCGAACCCGCCGAACCGGATTTCGAAACCTCCGCTCCCGGCGAGCCGTACAAGAGCCCGCCGATGAATATTGAGGGCGCGTAGCGCTTAACCGGCGTGGGTGCCGTAGGCGAGCTTAAGGGACCGTCAACTGACGGAGTCCGATCATCAATTCATTGATGCCGTGATCGGACGGGTTTCTGTGGCATTCCGGTGCAGACCGGAATGCATGCGGTTAAACAGTGGCGGCTTCGGCGTCGTCCTTCACCTGGAAGGAAGACCCGCAGCCACAGGCAGCTACGACGTTCGGGTTGTTGACCTGGAACCCGGCCCCGGTCAGACCCTCGACGTAGTCAACTTCCGAGCCGAAGACGAACTGCATGCTGACCTTGTCGACGATCACGGAAACCCCGCGATGCTCGAAGACATGATCGTCTTCACCCCTGGTGTCGAAGGCAAGCGCGTACTGAAACCCCGAGCAGCCTCCACCCCGCACTGCAACGCGCAGCGACTGCTCCTCGCCCTCGGGAGAATCACCGATCAGTTCGGCGATCTTCTCGGCGGCGGCTTCAGTCAGGGTGATTGCGGATTCGGGCTGCTCGGACATGGTTAAAGAGTAGCGCGTGTGCCCGGCGTGGTCTGTGACGGGGGAACAGTTTTCCCGCCTGCTTTGCCCGACCCGGCCCGGTGTCTGATAGAACCGTTGGGTGTCCGCCGAGTCCACCATCGCGCTGGTGACCGATTCGACCGCGTCGCTCACCCGGGAGGATCGTGAGCGCCTCGAAATCAGCGTGGTCAACCTCTATGTGATCCTCAACGGCGAGCAACGGCCCGAGAACGAGATCGACGACTACGCCGCCTTCTACAAGGCGGTGCTCGAATCGCCGCAGCTCACCACCACTTCGCAACCCTCGATCGGGGATTTCATGGAGGTCTACGGGCCGCTTCTCGACGAGGGCAGGGAGATCGTCTCGCTGCACCTCTCGGGCGCGATCTCCGGAACCTGCGAAGCCGCCCGGCAGGCCGCGGTCCAGCTCGAAGCCGACGGTCGCGGCGGGGAACGGATCACCGTGGTCGATTCCCGCACCACCGCCGGCGGCCTGGCCTTCTGCAATCTTGCCGCCGCGAACGCGATCAAGGACGGCAAGGACGTGGCCGGGGTCGTCGCCCAGATCGAGGCCTGCCGCGAGGAGATCGACACGCTGATCCTGGTTGACACCCTCGAGTACCTGAGAAAGGGCGGCCGGATCGGCGGGGCCCAGGCCTGGATCGGCGGGGCGCTCAAGATCAAGCCGCTGATCACCCTCCGCGAGACCGTCGAGCCGGTCGACAAGGTGCGAACCCTCTCCCGTGCCATGCAGCGGCTGAAGGATCACGCCAGCGAGAAAGCCGCCTCCGGGCAGGAAATCACCTGGACCGCCCAACACATCCAGGCTCCGGAACTGGCGGCCGAACTGGCCGCCCACTGCCGCGAGGTCTTTCAGTGCGAAGGAGCATTCCTCGACGAGATGTCGACCGTGCTGGGATGTCACGCCGGCCCGGGGCTGGTCGCGATCGGCACGGTGCCCACCGACGCGGTCGGCTCGAAGTTCTGATGACTGCGGCGCTACCGCGGGCCTGGCGGGCGAGGCTGCGCCCGTGAACCTGGCCGTCACCGCGATCGGCCGCGACCGTCCCGGCATCGTCGCCGCAATCACCAGCGCCCTGCTCGAAGCGGGCGGCAACGTGGACGACTCGCAGATGTCGATCCTCCACGGCCATTTCGCCGTGATGCTGATCGTCTCGGTTCCCGCCGATGCCTCGCTCGAGTCGCTGGAGGCGAGGCTGGCCGAGGTCGGCCGCGAGTTCGACCTGGGCGGCATCACGGTCAGTCCGGTCGAGGGGCTGGATCGTGGAGCCGGACCGACCCATGTACTCACCGTCTACGGGGCCGACCGTCCCGGGATCGTCCATGACACGGCGGCCACGCTGGCTTCACTTGGCGTCAACATCACCGACTTGCGAACCCGGCGCACGGGCGATCCCGATTCGCCCCTCTACACGCTGATGGTCGAGGTAGCGGTGCCGGAAGGAACCGGTCCGGAACTCGACCAGGCCCTCGACGGGCTGCGCCAGTCGAAGCAGCTGGAAGCCCGGCTCGCCGAACTCGAGTCCGAGGTCTTCTAAGTGGCCGGCTCCGCGGTCTGAGGCAGGCAACCGTTGGCAGTTCGCGAGGTCCTCACCTATCCCGACCCCATTCTCAAGTCGGTCTGTTCCCCTGCCCAGTCGGGACCGGGTGACCGCGAAGAAACCGGGCGGGTGATCACCGACCTGCTCGACACGATGAATTCCTTCGATCACTGCGTCGGCCTGGCCGCGCCCCAGATCGCGGAGTCGGTCCGGATCGCCGTGGTCGACATCACCGGCCATCCCAGGGCGAAAGAACCGCACGGGCTGATGGTGCTGGTCAACCCCCGGGTGGTTCACCGCTCGGAAGGAACGAAGGTCAGCCGCGAGGGCTGTCTCTCGCTGCCCGACCTCACAGCCAACGTTCGCCGCCCCCGAAAGGCCACGGTCGAGTTTCTCGACGGCCAGAGGAACCTCGAGATGAACCAGGTCCAGCTGGCCGGCTTCGAGGCCCGCTGCGTCCTCCACGAGATCGACCACCTCGACGGAATCCTCTTCCTCGACCGCGTCGCCTCAATCACCGACGATCTCTTCCGCCGCCAGAACTACGGCTAACCCGCAACCGACCCACTGCGCTGTCGAGGACCGGTTCGGATGGTCCGGTGGGTCGGTTTTCTGGCTGCTACGACGGAAATCCGACCCACTGCGGTGGAACAGGGCAGGTGAAGGGGGAAGTTGAAGGGATCCCGGGTCCGAGCTGGCTTCACGGCCAGGTCGCGTCCCTATCCAGGCTGGTGCCGCAGGTTTGCAACCTCTGAGGTCGGAAACCTGCGGCACCGGCCCCGAATCACGGTCAGGAATCGATCGAGATGCTGCTTGTCGGCGCTATATGCCGACAAACCGCATCTCGCGAAATGTCAACACCACCAACCGTGAGCGGGTCGTGCCCAGGGGCCTCCAGCCGTTCGCTGGCAAGGAGACAGGCCGGAAATGACCGCGATAGTACGCGGGTACATGAGCTGTCGTTTCCGGCCGACGACGAAGCTAGCGGACGGCTGGTGGTTCCTGGGCGCGGTGCCCGGGGGCTGTCTACCGGCGGCGGAGGGCCATTAGTCCGCCGACTACAAAGCCGGTGGCGACCGCGCCGACGATGATCTGCTTGCGGTGCTTGCGGAGCTGGCTCTTCCAGTCGGTGAGCTCGGTCACCCGGTCGCGGAGCTGGTCCACGGACTTGCCGAGCTCGGCCCTCTGGGCGTCGATGTCCGCCCGGATCTGGGTCGAGTTCCGCTTCGGAGGCGGTGGCGAGTAGGGCGAGCCTGCCGCGCCGGCGGCCGGGGCCGGGGTGCCCTCGGGAGCGACATGGCGGTTCGGTGTGCGGTCGACCGGGGCCTCCGGGCCGACGCCCTCGGGACGGAAAGGCTTCTCGACACCTTCGACCGGATTCTCCGATCCGGATGCGCCCGTCTCGGGCTTTTCGTCACTCATTGGAATCTTCTCCGGGGGTCAGCAGGGCCTTGGTCTTCTGGGCTTCCTCGATCGCCTCGGTCGGGATCGGGGCGCCGGTCTTCTCGAAAGAGCTGTAGGCGAAATACCCGGCGCCGCCGGCGATCGCGATGAAGATCACGCCTTCCAGCAGGTAGCCGGCCCAGGCGCCCCAGCCGAAGAGCGAGGCGACGCCGAGCGCGAAGGCGTGCATCAGCAGGATCAGTGCGAGGAAGGCGAAGACTCCGGCGGCGATGCCGACCGCCGAGCCGCGGGCCAGGGTGGTGACCTTCTCGCTGACCTCGGTCTTGGCGAGCTCGATCTCTTCACGGATCAGGTTCGAGGTGCGCTCGGAAACCTCGAAGACCATTTCCCCGACGGTCTTTTCGGATGCCGGGCGATTCGGATCCGGGCGGCCGGGTGGTCGCTGGTAGGGCGGCGGCTGGTAGTCCTCTGGAGCCACGGTCTATTCGGGCGGGTCCTCGTTGAAGAACCGGCGGTAGGCAACCGCAGCAAGCCGGGCGGCGATCAGGCTCGCCAAGGCGCTGCTCGCGGTGAGCATGACGCTCCAGGTGAGTCTTCTGACGATGTCGTTATCCATTGGTCAAACCACAATACCCAAGCCTCCGGAGAACGAATACGGAAACGGTCCGCGGGGTCGGAGGATCACGGGCGATCCCGTGGCTACCTGAGGTTCAACAAGACAGGCAGGAACAAACCCTCGGTCGGGGGTTCCCGGCGCCGCCCGGGCGTCAGCGGCGTTCCAGGCCTTCGCAGATCGCCTTGACCAGGAGGTCCCGGGCTTCGTCGAAGTCACGGTCGCTGCCGGGGATCACTCCGAATATCCAGCCGGAGAGGAGCTGCTCGATCGCGCCGTAGAAGACCATGGCGGCGAAGGCCGGGTCGATGTCCTCGCGGAAGATGCTCTGTTTCTGGCCGTCGGCGACGATCCGGCCGATCAGCTCGTAAGCGCGGTTGATCTCCTCCAGGTGCGTCTGGCCGAAGGAATTGGCCGCCCGCGTGACCTCGACGATGATCACCTTCATCAGGTCCGGGTCATAGCGGTAGGAGTCGATGATGAAACCGGCCACCGCGCCCAGCTTCTCCTCGTGGGCGAGGGTGCTGCGGTCGGCCTCATCGATCGCCTCGATCAGAAGCGACCAGCGCTGGATGAAGAGCTCGTTGAGGACGTTCTCCTTGGAGGAGAAGTAGTGGTACACCAGGCCGTAGGCGACATCGGCCTCATCGGCGATGTCGGCCACCCGGGTGGAGTGGAAGCCCTGACGGGCGAAGACGCGGACCGCCGCGTCGAGGATCTGGCGCCGGCGTTCCGGCGCGGCCTCACGAGCCATGAGCGACTCCTTCACTGAAAATTTCCGGCCGGCGATGGTTTACCGCCGGCAGCTTGCGGCGGACCTCCGCCTGCCTTTCGAGATCGAGTTCGGCACAGGCGAACCCCTCCCCCTCCTTCACTTCGGCCAGCACCTCGCCCCAGGGACCGACGATCATCGAATGCCCCCAGGAGTCGTACGAAGGCGCGGCGGTACCAACCTGGTTGGCCGCCAGAACGAATGCCTGGTTCTCGATCGCCCGGGCCCTGAGCAGCGTCTCCCAGTGGTCCCTGCCGGTGGCGCTGGTGAAGGCCGACGGCACCGTGAACGCGGTGGCGCCGCGATCGAGCAGGGCCCGGAAGAGTTCGGGAAAGCGCAGGTCGTAACAGATGGTCAGGCCGATTCTGAGATCGCCGGCGTCGGCCACCGCCAGACCATCTCCGGCCTGCTCGTGGTCGGACTCGCGGTACTCCACTCCGCCCGCTTCGACGTCGAACATGTGGAGCTTGTCGTAGGAGCACACGATCTGCCCTTCGGGGGAGATCAGGACCGAGGTGTTGGTCGGCAGAGCCGAAGGGGGAACGCCACCGGGGTCGGGGAGCATCGTGAAGCTGCCCGCCAGCAGGTGGATGCCGAGATCCGCGGCCCAGCCACGGGCGGCCGTGATCGCCTCTCCGTCGAGCGACTCGGCCCCGGCGGTGAGAGCAGCGCCATCCCCGAGCAGTGCCCATTTCTCTGGCAGCACGACCAGCTCTGCGCCGTCAGCTGCGGCGGCGACAACCAGTTCGCCGGCAACTTCGAGGTTGCGGGAGCGGTCGGCACCTGAGTTGATCTGTACGACGGCAGCTCTCATGATCGGGACTTGATTGACACGTCAATCAAGAAGGAAAGTATAGGTCGATTAAGAAACCGGAGCGCCCGGCCTCAAGGCCGG
>JAIBCJ010000088.1 GCA_019694145.1 Solirubrobacterales bacterium | reverse complement strand
GTGCTGACCGCCGCGGGGCCGGAGCCATCCTCCCTCTCTCCGCTGAAGCAGCGGTCGGAGACCGTCACCACACTCACGGAAATCCCGGCCGGATTGTTCGCGAAGTCCATGAAACCAGCATATGGAGCCTGCCTCTTCGCCCACCTCGCCCCCGGTCGCTTGAAGTACGAACGATCGTATGCTATCTATTGGATGTCAGGTCGCCGGGATCGAGCCGGCCGCCGCGATCGTCAAAGCGATGAAGGGAAGAAGATGCGAATCAGAAGACTTGGCTGGGCCGGGATCGAGGTCGAATCCGGCGGGGAGACCGTGGTGGTCGACCATGTCCTCGGCTGGAAATCGATCGAGTCCTACATCGGCCCGCCCCGCACCCCGTTGCTGGAGCCCGAATCGGCTGGCCGTTCTCTGGCTGCCTTCGTGACGCACCTGCACACGGACCACACCGATGCCGCCGCCGTCTCACAGACCCTGGCCGAAGGCGGCTCGCTTCACCGTCCGGCAGTGATGGAGGGTGAGCCGCTGGAGACCGGCGGTGTGATGGCAGCCGAGCTGGAACTGAAGGAAGCGGCAGTTGACCAGGTCCTGATGGATGAATGGGAATCGGTCGAGGTAGGGCCGTTCGTGGCCACCGCCGTGCCGGCGGTCGACGGTTTCGGCGACCCCCAGATCTCCTGGGTTATCGAGGCCGACGGCAAGCGAATCATCCATGCCGGCGACACGCTCTTTCACGGTTCCTGGTGGCTGATCCAGATGCGTTTCGGACCCTTCGATGCCGCCTTCCTCCCGGTCAACGGGGCGATCACCTCCTTCCCCCACCGGCAACCGGCCAGCGGCCTGGAAGCCTCGCTCAGCCCGGAGCAGGCGGTCGCGGCGGCCCGGATCCTCGGCGCGAAGCGGCTGGTCCCGATCCACTACGACGGTATCGACGAGCCCCCGGTCTATCAGCAGACCGACGACATCATCTCCCGGCTCCAGAACACGCTCGACGGCGAGGAAAGCCCGGAACTGGTCGTGATGGCGGAGGGCGAGACGCTTGACCTCTGACCGGCGGCAGTTCCTATAGTCAGGCCATGAGTCCGCGCCGGTCGAAAGCCGAAGCCGCTTCCACGCATGAGGCAATCGTGCGGGAAGCGGCCGAGGGCGCTTCCGAGGTCGGGCTGGAGGGGATCTCGATCGGCTCGCTTGCCGCCACGCTCGGGATGAGCAAGGCCGGCGTGGCCGGGCACTTCCGGAGCAAGCAGGAACTTCAGCTCGAGGTGATCGAGTACGGGGCGCGGGATTTCACCGACAAAATCTGGGTTCCGAACGCCGGGCTTTCTCCCGGCCGGGAACGCCTGCTTGGCTGCCTCGACACCTGGTACGCGTACTCGGCCGGCAGCCCGTTCCGCGGTGGCTGCCTGATGACCTCGATCTCGACCGAATTCGACGGCCGGCCCGGCCCGGTACGGGAGGCGATCGCGAAATCCTGGGGCGGCTGGACCCGGGTCCTCCGGGCCGACCTCGACCTGGCGATCGAAAACGGCGAGCTCTCTCCCCCGCTCGCTCCCGCTGACACGATCACCGCGATCGAGTCGCTGGCGACCGGGGTCAACCAGCAAACCCAGCTCTTCGGCAACCGCCACCCGGAAAAGACCGCCAGCGCCGCCGCCCGCGTCCTGCTCGGAATCCTTTCCTGAGAATTTCCCCGCAGCCCGACCGTCCGCGGTTAGTCTCGTCTCATGGGGGAAATTGGGGGAGCACTCAACCGATCGGTCAGCCGCTCGATGGCGCTGGCACTTTTTGGGATCGCGGCACTTTTCGCGGGAGATGACGAAGCCCCGGCAAGTACCCAGAATCTCAATTCGACCTGCGGCAACACGAAGGTCTCGACCGCGTGTTCGGACACGGTTTACGGCGCGCTGCACAACAACGGCGAGGCGAAGGTCGGGCCCCGTCGCCTGGTCGTCAACCAGTCGGGAAAGATCTTCTCCAGGGGCACCCGGCTCTTCGTCGCCCACACCCCGCTGGACATCGGCTCCGAGACCGTGCGGATCAAGAAGACCGACGGCAAGGCCAAGGTCAGCGTCGCGATCTGTTCGACCGCAGCCGCCGACCCCTTCACGCAGCGGGTCGAGAGTTTCTTCACCATCCCGAGCGGCAAGGGAAGCATCGGCACCACTTTCTCCCGGACCGTCAGCGGCATCAAGAACCGGCGGCTCTCGGTGCGGTTCGCCGGCAAGAGCCTCACCGACAACTTCAAGTACACGATGACCGTGGACCGCCCGGGCGATGACGAGATCTGGATGCCCAGCCAGACGCAGCTCAACTCGGTCTATCGCCCGGTCGAAGGCTTCGCCGACCTTCACGCGCATCATGCCGGCGGACTCGCCTTCGCCAGTGGCTGGTACATCGGCGGCATGGAGCAGGGGTCGATTTATTCCGGGGATCACCAGAAGAAGCTGAAGGTGAATCTGGTCGGGGTTCCGCTTACCACGCTGCGGCCGGCCCATCAGGGGAAGGTGATTCCGAGCTCGGATGACAACAGCCATCAGCAAATGAACCTCAACGCGCTGAAGGCGGCCCATGACAACGGGCTCGGATTGATGGTCTCCCCCGCCGTCAACAGCGAGTGGCTCTGTTCGGTGCTCGCCTACGCGCTCGAGATCAACAAGCGGCAATCCTGCCAGGACATGGAGTCGGCGAAGTACCAGATCCTCAAGATGAAGCAGTTCGATGAGAAATACGGCTGGTATGACATCGTCACCAATCCCTGGGAGGCGCGATCGGCGGCCTACGCGGGCCGCCTGCCGGTGGTGCTGGGAGTCGAGGTGAGCGACCTCTTCCCCAAGTCCGACGGGGACTGGCGGCGTCAGCTTGCCGAGCTCTATGACATGGGCGTCCGGGTCGTCTACGTGGCCCATGAGTCGAACAGCCGTTTCGCCGGCGCCGCCTACCACCACACCGAGGACCTGCTGCTTCCCAACGAACTGAAGGCCTGGTTCTCGAAGGAGATCAAGTTCGCTTCGATGAAGAACGGCCGCAACGCGATCGGGCTCAGCGACCTCGGCGAGGACCTGATCCGCGAGCTGATGAGGAGGCGCATGCTGATCGACGTCGATCACGCCTCCTGGAAGGCGGTAGACGAAATCTTCGACATCACCAGCGCCAACCGCTACTACCCGATCTACGCGGGCCACACGCGACCCTACGAGCTGCTTACCGACTACATGAAGTACCTCGTGCCGGAGCTCAACACCCCGCCCCGGGTCCTTGACTACATCAAGCGGAGTGGCGGCATGGTCGCCCTGCGGACCGGACCCGAAGGGATGGAGACCTACAGCGAAAGCGGCGTAGCCAACAACTGCTCGGGCTCGGTCCGGTCGCTGATCCAGATGTACCGGTACTTCGTCGACGAAGACGTGCCGGTCGCCTTTGGCAGTGACTTCAACGGGTTCGTGGAAGAGATCGGATCCAGGTTCGGGCGGACCGGCTGCCCGGCCTCGACCGGCGAGTTCCGGGAACTGCAGTTGACCTCCCAGACCCGCCCCTCCTCCGCCGGTGCGCCGCCCAGCTGGCAGCGCTACCTCGACCGGGGAATGTCGGACATCGGCACCGAACCGGCGGTCGTCTTCGACATGCAGAAACTCGGGGTCGACACCGCACCCCTCGAGAACTCGGCCCAGTCCTTCCTCCAGATGTGGGGCCGCGCCTACCGGAGCAACCGCACCGAAGTCCAGCCCTGAGCTGAAACCGGCCGGCGGCATTGAGGGCGAAGTTGTTGGCGTCCCAGCGTCCCGCACCGTCTCCAGGGCCAGGTCCAGGCCCAGGTTTCGGGAGGTGGGTATGGATTTCGTCTATATGAACGAAATCCATACCCACCAGCCCCGGATCCGGGTCGGGAAATCGATCGAGATCCGATCTGTCAGCGCTATTTACTGACAAACCGCATCTCGCGAAAACGGGTTCACCACCAACCGTGAGCGGGTCGTGGGCCTCCAGCCGTCAGCGGGCCAAACTTCGGCGGGTGGATGCCAGGGACCTCCAGCCGTGAGTGGGTCGTGGGCCTCCAGCCGTCAGCGGGTCGTGCACAGGGCGCTCCTGCGGGTGGCTGGCGAGGAATAAGCCGGGAAATGGCCGCGATCGTACGCGGGTACTTGAGCTGCCGTTTCCCGGCGTTGACGAAGCCACGGCGCCCGCAGGTGCGTCCTGGGCGCGTTGCCCGGGCCTTAACTGTTCGAGACTGACAGTAGAAAGAGCCCGAAACAGGTGAAGGCGACCATCACGGCGAGCATCCAGTACTGGGAGCGGGCGGCGGTGCGGTAGTCCTTCCAGATGGTGATCGCCTTGTCGTGGGCGAGGACGAGGCCGGCGACGTGGCCGCAGACGAGGGCGGCGACCTGGACGTACCAGATCACCTGATTGGAGATCGCGTTGTAGTTGACCCCGTAGGAAGCGGTTCCGAAGAGGTCGGTGGTGCCGGTTCCGAGCGGATCGGAGAGCAGATAGGTGAACTGGGCCTGCTCCTGGAAGAAGAAGAGGCTGAAGTAGTGGGCGAGCAGGTAGGCGAAGGCGATCGGGATCAGGACATGGCCGAAGGACCGCCAGAGGGTCGGCCGGTCGGGGGCGCCAGGGACCGTGCTCATGCCCCGCACCCCGCCCAGGTAGACCAGCGCCACGATAGTGACGCTGAGAAGCATGAAGACGGTCATCGAGGTGCGGGTCGCGGCGGTCGGGTTGAAACCGATGTCCGCGAACCGGTCGATCAGCCACTGGATCCCGTCCTTGAAGACGCCTTCCGAGGCACCGTCGAAAGTGGTGGTGCCGATCGAGGTGATGACCAGTGCGACCGAGCCGGCGATCCCGGCCGGCCAGGTTGTCGCTCCGGAAAGGAAGCGCCGGATGCCGAGTTCACGGCCCCGGACCTCGAACTTGCCGAGCGAGCCGAACATGCCGAAGTAGACCGAGAAGATCTCGCCGTTTCGGAACCAGGCCTCCCGGCCAAAGAGGCCGGTCATGACCAGGGTGTAGATCGAGTAGAAGACTGCCGCCTGGGCGACCGCCTCGGGTGAAACGCCGACCGCCACGCCGCTTCCCTCACCGTAGATCAACTCCATCCAGACGAAGAGGAACAGCCCGATCACGGCCGGCCAGCGTCCGAGCCGCTCCGGATAGGCAAGGTGGGCAGGAGCCTTGCCCGCGACCCTGCGCCAGGCCCAGCCGGCCGGGGCGGCGACCGCGTTCCATGGGTTGAAGGCGGGAAAGAGGTTCCCGACCAGCACTCCCAGCAACGGAAAGCCGAGCCAGGCGGTGACGAAAAGCAGGGTCAGGGTGACATTTCGGTCCGGCGCCTCGGTGCCTTTGAAGCCGGAATAGATCGCGACCCCGAGCAGGAAGAGGCCGAAGGCCCCGCAGAGGAGCCGGACCGGCAGGCTGGTGATCGCGCGGCCGAAACCGGGCGCCACCTGACGCCAGGAATCACTCTCGTAGCGGGCCCGGCGCCAGCCCGCTGAGAGAGCGAAGAACGAGACTACGAGAACAATCGAGGCTCCCCAGGCGAAGAGCCACGCCGGTATTGGCAGGTCCTGCCCGGCGGACAGGACATGTGCGAGGGGAAGGCTCAGGCCCGCGCCTTCTCGACTCCGTCGAGCAGCAGCCAGTTGGCCTTGAAGGCTTCCTCGGCCGCCTCGACCAGCTCGTCCTCACTGAAATCGTTCATGTACCGCTCGATCAGCTTGCGACCCTCGGCGGCGTGATGGACGTCCATCTCCTCGTGAACGGTGAAGTAGAGGTTGCCGGGAGAGTCGGTGATCTCATAGTGCTCGCCGAGACCTTCGGTCTTGGTCTTTGAAATCGCCGGCTGGCCCGACTCGATCGCGAACATGCGCGCGAGCTGGCGGCCGAAACCGTCGGCCTTGGTCCAGGCTTCGACGCAGGCGAGGGTCTCCGGGTTCGGCTCGGCACCTACCGTGCCGCCGACCGCGCCCACGAAGCCGTCCCACATGACGACGTGATCGTGCTCTTCGGCCGCATGCGCCTCGAGCCCGGCCCGCTCGGATTCCGGTGCCTGGGCGGCGATGTCGGTGCTCAGCTTGGCGATCGCCTCGGTCGCGTAGCGGTACTGGCCCGAGTAATCGGCGAGTTCCTCGCGGGTCAGCTCGCCGGCCGACCAGCGCTGGTAGAAGGGATGTTCCAGGACGTTGTGCTCGGCCCGGGCCTGCTCGATGCGGTCCCACAGATTCGTGTTCACGAGTTTCTCTCCTCGTAGAGCTCGTAGAGGGGGTGACTGAAGGCGGATCATATCCATACGATCACGCCATCCTCCCTCTTCGAGATGACATCGCGGCTCCCGAACTGCCCGGCAAGGCGACCTGGATCGGCAAGGACCCGGGCAAGATGCCGGTGCTCACGGCAAAAGGCCCTGTACTGGTCCACTTTCTGGATTACAGCCAGCTGAACAGCGTGCGCACCCTGCCCTACCTGGTCGAGTGGCACGAGCGTTACGAGCCGCTCGGCCTGCGGGTGCTCGGTGTCCAGGCTCCACGCTTTCCCTTCGGCGCCGACCCGGAAGCCGCCGGGCGCGGACTGCGGCAACTCGGGGTCGAGTTCCCGGTCCTGATCGATGAAAGCAAGCGACTCTGGACCGGTTACGGATGTGAAGGCTGGCCGAGCCTCTTCCTCTGGGGTCGCGGGGGAATCCTCCGCTGGTTCCACTTCGGCGAGGGCGACTATCAGGGAACCGAGCAGGCGATTCAGGAAGCGCTGGCCGCCTCCTTCGAGAGGCTCCCGGAGATGCCGGCGATCATGGAACCGGTCCGGCCCACCGACGCAGCGGGCGTTGAGGTGTCGCCACCCTCACCCGAAGTGATCCCGTTTCCGGACCGCCCCCTCACGATCGATGACTTCGACGCGCTGGCGCTCGATTTCGAGGGCGGTGGCGCCTACGTCACGGCCGATGGCAAGGGAGATCTGCGGGTTACCCTCGACGGCGAAGCCCGCGGCGAAGTCGGGATCGATGGCCCGGGGCTTTACCCGCTCGTCGAAACCGGCCGCCACGGCAGCCACAAGCTGGGGATCGAACTGGAAGGCGCTCCGGAGATCTGGTCGGTCAGTTACTCGCCGGCCGCGACCTGAGACCGGTCAGGAATTGACCATCGGGAGGCCCTTGCGGATCTCCTTCGGCAGCATGAAGCGGACCGACTCGTCAACGGTGCGGAGCTCGGAGACGTCCTCCACCCCGCGGTCGCGGAAAAGCTGAACCAGATCCTCGACCAGTTCCTCCGGTGCGCTTGCCCCGGAAGTGATCCCGACCGTTTCCACCCCGTCGAGCCACTCTTCCTGAACCTGGGTGTGGTTGTCGATCAGGAAGGATTCGGAGCCGTGCTCGCGCGCGACCTCGACCAGCCGGTTCGAGTTCGAGGAGTTGGTCGAGCCGATCACCAGGACCAGGTCACACTGGCGGGCCAGCTGCTTGACCGCGATCTGACGGTTGGTGGTGGCGTAACAGATGTCCTCGCCCTTGGCGGTGACGATTCCGGGGAACCTTTCGCGCAGGCGGGCGATGATCCCGGCGGTCTCATCGACCGAAAGGGTGGTCTGGGTGATCAGGGCGACGTGGTCCGGATCCTCGATTTCAAGGTGGTCGACCTCGTCAACGGTCTGGACCAGGACGATCGAGTCCGGTGCCTCGCCCATCGTGCCTTCAACCTCTTCGTGGCCCTCGTGGCCGACCATGATGATCGTGTAGCCCTCGGCCGCGAACTTGCGGGCCTCGACGTGGACCTTGGTGACCAGCGGGCAGGTCGCGTCGATCGTGCGCAGCTCCCGCGCCGCAGCCCGTTCGTGAACCGCCGGCGAAACGCCGTGGGCGGAGAAGACGACTATCTCGCCTTCGGGCACCTCGGTTTCCTCTTCGACGAAGATCGCTCCCCGCGCCGCTAGCTGCTCGACCACGTGCTTGTTGTGGACGATTTCCTTGCGGACGTAGATCGGGGCACCGTGGTTGTCGAGCGCGCGCTCGACCGTCTGCACGGCCCGGTCGACGCCGGCGCAGTAGCCACGGGGCGCGGCCAGAATGACTTTCTCTATCCCGGTGGAGGGTGTTTCGGGCATTGGACAAGGGTACCCGAGTAGAGTCTTGTGCTAGTCCACGATGGGGAGCCATGGAACCCGCCAGCCACGAACTTGACCGACTCACTGCGATTGATGCGCAGTTTCTGACCAACGAGCACGAAAACGCTCACATGCACATCGGTGCGGTGATGATCTTCGAAGGGGATCCGCCGACCTATGACGAGTTCAAGGCCCACATCGGCTCGCGGCTCGATTTCGTGCCCAGGTACCGCCAGAAGCTGGTCTATCCGCCTTACGGCACCGGCCGTCCGCTCTGGGCCGATGATCCTGATTTCAACCTGAACTACCACCTGCGCCACACCGCCCTGCCGAGGCCGGGTGGCGAACGCGAGCTGAAGATTCTCGCCTCGCGGCTCTTCTCGCAGGCCCTGGACCGTTCCAAGCCGCTCTGGGAAATGTTCCTGGTCGAGGATCTGGAGGGCGACCGGTTCGCGATCATCATCAAGAGCCACCACGCGATGATCGACGGCATCTCCGGGGTTGACATCGGCACGGTGATCTTTGACGTCACTGCCGACGCCGAGCCGATCGTCCCCAAGGAGGAATGGAAGCCGAAGCCGCTGCCCTCGAATTTGAGCCTGCTGGAACGGGGCGCGAAGGAACTCGCGACCGAACCGGTGAAGCTGGGCGAGAAGGCGATCAACGCCTTGCGCAAGCCTTCGTCGCTGGCCGGGCGGGTCGGGGAAAGTGCCGAGGGACTGGCCGAGGTGGCCCGGGCTCTGGCCGATTCCGCGCCCGACGTGCCGTTGAACGTGCCGATCGGTCCCCATCGCCGGATCACCTGGACCAGCGCCGACCTGGCCGACTACCGGCGGGTCAAGGACGTTTTCGGCACCACCGTCAACGACGTGGTGCTGGCGGTCGCCGCCGGTTCGATTCGCAAGTGGCTGGTCAAGCGCGGGGTTGACACCGATGGCCTTGAGCTGCGGGCCATGGTTCCGGTCTCGGTCCGCTCCGACGACGAGCGCGGCCAGCTCGGCAACAAGCTCGCCACGATGCGGGCCCCGCTGCCGGTTTACGAGGCCGATCCGGTCGCCCGGCTGGAGATCGTCAGCGCCGCGATGGACGGCCTGAAGCAGTCCAAGCAGGCGCTGGGGGCGGAAGTGATTGCCCGACTCAATGACTTCGCCCCGCCCACCCTGCTCGCGCAGGCGGCCCGGCTGACCTTCTCCACCCGGCTTTTCAATCTGCTCGTGACCAACGTTCCAGGTCCGCAGATTCCGCTCTATGTCCTGGGACGCAAACTCGACCGGCCCTATCCGGTCGCCTTCCTCGCCAAGAACCACGGCCTTGCGGTCGGCGTGATGAGTTACGCCGGGCAGGTCAACATCGGCCTGATCGGTGACTTCGACGCGATGCCCGACATCGGCCAGGTCCGCCGCGGCCTGAACGAATCGCTGGCCGAGCTGCTCGCCGCCGCCGAAGAGGTCGAGAACTCGATCGCCCCCGACAAACCCGGGAAGGCTTCGGCCAGAAAGGGTTCAGCCCGGAAGGGCAGCCCCGGGAAGGCCACTGCCAGCAACGGCGGCGGCCCGGGCCGGGCGGCGAAGAAGAGCAGCCCGAAGGGCTAGAAGCCGAGCGCGAACTTGGCGTCGTCGGTCATCATTTCCGGCGACCAGGGCGGGTCGAAGATCATCTTCGGATGAACGTCGCGTACGCCCTCGAGCCCGCCGACGAATTCCTTCATCTGCTCGGAGACCTGGGGTCCGATCGGGCAGGCGGGCGTGGTCAGGGTGAATGTCACGTAGACGTCCGGCGCTTCCAGCGCAACGTCATAGACGAGCCCCAGTGAAACGAAGTCGAGCCCGAGTTCGGGGTCGATCACTTCCTCGAGCGCTTCGAAAACCTCTTCTTCGGTCGGCATGGTTGCGTGGTCTTCAGCCATGAATGCATCCTAGCTGGGTCGGGATTCCGGCCGCCAGCCCGTGCTGCTTCGGCCGGTGGGTCGGGTTTCCG
>JAIBCJ010000012.1 GCA_019694145.1 Solirubrobacterales bacterium | reverse complement strand
GTCCAGCTCGGCCTGCTGCCCGGCGGCGGCGGAGTGGTCCGCACGGTACGGATGCTCGGTCTGGCCGATGCCCTGATGCAGGTGCTGATCCAGGGCAAGCCGCTCCGTCCGGCCAAGGCCAGGGAGATCGGGCTGATCGACGAGCTGGTCCAGTCGCCGGATGACCTGATCCCGGCCGCGAAGAAGTGGATCGGCGAGAACCCGGAAGCGGTCCAGCGCTGGGATGTGAAGGGCTACAAGATCCCCGGCGGCACCCCGTCCAGCCCGAAGCTGGCGATGACCCTGCCGGCTTTCCCTTCCAACCTGAAGAAGCAGCTCAAGGGTGCGAAGTACCCGGCGCCGATCGCGATCATGTCGGCCGCGGTCGAGGGTTCGCAGGTCGACTTCGACACCGCGATCGAGATCGAGGGCCGTTACTTCCTCGAGCTGGCCACCGGCCAGATCGCCAAGAACATGATCCAGGCATTCTTCTTCGACCTTCAGGAAGTGAACGGTGACCGCGGCCGTCCCGCCGACGGCGAGCGGTACACCGCGAAGAAGGTGGTGGTGCTGGGTGCCGGAATGATGGGCGCCGCAATCGCCTATGTCTGCGCCAAGGCGGGCATCGAGGTGGTGCTAAAGGACATCTCGCTGGAGGCCGCCGAGCGGGGCAAGGGTTACTCGAAGGACATCGTCGACAAGGCGATCTCCCGCGGCCGTTCGACCCAGGAGAAGGGCGATGCCCTGCTGGCCCTGATCACCCCGACCGCCGAAGCGAAGGACGCCGACGGCGCCGACCTGGTGATCGAGGCGGTCTTCGAGGACCCGGCGGTCAAGGCCCAGGTCTTCGCCGAGATCGAGCCCTTCCTGGCCGAAGGCGCACTGCTTGGCTCGAACACCTCGACCCTGCCGATCACCGGTCTGGCCGAGGGCGTTTCACGCCCGGCCGACTTCATCGGCCTTCACTTCTTCAGCCCGGTCGACAAGATGCCCCTGCTGGAGATCATCAAGGGCGAAGAGACCAGCGATACGACGCTCCACCGCTCGCTCGACCTCGCCCGGCAGATCAGGAAGACACCGATCGTGGTCAACGATTCACGCGGCTTCTTCACCAGCCGGGTGATCGGCACCTTCATCAACGAGGGCATCGCCTTCCTCGCCGAGGGCGTGCCGGCCTCGACCATCGAGCAGGCTTCGAGCCAGGCCGGCTACCCGGCCCCGGTGCTCCAGCTGAGCGACGAGCTCAACATGGAGCTGATGATCAAGATCCGCAAGGCGACCCGCGAGGCCCTGGAAGCCGAGGGCGTCGAGTGGAACCCGCACCCGGCCTTCGCCGTGGTCGACCGCATGGTCGAAGCGGGTCGGGCCGGGAAGCTGGCGGGTGCCGGTTTCTACGACTACGAGGACGGCAAGCGGACCGGGCTCTGGGCCGGCCTCAGGGAAGAGTTCCCTCCGGCCGGGGACCCCTCGCAGATCGACCTGCTCGAACTGCAGGAGCGGATGCTTTTCGTTGAATCGCTGGAAACGGTCAAGTGCCTCGACGAGGGCGTGATCGAATCGGTGGCCGACGCCAACATCGGCTCGATCTTCGGGATCGGCTTCCCGGGCTGGACCGGCGGCGTGCTCCAGTACATCGACGGCTACACCTCGGAAGCCCACCCCGAGCGCCGCGGCCCGGCGGGCTTCGTCGAGCGCAGCCGGGAGCTGGCCGAAAAGTACGGCGAGCGTTTCGAGCCGCCGGCTTCCCTGGTCGAAAAGGCCGAGCGTGGCGAGACCTACTCCGGCCAGCCGGTCCGGGATCTGGTCGCTTCCTGACCTTCCGCGGGCGGCGCCGGCGCGAACTCGTATTCTGGGTTCGTGCCGGCCCGTCCGCTAAGTCAGGTAATCGACCCCGGCTGGGCCGAGGCGCTCGAACCGGTTTCCGGGCAGATCGCCTCGATGGGGGACTTCCTCCGGGGCGAATCGGCCGCGGGCCGCGGTTACCTGCCGGCCGGGGAGAACATCCTCAGGGCCTTCACCCTGCCGCTCGATCAGGTCCGGGTGCTGATTGTCGGGCAGGACCCGTACCCGACCCCGGGGCATGCCGTCGGGCTCTGCTTCTCGGTCGCCCCGGATGTGCGGCCGCTGCCACCGAGTCTGGTCAACATCTTCAAGGAGTACAGCGACGACCTTGGCTATCCGCCGCCGGAAAACGGCGACCTTTCTCCCTGGTTCGACCGCGGGGTGCTGCTGCTGAACCGGTCGCTATCGGTCCAGCCCGGCCGGCCGAACGCGCATCAGGGCAAGGGCTGGGAGGGGGTGACCGAACAGGCGATCACCGCGCTGGCCCGGCGGGGCGGGCCGTTGGTCGCGATCCTCTGGGGCCGGAACGCCCGCAACCTGGCGCCTTTGCTCGGCCCGGTGCCGCGGATCGAATCGGCCCATCCCAGCCCGATGGCCGCCCACAACGGCTTCTTCGGCTCGAAGCCCTTCAGCCGGGCCAACCAGCTCCTGGCCGACCAGGGGGCCGAGCCAATCGACTGGCGCCTCCCGTAGAGGCGCGGTGGGTCACCGAATGCCCACTTTGTGCCGGTATGCGGCGCAAAGTGGGCACTCGCGGCGCGCGGGCGGCCAGCGGCGACCTGAGGCTTGGCTACTGTTCCGATCGTGCGTTTGATCGTTGCTCGTTGCGAGGCCCGCTATACCGGCCGTCTGGACACCTTTCTGCCGGAGGCGCTCCGGCTGGTGATGATCAAGTCGGACGGGTCGGTGATGATCCACGCCGACACCGGTGGCTACAAGCCCCAGAACTGGATGACTCCCCCGACCACGATCGAGGAGATCGAGGCGGAAGGCGACGAGCCGGCGATGATCGTCGTGACCAAACACGCCGGTGCGACCGAGGACCGGGTCGAGATCAAGATCGCCGAGGTGCTTTCCGACGTGACCCATGACATGGGCGAGGCGGCGGCCCTGGAGCGGGACGGGGTGGAGGCCCACCTTCAGGAGCTGCTGGCCGAGCAGCCGCATTGGTGCGGCGAGGGCCTGACCCTGGTCAAGCGGGAGTGGTTCACCGACATCGGACCGGTTGACCTGATGTGCAAGGACGAGGATGAAAACTGGGTCGCCGTCGAGATCAAGCGGACCGGGACGGTCGAGGCGGTCGAGCAGATCACCCGCTACCTGGAGCGGATTCAGCTGGAGCCGGCCATGGCGGCATGCCGCGGGGTGCTCGCCGCCCAGCAGATCAAGCCCCAGGCACGGACCCTGGCCGAGGGCCGGGACATCGCCTGCGTCGAAGTCGACCTCGCAGTCCTCCGCGGCGAACGCGAACCCGACCTCACCCTCTTCGGTTAACGGGGCCCGTTTGTATTGATGAAGAGGACGGGCCCGCCTTCGAAGTCACCGGCCGCGGACTTGGCGATCAGGGCGGCCATCGCCTTGGCGGTGTAGACCGGGTCGAGTTCGAGCCCGTCGGCCCGGGCCCTTTCGATCGCCGCCTCCGATTCCGGGGTGGGGGCGCCGTAGGTTTCCCCGAGCCACTCCTCGGTCATCTCGAAGTTCAGGTCCGGCTCGGGGAACGCGGCCCCGCGCTGGCGGAGCAGGGCAGCGCTCTTGCCGGCCAGCTTGCCGATCGCTTCGTCATCGAGCCGAAGGTGCTCGGTAACGATTACGCCGACAACCCGGGTGCCGAGCCCGGCGAGGGCGAAGCCGAGCGCCAGGCCCGCCGCGGTTCCGCCGGACCCGGTCGGCACCACTGCGTGGCCCGGTTCGGGCAACTCACCCGACTCGACCTGCGCCGCGATCTCGAACGCCGTCTCGACGTAACCGAGCGCACCGAGCGGCGAAGAACCTCCCGAGGGCAGGATGTACGGCGGCCGCAGGCCGGAAGAGTGGCGGAGGATCAGCCAGGGGGCGAGGGCGATCGTGCGGTTCTTCGTGTGGGTGAAGTGGAGGCTTGCCCCGGAGGCTTCCAGGCGCTTCAGCTGCTCCTCGACGTGCTGGTCGCGGGGCTGGTCGATCAGCCCGAGGGCCGTGTGGATTCCCTGCTCGCGCCCGTAGAGCGCGGTCGCGAGGCCCCAGTTGGTGCCGAGGCCGCCGAAGGTCAGGATCGTCTTCCGGCCGCGCCGTTTGACGTCGGGAAGGAGCCACTCGAGTTTGCGGACCTTGTTGCCGCCCCAGCCTCCGTCACCGAAGCCGCTTTCGTCCTTGAGCCAGATCTCGCAGCCGCTTTGCCCGAGGGAGGGCAGGGGCCTGACCGGCGTCGGTCCGGTGCCGAGTCGCGTGTGGGGGAGGGTTCGCACCAGGGCGGGGCTCCACTTGTGGAGATAGGGCACGGCGCGATTGTGACGGTTGCCGATCGGTTTCGTAGTAAGAATATGGCCATGAAGAAACTCGCCATCACCGCCGTTCTCCTGATTTGCGGCCTGACGGCCAGCTCGGCCCTCGCCGCCGACGAGGATCAGGTTGACCCGGACATCACCAGCGGCAAGGCGGCCAGGGAGTTCAGGCAGGCCCGGCAGAAGTGGCTTGCCGCGGGCATCGTGGACTACCGGATGAAGGTTTCCCGGGGCTGTTTTTGCGCCGGTCCTTCCAGCGTGACCATCACCGTTCGTGGTGGCAAGGCAGTCAAGGTCTCGGACAAGCCCTGGTACGGGCCGTGGACCGTGCCCGGCATGTACCGGATCATCGGCCAGGCGATCAAGAATGAAGTCGCCGCGCTCGACGTCACCTACGGCGCGAAGCTGGGCATACCCAGGCAGACCTCGATTGACTACATCGCGATGGCGGTCGACGACGAGATCGGCTACGGGATCTCCGGCTTCAAGGCGCTGAAGCCCTGAGCCAGCGCGGCGCAGACCGCCACTTTCGGCCCGGAGCGGGGTTTAGACTCACGGCGGTCCGGGTCGCAGTCTGACCCGTCAGGCATCTGAATTCGAGCAAAGGTCGGCGGCATGAAGAGCAGCGGGTGGGGTAAAAGGGCGTGGGGCGCCGTCATCGGTGGATTGGCGCTGGCCGTGTTCGCTGGAGCCGCAGGCCAGAGCGCTTCCGCCGCCCGTGTTCAGGCCGACCGCCCGGCGCCGCAGACCTTTCTGCTGAAACTCGACGAACCTTCGACCGTCCGCGTGTTCCGGCAGAACCGCGATCAGGGCCTGCCCGAGGCAAGGGCCGCGGCGAAGGATCAGAAGTCGGACATCACCGGAGCCCAGAGCGAGGTGATCGATGACCTCCCCGCGAACGCCGACCCGATCTACCGGACCCACAGCGTGCTGGCTGCGGTCGGCGTAACCGCCCCGGCCGGTGACAAGACCCTGCTCGAACAGATCCCCGGCGTCAGCGCGGTCTACCCGGTGGCGCCCAAGAGCCCGACCAATGACTACGCGGTGCCGTTCCAGGCGGCCGCCCAGGCCTGGCAGTCGACCGGCTTCCTCGGCCAGGGCCAGACGATCGCCGTGATCGATACCGGCGTCGACTACACCCACTCGAACTTCGGCGGTCCCGGCACCGAGACTGCCTTCGAGACCGCCCAGGCGACCGAGGACCAGCCCGCCAACCCGGCCCTGTTTCCCAACGCCAAGGTCTCCGGCGGGATCGACCTGGTCGGAGACGACTATGACTCCGATTCCGATTCCGAGAACTACCAGCCCGACCCTCACCCCGATCCGAACCCGCTGGACTGCGGCGGTCATGGCTCCCACGTGGCCGGCTCGGCCGCCGGATACGGCGTCAAGGCCGACGGCTCGACCTATGACGGCGTCTACGACAACTCCACCGACTTCGCGGCGATGAAGATCGGTCCGGGCATGGCGCCCAGGGCGAAGGTCTACGCGATCAAGGTCTTCGGCTGCGACGGCAGCACCGACGTGGTGACCGAGGCGATCGACCGCGCGGTCGACCCGAACAACGACGGCGACCCGACCGACCATGTCGACGTGATCAACATGTCGCTCGGCTCCGATTTCGGATCGGTTCAGGACGGGGATTCGGTCGCCTCCAACGCCGCGGTTCAGATGGGGGTAAGCGTGGTTGCCTCGGCCGGAAACTCCGGTGACATCTCTGACATCACCGGCTCGCCCGGAGATGCCTCGCAGGTTCTGAGCGTGGCCTCAAGCGTTGACGCCGAGTCGAAGGTGGATGGCGCCGAGGTCACGATCGACGGGAACCAGGATCTGTACGCAATCACCCGGTCGGGCCGTTACGACTGGAAGACGGGTCCCGACCTCAGCGGGCCGGTGGTGGCCGCTCCGGTGGAAAATGAAACCGCCTGCGCCCCGTACACCGGGACCCCGTTCACCGGCAAGGTGGTGCTCGTCAAATGGCATGACGCGGTGCCGGAATGCGGTTCGATCACCCGTGGCGACAACCTCGCCGCGGCCGGAGCGATCGGCTTCATCTTCGGCAGCGACGCGGAAACCTTCTCCGCCGGAATCAACGGTGACGACGCGATCCCCGGCGTGTTGATGGCGAAATCGGGGGCGGACGCGATCCGCGACGCGCTCGACAACTCGCTGGCGGTGAGCGTCGATGGAACCGAGGTCAACGCGGTAACCCGGAGCTTCCCTGATGACAACGACAAGATCTCGAGCTTCACCTCGCGTGGAATTCACGCGACCGGCAACGTCAAGCCGGACGTGACCGCGGTCGGCAGCTCGGTCTTCTCGACCGCGGTCGGCACAGGTGACGACGGGGTCAGCTTCTCCGGCACCTCGATGGCTTCGCCGATGGTCGCCGGGCTGGCGGCCCTGGTCCGGCAGGCCAATCCGGGCTGGACTCCGCTCCAGGTCAAGGCGGACATCATGAACACGGCTGCGCACGACCTCTTCGTCGACGGTTCGGCCAATCCGTCCTCGGATCGCTACGGCCCGCCCCGGGTCGGTTCCGGCCGGATCGACGCGGCACTCGCCACCGGCAACAGGGTGCTGGCCTACGACCCGGCCAACGGAGCGGTCAGTGTGTCCTTCGGCCCGGTCGCCGCCAGCGCACCGGTGACCCTCAGTCGTGAGGTCAAGGTGGAGAACCAGTCTTCCTTCCCGGTGACCTACGACCTCGCCTATGACCCGATCAACGAGGTTCCGGGCGCCGAATTCTCGGTTACGCCTTCCCAGGTCAGCCTGGATCCGGGCAGGTCGACCATGGTCTCGGTCAGCCTCGCGATCGAGGACCCCTCCCAGCTGACCAAGGCGGTCGATCCGACCGCCGGCCGCTTCAGCTCCGAGGGTGACCCGCGCGAGACCCTGGCCGAGGCGTTCGGGCGGCTGCTCCTCGAGCCGACCGGCCCCGGCACGACCCTACGGGTCCCGGTTTACGCATCTCCCCGGCCGGCCTCGGACATGGGCCAGCCCGCTTCGCTTCTGATTCATCGCAGCTCCGCCACCGCCGGCGATCCCGAGCAGACCGCGAGCCTCGAGCTGGCCGGCCAGGGCCTCGGCAACGGCCCCGGTGAAAACGGAGTGGGGGACGGCGACCCGGACAACGACATATTTTCGATCGCCGCGGGCTTCGAACTGCAGGCGACGAGCGGGGAGTCGCCCGAATGCGACGAGGAGATCGAGACCTCCTGCTGGCGGCTGCCGGAAGAGAAGTACGCAGACCTGAAGCTGGTCGGCTACACCTCGAACGCCCCGCTGGTCGCCGACCCGGATCAGCAGCTGGCGTACTTCGCGGCTGCGGTTCAGGCGCCCTGGGCGATCCCGGCGGACAAGGCCGCGATCCAGTTCGACCTCGACGTCGACGGGGACGGCACGCCGGACCTCTTCCTCTACAACGACCGCCTCGGGGAGGACGATGTCTTCGTCAGTACCCTGCTCGATCCGTCCCGGCCGGAGGGCCAGCGGATCATCGACCAGCAGCTGGTCAACGGGCGCTTCGGGGACATCGACACCGCGCTCTATGACAGCGACGCGCTGGTGCTGCCCGTTTCACTGGCCGCGCTGGCCGATTACGGCATCGACGCAGACAACCCCCGGGTTTCATACGGGGTTGAGACCTACTCGTACTCCTCCGATCAGGCGATCGACATGATCGGCGTCAATGCCGAAAGCGGCGACCTCGAGAATCCGCTCAGCGCGAATCTCTTCGAGCCAGGCATCCTGGTCACCGGTGACGGCGGCGTGGGACCGCTGGTCGAGGACCAGCCCGGCGAGCAGCTGACCGTAACCAGGAACGTTGCTTCCTACCGGGATGACGCTGGCCTCGGGGTGCTGATGCTCCACTTCCACAATCCGGTCGGGGACAAGGCCCAGGTCGTGGCCCTGACCGGGGCCGAATCGGCCACCGAGCTCTCGACCACGCCCGGCAAGCTGACCGCAAAGGTCAAGGCCGTCGGTGACGGCCTGCCCGAGCCTTCGGGCGAAGTGACCTTCTCGGTTGACGGCACCGAGGTCGGATCGGCGACGGTCGAGGACGGGAGCGCGATCCTCAAGGCCGGCACGCCTCACGGCGGGGTTCACCAGATCAAGGCCGAGTACGAAGGCGACGCCGACTTCGCGGCCTCCTCGGATCAGTTCGAGCGGACCGACCCCGGTCTGACGGCCCGGATCAAGACTCCGAAGAGCAGCTTCGGGTGGTACCGCAAGCCGGTTGACATCTACTTCCGTTGCGTCACCCACGGGTCGGAGCTGACCCAGGACTGCCCCTACCCCCGGCGCCTGGGCAGGGATGGCCGCGGCCAGCAGGTCAAGGCCTCGATCACCGCCCTGGACGGCGGCAAGGCAACGGTCACGGTGAGCGGCATAAACATCGACCGTACTGCGCCCCGGGTGAAGATCAGCGGCGTCCGGCGCGGAGCCTCCTACCCGCGGATTCGCCGGGCGCGTTGCGTCGGCCGGGACAGGCTTTCGGGTCTCGCGAGCTGCGGCATTCGCTGGAAGCGTCGCGGCAAACGGGTCATCTACACCGCGACCGGCGTCGACCGGGCCGGCAACCGCCGGACCGTCCGGACCTGGGTCCGGATCACCCGCTGAGGTCCTTCAGTCCGGCAGGGTCGGCACGGGAACGCCCTGGTCGGCGTCGATCATCGACGCCCGTTTGATCACCCCTTCGCCGAATCTGGCCCGGACGTCATCGACCGCCTGATCGAGGGCGGAATTCTCGACCAGGCGATCGTTTTCGCTGAGCGGCAGTTCCATCTGGACGGTGTCGGCTGCTTCGAGATTGCCCAGGGAAATGCCGATCAGGGTGAGGTCCTTTTCCGCGATCTCCTCGCGTGAGGCATCGAAGAGCTCCCGGACCGCCGCGAGGATCGTTTCGGTCTGGTCGGTCGGGAAGGCGAGCGTGCGGGCCCGGCTCGCGCGCGAGAAATCACCGAAGCGGAGGCCGATCGAGACTGTGCGGCAGGCGCGCTCTGCCGCCCGGAGCCGGCGGGCGGTGCGATCGACCAGGGCGGCGGCCAGTGAATCGACCTCGGACCGGTCTCGGGAACCCCGCGGGAACGCGCTCTGGGCCCCGATCGACTTGCGCCGCTCGCGCGGCGAGACCGGCCTGGGGTCGCGTCCGTTGGCGAGATCGAGCAGATGTGCGGCAGCGGACTCGCCGATCACCCCGGCCAGTCGCACCCGGCTGGTCCGGGCCACGTCACCGACTGTACGGATGCCCATCCCGTTCAGCTTCGCGGTGGTCACCTTGCCGACTCCCCAGAGCGCCTCGATCGGCAGGGGGTGGAGGAACTCGGCCTCCCGATCGGGTTCGACCACCAGCAGGCCATCCGGCTTGGAAGCTCCGCTGGCCACCTTTGCCAGGAACTTGGTCCGGGCGACGCCGACCGAAATCGGCAAGCCGGCCTCGGCCAGGACCCGTGACCTGAGCCGGGCCGCGATCTCGGGCGGAGTGCCCCCGATGTGTTCCATCCCGGCCACATCGAGGAAGGCCTCGTCGATTGAAATCCCTTCGACCACCGGCGCCGTGTCATTGAAGATCTCGTAGACCGCCTTGCTGGCCTTCGAATAGGCCTCCATCCGGGGCTGGACGACCGCCGCTTCGGGGCAGACCCGTCGGGCATCGCGACCGTTCATCGTCGTGTAGATGCCCTTCGCCTTGGCTTCGTAGCTGGCGGCCAGGACGACGCCACCACCGACGATTACCGGCCTTCCCCGCAGGGCGGGGTCGTCGCGCTGTTCGACCGAGGCGTAAAAAGCGTCAAGGTCGGCGTGGAGGATCGAAGCCGTGCTCACGAACCCATGTTCGCAGGCCAGGCTGTCGGCAAGACTCGGCCCTTATTAGTGACTGAAATATCAGTCATAAGGTGCCGAGACTGATATAGTGACTGATAGTTCAGTCACTATGGAATACAGTCGAACAGATCATGCAATCCTCGAGCAGCTGGGAACGGACCTGCAGCGCGAGCGCCTTTCGCGCAACCTGAGCCAGGCCAGCCTCGCCGCCGAAGCCGGCATCACGCGGGACACGGTGCGCCGGCTCGAGGCCGGCGAGCCGGTTTCAACCCTGACCCTGGTCCGGGTTCTGCGGGCCCTGGGGCGGGCCGAATCACTGAGCGGCCTGCTCCCGGGTGGTGGGCCGGGCCCGCTCGAACTGTTCGAGAAGGGTCCGCGGGGCCGGCGCAGGGCCCGGGCCTCGAGCCGCGACGATTCAAGACGGTCCGAGTGGCGATGGGGCGACGAGGACGAGTCATGAACGGCCGGGCTGAGTAATGACCAGCGTGGCCGAGGTTCGAATGTGGGGCCGGCGCATCGGCGCGGTGGCGCTCGCCGACGGAGCGAGAGCCGCCGAGTTCGAGTACACGCCGGAGTTCGCCCGCAGCGGGATCGAGGTGGCTCCGGTTGAAATGCCCCTGGTAGAAGGCCGCCGCTACAGCTTCCCGGAGCTTTCGACGGAGAGCTTCCGCGGGCTTCCCGGCATGCTTTCGGATTCGCTGCCGGATCGCTTCGGCAATGCCCTGATCGACGCCTGGCTGGCCCGCCAGGGTCGCGAGCCCGGCAGCATGGGAGCGGTCGAGCGGCTCTGTTACACGGGCCGCCGGGGAATGGGGGCGCTCGAGTACCTGCCGGCGACCGGTCCAGAGCCGGTCGAGAGCCATCCGGTCGAGGTCGAGGCCCTGGCCGAGCTGGCGGCGGAGATCCTTGCCGAGCGGTCCGGGATCAGGGAAAGCTTCGCAAGCGAGGACCGGGAACGGGCGCTCGGCGAGATCCTGCGGGTCGGCACCTCGGCCGGCGGGGCCCGGGCCAAGGCCCTGCTCGCCTTCAACCCGGAGACGATGGAGGTCCGCTCCGGTCAGCTCGAGGTGCCGGCCGGGTTCGAGCACTGGATCCTCAAGTTCGACGGTGTCCAGGACCAAAGCCGCGAGATCGGCGAGCCGCGCGGTTACGGAGTGATCGAGTTCGCCTACGCACAGATGGCGAGGGCGGCAGGGATCGAGATGACCGACTGCCACCTGCTCGAAGATGCTGGCCGGCGCCACTTCATGACCCGCCGCTTCGACCGCACCGAGTCCGGCCGCCGCCTGCACATGCAGTCGCTGGCCGCCCTCGGGCACCTCGACTTCAATCTGCCGGGGGCAAATTCCTACGAGCAGGCCTTCCGCATGATCGACCGCCTCGGCCTGGGCCGGGCGGCGGTCGAGCAGCAGTTCCTGCGCATGGTCTTCAACGTCGTGGCTCGAAATCAGGACGACCACGTGAAGAACATCGCCTTCCTGATGGATCGCGGTGGCGAGTGGGCGCTTTCCCCGGCCTTCGACCTGACCTGGGCCTACAACCCGACCGGCCGCTGGACCTCCGCCCACCAGATGTCGGTCAACGGCAAGCGCGACGGTTTCGAGCCCGGAGACTTCTTCGAGGTGGGGAAACTGGTCTCGATGAAGCGGGGTCGGGTGGAGGCGATGCTGGATAAGGTGACCGAATCGGTTTCGGCATGGCCGGAGCTTGCGGCCGATGCCGGTGTTGAAGAAAGCGTGATCAAGCGGATCGCTGACACCCATCGCCTCGATCTGGGGCAGAGCAAGTGAGCTCGCCGGGGCGCTTCGGATGCGTGCTGGCGACGGTGCTGGCCGGCTTGATGGTCTGGGCCGCTCCTTCGGGCGCGATTCCCTGGGACCTGGGCGGGGCCGTTCCCCCGGAGGAGACGACGGCCCCGGTTCTGCCCGACCCGCTTTGCCAGCAGAGCTACGCCGACGACGAGCCGGTTCCCGGTCCCCGGATCCATTTCGGGGTCGGCCCCCGGCTGGCCGGAGAGATCGGCAGCGGCCAGACCACGCCGCTGGTGCCCGAGAACTGGCAGGAGCGCGACCGTGCCCTGAGGCGTCTGGCCGGCGATCGCGATTTCACGGTCCGGCTCAACCGGCTCTTCCTCTCCGACGGCTGGCGTGGCATAAGGCAGTTCCAGAAGATGGCCCGGCATTACGGCCGGCTGGGATTCGGGGTCGAGCTCCAGGTCAGGTACCACCCCCGGCCGCAGCAGAACGGTGACATCGGAGCCTGGCTCGACTACGTGAGGGACGTGGTCCGCGCCTTCGGTCCGATCAAGGCGGTCCGGGCCCTGCAGATCACCAACGAGGTCAATCTGACCGTCTCCCCGAACACATCGGACGGCGCCTGGCTGAACTCGACCCGGGCGCTGGTCGCCGGGGTGAAGACCGCGCAGCGTTACTCGAACCGGCTCGGCTTCGGCCATCTCAAGATCGGCTTCAACTTCGCCTGGCGTTTCGGGGCTGAAGCCGACGCCGACTTCTGGGACCGGTTGGCCGCGGTCGGCGGAAAGGAGTTGCGCCAGGCGACCGACTGGGTCGGAATCGACCTCTACCCGGGCACCTATCTGCCACCCCGGGTCTCGATCAGCAATTACGGAGACGCCTTTCTCGAGGCAATCGCCCAGATGCGCGAGTGCTACATGCCCAAGGCCGGCTTCGGGCCCCGCTTCCCCCTGAAGGTCGAGGAAACCGGATGGCCGACCGGGCCGGGGCGAAGCGAGGAAGAGCAGGCGCAGGTCCTTCGCCAGTTCGTGGACACGGCGCACCGTTACCGCGGCACCTACAAGGTCACCGATTTCCGCTGGTTCGGGCTCCGGGACAACAACAGCGACGGTCCCGACTATCAGTCCTATTTCGGCCTGCTTCGCAGCAACTATTCGAAAAAGCCCGCGTTCTATGAATACTTGACGCGCGTCAGTAAACTGGGCGCGGGCAGGTCTTCCCGCTGAGGGCGGGGACCGGCGACCAATTCGACAGCAGGAGCAGAGGCATGACGGCAGTGAAGAAGGTTTTTCTGGCAGCGATCGCTTTGCTTCTTGCCGGAACCGCGATTGCGATCCCGGCCCGGGCCGCCCTGGTCGAGAATGGCTACAACCCGCTCGACCTGCCGACCGCCGGCTGCTTCTGGACCGGTCCCTTCACCGCCGCGAACGAGAAGACCAACACCGCCTATCCCGGAACCGAGATCACCTACTGGGGTGCGAAATTCCGCACCCCGGCGGGCGCGGTTCTGAGGCTGCGGGGCCAGTACCCGCATGCCCGATACTCGTCGCTCAACGCCTACGAATCGAGCGGTGGCGTGCCGACCGGTTCGATTTCCGATCGTCAGATCAAACCGGACCGGGGCTCGGTCAACACCAGCCTTCCCGGCAAGGACCGCAAGGCCAAAAAGCGGGCCTGGACGGTCCGCGTGCTCGGCTCGGCCGCTCCCGAAAAGCCGGTCGCCAACACCCTCTACGCCCAGCCCTCGTCCGAGGACTATCAGGACATCATCTACCGGGTCTACGTCGCGGACAAGGGCCGGAGCAAGTCCGGCGGCGTTCCGATCCCGACCCCGGAACTGACGCTTGAGGACGGAACCGTGCTGACCGGCAAGGCGCTCTGCGCGGCGCTCAACTCGAATCACGATTACAAGTCGCAGAGCGTTCCGACCGTTCTCTATGACGCCCTGGTCAACTGGCCCGGCAAGGATCCGCTGACCAACCCGGCCGAGGCGGACTTCAGCTTCATCAAGTTCTTCAACCTCCAGCTCTCGCTGGCCCGCTACAAGACCCAGGCTGAATTCGACGCCGCATGGGAGGCCAACCCGAACGAGGTCGGCACGCTTTACGGCAACAATGACGCCCGCTACATGACCGGTGCCTTCAGCACCCGCTTCGGCAAGGTGCTGGTGATCAAGGGCAGTATGCCGACGACACCGCAGACCTACCGGGGGCAGCGCCGGGCGAAGGCCGGGCAACTGGTTGAATGGGACATGTGCACGCTCGAGTCGGTGGCGACCACGAAGACAAACAAATGCCTCTTCGATGAGCAGGTGCCGCTCCGGGGCAAACAGCGCCGCTACACGATCGTCGTCGCCAAGGCGGGCGACCGGCCGAAGAACGCAACCCGCGAGTGCGGCGTGGCCTTCCTGCCGGCCGACCCTGACGGGGACGGCGTCGGCCGCAAGGACGCCGGGCTGCTCCTGACCAGAAACGTGATCCCGGCCTCGAACTTCAAGCATTCGATCCAGAACGTGACCACGCCCTACAACGCGGCCAGGGTCATGGGCCGTTACTACCCGCGGGGCACCTACACCAGCAAGGCCGCTTTCCAGAAGCTGGGCTGTCCGAAAGCGGGTAACTGAGCGTGGCAAAGAAAAAGAAGGGGAAGAGCGTGGCGAAACCGCCCAACCTGCTGCTGATCATCACCGACCAGCAGCGCTATCCGATGCATTGGCCGGAGGATCAGGAGTGGCTCGACGAGCTGATGCCGGCCGACGCCGAACTGGCTCGCACCGGAGTCACCTTTGAGGAGACCTGTATCGCCTCCTGCATGTGCTCCCCGAGCCGTGCCTCGCTCTTCACGGGGCGCTGGCCGGCCGAGCACGGGGTGGACCTGACCCTGACCCGGGGCGGGGCGGAGATCGACCGCTCGCACAGCAAGCACGCCCTGCGCAAGGGCATCGAAGCGGTCAGGCATGGCGAGATGTCGGCCCTGGAGATGGTGACCAACACCGTCAAGGGGGCAGCCCGCCGGGCCAACGGCGGCACCGACGAGCGCGAGCTCGACCCGAACATGGAAAACCTGCCCAGCGTGCTCAAGCGGGCCGGCTACAAGACCGTGCTCAAGGGCAAGTGGCATCTGACCCAGCCGGTCGGCAGCGACTGGTCCCAGGCTGACGCCGAGCGCCTCGCCGACGAATACGGCTTCGAGGGCTGGGTGCCGCCGGATGCCGGCGAGAACATCGAGCCGAGCCACTTCGGCGGCGGCAACAAGGCCGGCAAGAGCAAGGAAGGCTACGACGAGGACTTCACCCGCCAGGCTGAGGAGTTCCTCGCCGACCCGCCCGATGAGCCCTGGGCGCTGATCTTCTCGCTCGTCAATCCTCACGACGTGCTCGGTTACCCCTCCTCGTACGAGGAGGGCGGCTACAGCGACCGCGAATGGGCCGACCTCGACGCCGTCCAGCTGCCGCCGAGCGTCGACGAAACCATGAAGAACAAGCCCCGGGTGCATTCCCTGCTGAAGATCGGCCAGCTCAGCTTCCTCGGCCCGATCGAAGGCGAGCAGCGTCTCGAGTACTGCCGTTTCTACGCCCACCTGCATCGCCTCGCCGACGCAAAGATCGGCCGCGTCCTGGAGGCGCTGGGTGATCCCGAGGACCCGGATTCACTCCGTTCGAAGACGGTGATCTTCCGCACCTCTGACCACGGCGACCTCGGCATGTCGCACGGCGGCCTCCGTCAGAAGATGTTCAACGCCTACGAGGAGACCGTCAACGTGCCGCTGATCGTGTCCAACCCGCAGATGTTCCCCGAGGCCCGGCGGACCAACGCCCCCGCGTCGCTCTGCGACGTGCTGCCGACGATGGCGGAACTGGCCGGCGCCGACACCGAAGGGCTCGAGCTCCGCGGCCGCAGCCTGGTCCCGGTGCTGAAAGAGGAGGCCGAGTCGGTCCAGGAAGGGACCCTCTTCACCTACGACGACCATCAGTCCGGCACCGCCTACCGCGACGTCACCCCGGGCGCCAACCGGATCCGCGCCTGGCGTACCCCGGAGGCGACCTATGCGATCTACCTCAATCCGCATGGCGGCCCCCCGGAATTCGAGCTCTATGACCGCACCCGGGACCCGGATCAGGTCGACAACCTGGTCGACCGCGACAGCGGCCGGGCGATCAATCCGGCCGATCGCGAACTGCTGGAGAAGATGCGTGCCGGTCTTAAGGCCGAAATGCGCCGCTGCCGCGTCCCGGCCCTGCCGGCAACGATCGACCGCCTCCCGGCCTGACCGCCCTTGAATTCCTCCGCTTGGGGGATAGGGTTTCGGCATGGCGGGCAGCAAAGGGAAGCAGTTCAGTCGTTTTGTGGCGATCGGGGACAGCCAGACCGAGGGGGTCGGTGACCCGACCGGGCCGGGAGGTCTCGAACGGGGCTGGGCGGACCGCTTTGCCGAGCGTCTCGACCTGACCCGGCGGGCCACCGGCGAAGCGGGGCTGCTCTACGCGAATCTCGCGGTGCGGGGAAAGCTGCTCGCCCAGATCGACGAAGACCAGATCGAGCCGGCCCTGGCGATGGAACCGGACCTGGTCAGCCTGATCGGCGGTCTCAATGACGTGATCCGGCCCGGTTGCGACATCGACCTCGTCCTCGCCCGGATGGACACGATGCAGGGTCGACTTGCCGCCAGCGGAGCGACCGTTCTCACGATCACCTACCCGGACCCGGCCCTGATGATGCCCCTCGGCCGCCTGCTCTCGGACACCATGGCCGAGTTCAACCGGGGCCTGCGGCGGATCGCCGGGCGCCACGGCGCCCTCGTCCTCGACGTCGCCGAATCGGCCGAGGTCACCGACCCCGACCACTGGTGTGACGACCGGCTGCATCTCAACTCGACGGGCCATCAGGTGATGGCCGACGGAATGTTCAGCCTGATCGAGCCGCTGCCGGAGGGTCAGTCCTGGCTGGGCGAGATAACCCCGCGCCAGCTGCACGGGCTGCATGAGCGCGTGATGGCCGAGGCGCGCTGGGCCGGCGCCTTCCTCGCGCCCTGGATCTACCGCCGCATGGTCGGCAAGTCCTCCGGCGATGGCCGCCTGGCCAAGCGGCCCGAACTGACGCCGGTCGAAGTCTGAGCGGTCTCGCGGCCCGGCGCCAGGTCAGCCCGGCAGGCCGAAGACACGGCGGGCGTTGCCGCCGAGGAAGAGCCCGGTGGTCTCTTCGTCGAGGCCGAGTTCCCCGATTCCTTCCAGGGCAGCGGCCGGTCCGATCATCGGGAAGTTCGATCCCCAGAGGACCTTCCGGCGGCCGGACTTCGTCTTCATGTAGTCGATCAGCTCCCGGGGGTAGCGCTTCGGCGTGTAGGCGGAGGTGTCGATGTAGACGTTTTCGTGCTTGCGGCAGACGGCGACCATCTCCTCGGTCCACGGGTAGCCGATGTGGCCACCGACGATGACCAGTTCGGGGAAGTCGATCGCGACCTGGTCTATGTAGGGAATCGGCCGGCCGACTTCGGAAGGCATCAGCGGCCCGGTGTGGCCGACCTGGGTGCAGAAGGGAATCCCTAGTTCGACGCAGGCGGCGAAGAGCGGATAGAAGCGGCGGTCGGTCGGGGGCGTCTCCCAGAGCCAGGGCAGCTGTCGCAGGCCCTTGAATCCATCGTCTTCGACCCGGCGCCGCAGTTCACGCACGGCCTCCATCGGCCGGGCCAGGTCAACCGAGGCGAGCCCGGCGAACCGGTCGGGATGGGCCGCGCACCATTCAGCGACCTGGTCGTTACCGATCATCGGCCCGGATGGCGCGTGCCAGGCGCTCAGCATCCCGGTGCCGACGCCGGCCTCATCCATCGCGGCCACGGTCGCCTCGATCGGTATCTCTTCGGTCGGCGGCTCCTGGCCGGTCCAGCGCATCAGTGATTCGAAGGCCCGGTGCGAAAGAAAGCCCGGGGTCGGGTGCTGCATCCAGGCGTCTACTGCCAGCGCGTTGGTCATCCCGGCCTCTTTTCCGCGGTGGTTTGACCGGTCTGCAGGGCGGCTCCGGCGGCGAGGATCCCGGCCCAGGCCGCATCACCCATCGCATCCGCGTATTCGGTCGGCTGTTTCTTCAGGCGCCCTCCGAGCCAGTGCTTGCAGAGTTCCTGGGTTGGGGCGAAGACCAGGGCGTGAAGGACGTTGAATGAAACGGAAGGCATCGCGCCCGAGTTGCGGGAGGTTTCCATCCACTCTTTCGATTGCGCGAAATAGGCGGCGTTCGAAGCGCTCAGCCGCTCCCTGCCGGGGCCGGCCATGACCTCCCCCCGGTACCGCGAGACCATCTTCGCCCGCTCCGGGTCTTCCTCGGTCCAGCCCAGATGAAGGCGGACCAGGCCCTTGACGCATGCTTCCGGATCATCGGCGTGCTCTCGATACAGATCGATCGTGCGCCGCTGGTATTCCTCCAGGGCGCCGATCACCTCGTCGACCGGCAGATCTTCACTCATGGGTGTCGAGTATGCCGAAGAACGGCCAGATCACCGAAGGGAGTGACGCCGCCCGGTCAGGCCGCGGCGGCCCGGTCTTCTTCCTGTCGGCGCAGCAGCATGCGCCGGATGTGGTCCTGGTCGAGGTTCGCTTCCTCGGTCGTGGCGATGAACTCCTCGAAGATCCGGATGAACCGGTCGGGGTCATCGTTGAAGGGGAAGTGGCCGGCTCCCGGGAAGATCTCGAGCCGGCTGCCGGGCATCAGCTCATGGGCGAGGTCGGCGTGGGCCACCGGGATGATCCGGTCCCGGTCACCCCAGACGATCAGCGAAGGGATCTCGGCGGTCAGGTAGAGCCGGTCGGCGGCGGAGACCCGCTGGCCGGTCGGGTCGATCACCGAACGCACCGTGTTGATGAAGGCCCGTCGCGCATCTGCCTCGGTGAGCGAAGCAAACCCCTCGGCCACGCCCTCGACGTCGGCGTTCCCGTGAATGCCGAACCCGGCGAAGAAGTTCCTCACCTTGAGCCCGGCATCGTGCAGGGTGGGCGTGAAGAGCAGTGGCAGGACGAACTCGGCTCCGGGCAGGGCGGCGGCCCTGAGGGCCGGATTGACCTCCCGGCCGATCCCGCCGGTGTCAACCAGGACCAGCCGCGATATGCGATCGGGGAACTGGTAGGCGAACTGCATGGCGACGCCGCCGCCGAGTGAATGGCCGACCACGTTGACCTTCTCCACATCAAGCGCGACCAGCAGGTCACGCATCCCGCTGGCGTAGGCGCCGAGCGAGTAGTCACCCTGGGGCTTGGCCGAGCGGCCGTGCCCGAGCAGGTCCGGCGCGATCACCGTGTGCGTCTCGGCCAGCCGCGGCATCACCGATTTCCAGGTTCGCGAACTGGAGGTGATTCCGTGGACCAGCAGGACCGGCGGGCCTTCGCCCATCTTGTGGTAGGTGACCGGCTGGCCGTGGATCTCGATCGTCTGGCGTACCGTCATGTCCCTATTTTCCCGCTTTTCGGCTTTCTAACGGGTGAGCTTGGACACAGAACCGGGTTTGCGCTTCACCGTCTTTGGCAGCAGCCGCTTGTCACCGGGGTAGGAAACGGTGACCAGGACCGGTTTGAGCCCGGTCGGAATCGCGGTGTGAAGGTCGACGAAGCCGAACCCGGTCCTCAGCTTTTTGGTGATCAATCGCCGGTTCGTGCGGGGCGCGCGGCGTGCGTGCGAATCGCGGGCCAGCCGGATTTGCACCGTGATCGCCGCCGAGGCATTCGGCTTGATCGCGACCCGGAGCCGCAGGGTGGGTCGCTTCCACTGCGCCCGCTTGATCACCAGCCCGGGGGAGACCCGCTTGACCGGTTGCGGCAGCACCCGTGGAAGGCTGGCGAGATGGCTGTTCAGCGCAGTCCCCGCCGGGGCGAGCGGGGTGCCGTCCAGGTTGGAGACCAGGGCGAAGTTGTGGCAACCCTCGTCGGGAAGCGACCACCAGGCCCAGGCCAGGTATCCGATCAGGTGGTCGTCTGCCCAGTCCATGAAGCGGTTCATGTGGCCGGGCGGTCCGCAATCGTTCTGACCGAACTCGGCGGCCAGGACCGGAACGTGCTCGGCGACGGGAGCAACTTCGCGGTCCCAGCAGGTCTCGGTCCGGCAGCGCTGCTCGAGATAGTTGTGGAAACCGGCGATCAGCTGATCATCTTCCGGCGCGTTGGCCAGCCAGCCACGCAGGTCATTCGCGTAATCGGTCCCGGAAAGCAGGATCGGCTGGGTCGCTCCGGTCGCCCTGACCACCTCGGTCAGCTTCTTCATGCCGACCGTGCGGTACCAGGAAAGCCCGCTGACCTTGGCCAGGTCGCGCTCGGCCGGAGCCATGCAGCCGCCGTTCGCCCAGCAGTCCCAGCTCAGGCCGAAGACCTTGGTGTCATCGGCGTTCCAGCGCGAATGGGGCTCGTTGAAGAGGTCGAAGATGACCGACGGGTTGTCCTTGAAAGTCGTTGCGACCGAACTCCAGAAGGCGGGCGAGCGGTTGTCGGGCATCGGGCGCAGGCCGTCGGCCACGACGCCGTCCGGCCCGGACCAGTGGATGTCGACGATCGCGACGATGCCGGCCGCGTTGAGGGCGTTGACGAAATCCTCGACCGACTGGCGGTATCCGGCCACGGTGCGGCCCGGCCCGGCGGGCAGCCCGTCATCGCCGAGCCAGCAGTCCTGGTTCAGCGGGAGCCGGACGGTGTTGATGTTCCAAGATGCGATCCCGGCCACGGTCGACGCGATCTCGGCCGGGCGGGTGCCTTCCTCCCCGTAGTTCCAGCCCTGCTTGCAGGCGTACTCGTAGCCGGGAAAATTGACCCCGTGCGGGACGAACTGATCCCCGGTCGCCGAATCGACGATCTGGTTGCCGTCAACCACCGGTTCCGGCGCAGCCGCCGACGCCCCCGACGAGATCAGGAATGTGGCCGCGAGCACGGCAAAAAGCAGGCGTCTGAGGAGGGATGCCACTGACAAAGGGTATCTGGGGTAGTAAACCCGCGATCAGCGGGATCGGAGCGGGTATCGGACCGATGCATCTGCCCGTGAGGGGTAATCTTCGAACCGGATGAAGTCTCGCGGAAACCTGGATGGACGACGACCCCGGTTCTAGTCCCAGGCGCTTCCTGAGCCGGGTGCCGGGAGCGCTGCCTCGATGATCGAGCTGCTGCTCGTACTCGTTTCCGTTGCCCTCGTCGTGGCCTGCGGAGCCTTCGTCGCTGCCGAATTCTCCTTCGTCACCGTGGACCGGTCCCGGGTTGACCGCGAGGCCGATGAAGGTGACCGCCGGGCCCGCGGAGTCCGGCAGGGGCTGCGGACCCTTTCAACCCAGCTTTCGGCCGCCCAGGTCGGGATCACGGTCACCAACCTGCTCATCGGTTACCTCGCCCAGCCCTCGGTCGCTTCGCTGATCGACGCCCCGCTGGAGTCGCTCGGGGTTTCTGCCGGCGCCGTTGACGGTGTCGCTTTGACGGTCGCCTTCATCCTCGCCAACGCCGTCACCATGATCTTCGGCGAGCTGGTGCCCAAGAACCTCGCGATCGCCAACGCGATGGGGACGGCCAAGGCGGTCCAGGGTTTCCAGCGCGGATTCACGCGGATCATCCACCCGCTGGTCAGGGTGACCAACGGCATCGCCAACTGGATCCTCCGCCGGGTTGGGATCGAGCCCCAGGAAGAACTGGCCTCGGCCCGGTCACCGGAGGAGCTGACCTCGCTGGTCCGCCGCTCGGCTGAAAAGGGGACGCTGGAGGAGCCGACCGCCGAGTTGCTCGAGAAGTCACTCGAGTTCGGCGAGCTCAGGGCAGACGACGTGATGACTCCGCGGGTCAAGGTCAAGACCCTGGCTCCCGATCAACCGGTGATCGCGGTAATCGAGGCGGCCCGGGCCGGTGGCTTTTCCCGTTTCCCGGTGATCAGCGAAGGATCCGAGATCGTCGAGGGAATCGTCCATGTCAAACACGCGGTCGCGGTCCCCCATGAAGACCGCGACGATGTGCCGATCCGCGACGTGATGGCCGATCCGGTCCTGGTCCCCTCGACAATCGAGCTTGACCCGCTGCTGGCCGAACTGCGCAAGGTCGGCCTGCAGGTCGCGATCGTGGTCGACGAGTTCGGCAGCTTCGACGGCATCGTCACGCTTGAAGACCTGATCGAGGAGATCGTCGGCGAGGTTCGTGACGAGCATGACCGGGACGAGGATCCGGTGCGTGAAATCGCGCAGGGAATCTGGGCGGTTTCCGGGCTGATGCGGCCGGACGAGGTCGAAGACCAGATCGGGGTGAGGCTCCCTGAAGACGAGGATTACGAAACCGTCGCCGGGCTGATCGGCTTCGAACTCGGCCGGGTGCCCGGCCGCGGCGACTCGGTCAGGGTCGAAGCGACCAACGAGGAGAAGGAGCCGCTTCTGGCCGACCTCTACGTGCTGCGGATGGACGGGCTCAGGGTCGACCGTGTGCGGCTCGTGGTCTCGAAGCCTCAGCCGGAAGAGGATGGGGAGGGCGAGAAGTGAGCACCCCGCTGGCCCTGATGATTTCTCTCTTGCTGCTGGCCGGCAATGCCTTCTTCGTCGGGGCCGAGTTCGCGCTGATCTCCGCCCGCCGGTCGGTGATCGAGCTCCGCGCCGACGAAGGTGGCTGGGCGGCGCGGATCACCCTTCACGCGATGGAACGGGTAGCCCTGATGATGGCCGGCGCCCAGCTCGGCATCACCCTCTGCACGCTCGGGCTGGGCGCCCTGGCCGAGCCGGCGATCGCGCACGCGCTCGAGCACCCCTTCGAGGGCCTGGGCATCCCCGGGTCACTGGTCCATCCGGCGGCCCTGGTGGTCGCCCTGTTTCTGGTCGGCGGCTTCCATGTGGTGCTCGGCGAGATGGTCCCGAAGAACATCGCCCTGGCCGGGCCGGACCGTTCCGCGTTGGCGCTCGGCCCGCCGATCGCCGCGGTGGTCAAGGTGCTTCATCCGATCATCTGGGTGCTCAACAAGACCGCGAACGGGGTCCTGCGGCTGCTGGGCGTGACTCCTTCCGATGAGGTGACCAGCGCCTTCACCCGGGATGAAGTCGCCGGGCTGGTCGAGGAGTCACGGCGTGAAGGAATGCTCGACGCCGACGAAACCCGGCTGCTGACCGGGGCCCTGACCTTTGAAGAACGGGATGCCAGCGTGGTTCTGCTCCCGATCGAAACCATGGTGACCCTGCCGATCACCGTCACTCCGGCCGAGGTCGAGGAGGCGGCCGGCCGGACCGGGTTCTCCCGCTTCCCGGTCACCCGCGACGACGAGATGATCGGTTACCTCCACCTCAAGGATGCCCTTGAGGTCAAGGAGAAGCACCGCAACCGGCCGATCGCCGAATCCTGGGTTCGCCCCCTGCCGACCGTGCGGCTCACCGATCAGCTGCGCGAAGTGCTCGAAGTGATGCAGAGCTCCGGCGCGCACCTCGCCCGGGTCGTGGTGCGGGGCGCCCGTGGCCGCGGCAAGACGGTCGGTGTGGTCGCCCTCGAGGACGTGCTCGAAGAGCTGATCGGCGAGGTCCGGGACGCGGCACAGCAGATCGAGTCCGAATCCTGACCGCGGCACCTCCCGGGCTGGATAGGATCGGCGCATGAGCCAGAACGACGAGGTGATCGTCCGCTTCTATGAAGCCTTCGCCGCTGGTGACGCGGACACGATGGCCGGCTGCTATCACGAGCGAGTCCACTTTCACGACCCCGTCTTTGAGGATCTGAACGGGCCCGAAGTGATGAAGATGTGGCGGATGCTGCTGGGTCGCTCGGATGACCTGGAGATCACGCTCGGCGAGCATCAGGCAGAAGGTGACCAGGGTTCCGGACACTGGTTGGCCGTCTACACCTTCAGCCAGACCGGAAGGGTGGTCCACAACGAGATCGACGCCACCTTCCGGTTCGAGGATGGCCTGATCATCGACCATCGGGACAGCTTCGACTTCTGGAAGTGGACCCGGATGGCACTCGGTGTGCCCGGAACGTTGCTGGGCTGGAGTCCGATCGTCCAGGGCAAGGTCCGCAAGCAGTCGAAGCTGCTCCTCGCCGGCGCCGGCTGAGGCTGGTTTGGTCGGGGCCAACGAAGCGGTAACCGAGAACCTGCTCTGCCTGCGGCCGGGAGCAGCCACCGCCGGGGATTACGAAGGTGTCTTCGCCGAGCCGGCGGTCCAGCGATGGCTCAGGCCGCCCCCGATGCCTCCGTTCGCGGCGGCGGATTTCGAACGCATGGCCCGCCGGGACCGGGCTCACTGGGACAGGCACGGTTACGGGCCCTGGGCGGTGCGGGAACGGGAGGGAGGCGCCTTCGTCGGTCGTGGCGGACTGGCCTGGGCGACCGTGGCCGGCGAGCGTCAGGTCGAGCTGCCCTGGGCGGTGAGTCCCGCGCTGCAGAACCGCGGCTACGCAACGGAGATGGCCCTGGCGGCAATCGAAACGGCTCGCGAAGCCGGTCTCCACCGGGTCGTCTCCCTGGCCCTGCCGGACAACCTTGCCTCGCGAAGAGTTATGGAAAAGGCCGGGCTCCAGTACGTCGCCGAGATCGAGCACGTCGGCCTGCCGCACCTGCTCTTCGAGCTGGACCTCGGGTAGCCCGCATTCGAGTGGCCCGCGGGTTTGCCGGGCGCCGTTCCGGGTACCTCCCAGGCATGCCACTAGCACTGTTGCTCATAGTCATCGGAATTGTCCTGGCCCTGCTGGTCAACTGGGCGCTGGGCATCATCTGCATCGTGATCGGGCTGGTCCTGTTGATCTGGCCCGCGGTCACAGGAAGAGGAAGCAGTGGCTCAAGGGTCTGACTCGCCGGGTAGCGCCCGGCCGATCAGGCACAGCCGATTTTGACCGAAGGGCCCCGGGAAGCCGGGGCCCTTCGCATTCGTCGGTCGCTGAACCTCAGGGTGATTGAAGCGGGGGGCGGGAGCCGAAGATTGCGCTGCCCACCCGGACGATGGTCGAGCCCTCCTCGATCGCCACTTCGAGGTCGCCGGTCATGCCCATCGAGAGTTCTTCCATCGCCACGCCTTCGATGTTCTCTTCGCGGATCCGGCCGGCGATCTCCCGCAGGCTGGCCAGCGAAGGGCGGGCCACCTCCGGCTCGGCATTGAGGCCGATCGTCATCAAACCGCGGACCTTCAGCGCGTCGAGTCCGGCGATCGTACGAATGAACGGTTCGACCTCATCCGGATCCAGCCCGGCCTTGGTCGGCTCGCCCGAGGTGTTGACCTGGACCAGCACCTCCAGGGTCTCGCCTTCCCCCGCGAGCCGGTTCTGGAGTTTGCGGGCCAGCGAGAGCCGGTCCAGGGTCTCCAGGCAGCTGATGTAAGGGACCAGCGCGTTGATCTTGTTGGACTGGAGGTGGCCGATGAAGTGGCGCTCGTACCGAAGGTCTTCAAGTGCTTCGAACTTGGGTCGGACCTCCTGGACCCGGTTCTCGGCGACCAGGGTCTCGCCGGCTTCGATCGCCACGCGGATCCGTGCCGGCTCGACCGTCTTCGTGGCCAGCAGCAGGCGCACCGAATCCGGCTCGCGCCCGGCCCGCTCGCAGGCGGCCGCCATCCTCTCGCGGACCCGGGCGACGTTCGAGCGGATCAGCTCGGCATCAGCCGGATCGACGCTTCCCGGGTCGAGTTCGATCAGTCCATCTCCCGGATCTCGGTGAAGACGGCGGTCGGGGTACCCGGAGCCGAATCGACACGCCGTTCGTCGGCGATCACGTGGGACACGGCGTTGATCAGGGCCAGATGCGTGAAAGCCTGGGGAAAGTTTCCGAGGTGGCGGTTGCTGGAAGCCTCCAGCTCCTCGGCGTAGAGGTCGAGATCGCCGGAGGCGGCCAACAACCGTTCGCAGAGCTTCTTCGCGGCGGACTTCTCGCCGATCTCGGAGAGCGCCGCGACCATCCAGAAGGAGCAGATCAGGAAGGTTCCTTCTTCGCCGTGGAGCCCGTCGTCGGTTTCATCGGTGATGTAGCGGAGGATCAGGCCCCGATCGTCGAGCCCGTCCCGGATCGCCAGGACCGTGTCGCGGATCCGCGGGTCATCCGGGGGCAGGAAGCGGACCAGGGGCATCAGCAGGACCGAGGCGTCGAGCGCGTCGGTCTCGTAATGCTGGCGGAAGACGCCGTCCCTGCAACCCTTTTCGATGATCTCTTCCTTGATTTCGGCCGCCTTCGCGCGCAGCCGGTCGGCGTTCTCCTTGACCCCGAACTCGGCGGCAAGGCGCGAGGCCCGCTCCACTGCCACCCAGATCATCAGTTTCGACGAGACGTAGTGCCTGGGTTCGCCGCGGGCTTCCCAGATGCCCTGATCCGGTTTTGGCCAGGCCTCGAGCGCGTTCTCGACCAGCCGCCTGACCAGGTCCCGGGTCTCGTCATTGATCGCTCCGGGCCCGAGCGCCTTGCGATGAACGTAGATCGAATCGAGCAGGGCGCCCCAGACATCGTTCTGACGCTGGTCGAAGGCGCCATTTCCGGTCCGGACCGGCTTCGCACCGCCGTATCCGGACAGATGGTCGAGCGTGTGCTCGGTCAGGTCGTGCTCGCCGCCGATCCCGTACATGATCTGCAGGTCGCCTCCGGACTCCATCGCCCGGTCGCGCACGAATCGCATGAAGTCCCGGGCTTCCTGTTCGAATCCCAGCGAGTGCATCGACCAGAGCGCGAAGGTGGAATCACGGATCCAGGAGTAGCGGTAGTCCCAGTTCCGTTCGCCGCCGGGGGTTTCCGGCAGTGAAGTGGTGGCCGCCGCCAGCATCGCGCCGGACGGGGTGTAGGTGAGTCCCTTCAGAACCAGGGCAGAACGCTGGAGGTGGATCCGCCAGGGATGGTCGGGAAAGGTGCCCTGGGCAAGCCAGTCCCGCCAGAGGTCGCGTGAGGACTCGATCCTTTCCGTGGCTTCCGGGTAGCTGCGCGGATGGGGGCCGATGCCCTCGCCCCAGCTGAGGCAGACGAAGGCGCTGTCGCCATGCTTCATCTTCAGCCGTCCGGTCGCCTGCCCCTGCTCCAGGGTCAGGTTGAGGTCGGTGGCGATCGCAAGCCGCTCGCCGGCGCCTTCGGCGATCGCCTGACCGAGCCCCTGGTCGGAGAAGACGGCGGCCTCGGTGCCGTATTTGAACCGCGGTCGGCAGACCATCTCCATGTCGACTTCACCGTCGATGCACTTGACCAGCCGAACCAGGCAGCGGTCGGTCTCGTGGCCGGTCATCAGCTCCCGTGGCCCGCCCTGCTCGGCCCAGGACGAGATCGAGAGTGCGTCGCGGACCACGACCCAGCCGGTCTCGGTGCACCAGGTGGTCTCCATGACCAGGGTGCCCGGCTCGTAGCGCCGGCTGAGCGGAGCATTTTCGTCCCACGGTCCGAACCGGAAATGGCCGGCGGACCGGTCGAGGATCGATCCGAAGAGGCTGGGCGAGTCAAAACGCGGGGCGCAGAACCATTCGACCGAGCCGTCCGGCGCCACGAGGGCGCAGGTGTGGCAATCGGAGAGAAAGCCATAGCTTCCAATTCTCGGAAAGTGACCGTGGCCGGCACCGGGAGTCATCGTGGTGAAATTACCAGCGCCGGTACGCTGAAAGGCCGTGAATCTGTTGCCGACACCTCCCCTTGCCGGGATCAGCCCGACGGTCGTGGCAATGCTGGAGCTGATCCCGTTCACGATCGCGGTGGTCATTTACTGGCACCGGGCGATGACCCTTTCCTGGGACGGGCGACCGGTCCCGCTTTGGCGCCAGATCTCCTTCGGCTTCGGTCTCTTCCTCGCCGCCTCGATGCTGTTCAACCCCTGGGGCTACCTGGCCGAGGAACTGGTCATCGCCCACATGGTCGAGCACCTGCTGATCGGTGACATCGCCAGCCTCTTCATCGTGCTCGGCCTGACCCGTTCCCTGCTCCAGCCGGTGCTTGCGATCCCCTTCTTCAACCGGCTGCAGGTCCTGACCAGTCCGGTGGTCGCCTTTCCGCTCTGGGCGATCAACATGTTCTTCTGGCACATCCCGGCGATGTATGACGGGGCCTACGGCGGAGCGGCGCTCCACGGTGTCGAACATGCCTCGTTTCTGCTCTTCGGATGCCTGATGTGGATGCCCGTCTTCGGGCCCCTGCCGACCCCGAAGTGGTTCGGCCCCGGCTGGAAGGTCGTCTACGTGATCATCGTCAGGTTCACCGCGGCGATCCTCGGCAACGTGCTGATGTGGACCCAGGTCACGCTCTACCACAACTACGCCGCCGGTCAGGCCAAATGGGGCCTCACCGCGGTCCAGGACCAGAGCACGGCCGGCGTGATCATGATGGTCGAAGGGACCTTCCTCATCCTCGGGGTCCTCGCCTGGACCTTCTTCGAGGCGGCGAAGCAGTCGATGCAGAAGCAGGAACTGATCGACCTCGCCTTCGACCGCGGTGTGGACATCGACGAGGAGCGGATCGAAAGGGCGGTGAAAGCCGGCCACGGAGACCTGCTCGAGAAGCGGATCCGGGCCGGCGGGAACGGCGCGGCGGCAGGCGAAGAGGCGATGCTGGTCGGGGACCCGGGTCCGAATGCCGATGGCCGCTAGCCCGCCGCCGGGGACTTCCGGCCGGTTCCTCGGCCTGCTCGTCTTCACCACCGGCGCCTGCACGATGGGTGCCGAGATCGCCGGAGCCCGGCTGCTCGCGCCCTACTTCGGTGATTCGACCATCGTCTGGGCGAACACGATCGCGATCGTCCTGGTCGCACTTTCGATCGGCTACTGGATCGGGGGCAGGCTGGCCGACCGTCACCCGGATCTCAGGTCGCTTTGCGGGACGGTGCTCTGCGGGGCGATTCTCGTAACCCTGATCCCGTTCTTCGCCCGGCCGTTTCTCGGCGCCTCGGTCGATGCTTTTGACGAACTCTCGGTCGGCGTCTTCGCCGGGTCACTGGCCGGCGTTCTGGTCCTGTTGGCAATTCCGGTGATGATCTTCGGTGCGGTCTCGCCCTGGGCGCTCCGGATCGCTATGGACAACTCGGACGTCGAGCATGCCGGCCAGCTGGCGGGCCGGCTCTACGCGCTTTCGACCGCCGGCTCGCTGGTCGGCACCCTGGTTTCGGCGATGGTCACCATCCCCCTGATCGGCACCCAGCGGACTTTCATCGTCTTCGCGCTGCTGGTCGCGATCGTCGCATCGATCGGGTTGAGGAAGCTCTGGCCGGCGCTGATTCCGGCCGCGGTCGCCTGCGCCGCACTGGTCCCGGTCGGAACGATCAAGGCCTCCAGCGACGGGGAGGTCATCTTCGAAGCGGAGACACCCCATCAGTACATTCGGGTGGTCGAAACCGATGACGGCGAGCGGCGGCTGGAGCTGAACGAGGGGCAGGCGATCCACTCGATCTACCGGCCGGGCGAGTACCTGGTCGGCAACTACTGGGACGAGCACCTGGTCCTGCCCTTCGTGGCGCCGCCGGGGGTGACCGGCGCCCGGCAAGCAACGTGGGCGACTCTGCCGGCTCACCCGAAGCCGTTAAAGCCATGGCCACGGCGGATCGCCATCCTCGGCAACGCCGCCGGCACGGTCGCCCGGGCCTACGGTCACTTCTATCCCGGGACGAAGATCGACGCGGTCGAGATCGACGGCAAGGTGACCGAAGTGGGGCGGAAGTACTTCGGTCTCGACAATCCGAACATGGAGGTTCACACCGAGGATGCCCGACCGTGGCTCGAGGCGGCTGACCCGGTCTATGACGTGATCATGGTCGATGCCTACCACCAGCCCTACATTCCCTTCTACATGGCGACGAAGGAATTCTTCGAACTGGTCCGGGACCGGCTCCGCCCGGGCGGGGTGGTGCTGATCAACGTCGGCCATCCCGAAAACAGCGACGCCCTGGAAGAGAACCTGACCGCCACCCTCGAGGAGGCTCTGCCCGAGGTCCTCCGCGATCCGGTCACTGACACCAACACGATGCTGGTCGGCGCGGCCGGCCCGATCGAGCCAGGCAACATCATCCAGGCCACCAAGGGCAAGAGCTCACCTATCCCGCCGGCGCTCGACAACCTGGCCACCGATACCGCGATTCGGATCCGCCCGCCTCTGAGCGGGGGAGACATCTGGACCGATGACCACGCCCCGGTCGAATGGCTGGTCGACCTTTCCCTGCTGGACTACGCCCGCGAGTGAGAAGGTCTTTTGTGGTGGATTCAGTCAATGTGCTACGGTGTGACGCACAATGCCGAAAGTAGGAGTTCGAGAGCTGAGACAGAACCTGAGTCGCCACCTTCAGCGCGTGAAGGCGGGTGAGTCCCTCGAAGTCACCGAGCACGGGCGCGTGGTAGCCAGGCTTTCCCCGGCGGGTGAAAATTTGCCTGAGGCTTATCTGGCACTGGCCGCAGACCATGGAGCCCAGGTGCCAAGTACCAGTTTGTCGGACCTGGTCGCGAATCGCCCAAGGCGAGCGACCCCGGCTGGCACGGTTGACGCAATGCTGGCCGAGGGTCGCGCCGAGCGATCCTGAAACCGATGGCGGGCGTTTATCTGGACACCAGCGCGCTCGGCCATTTGGTGCTTGACGAGCCCGATGCCGATGTGATCGGTTCGGCTTTGACCCGGTTTGAGGTTGTCGTCTCAAGCCGTCTCCTTCGTACCGAGCTTCATCGCCTCGGCCTTCGAACTGGCGTACCAAGTGATGAGATCGCATCGTGGTTGACCAGCCTCGCCCTGGTGCCGGTCGACGAAGAGATCCTCTCAGCCGCCGAGTCGATCGGGCCCGCGTCTGTCGCGACGCTCGACGCCATCCACCTCGTCACCGCGATCCGGCTCGCAGCCTCAGGTCACATCTCGTCGGTGATGACATTCGATGTTCGACTCGCCGAAGGCGCGGCACAACATCAACTCGAAGTCATCGCCCCGGTCGGTGAGTGAGATGAAGCGCGCCCCCATCCGAGCCTGGCTGGTCACCGGCCCACCCGGCCGCCTGGTCGGCTTCCTCCTCGACTTCGCCAGGGCCCTGCGCGCCCACCG
>JAIBCJ010000205.1 GCA_019694145.1 Solirubrobacterales bacterium | reverse complement strand
AGGACGAGGTCGGTGAAGCGGTGGGCTTGGGCTGATCCGACCGAGCTGAATTCTCGGAGGGCGAAGAAGAGGAGGCGGAGGTCTTCGGGTGAGGCTTCCGCGGTGATCGCTCCGGATCGACGGGCCCTTTCGAACATCGCGGCCAGGGAGTCGGTTGCCTGCTGGCGGGCGGCGCGGACTTCGTCGCTGACGATTGCGGCCTGGTCCCAGGCTGACTGGGTGAGCGCGTCGTTCAGGCAGTCGTCGACCGTTTCGTGAACCGCTGCCGTCATCGCCTGCCAGGGATCGGGTTCGGCGAGAGTGGCATCGAATCTCCGGCAGAGGGTCTTTGACCGCTCGATGACCAGGGCGCCGATCAGCTCGTTTTTGGTGCCGACCTGCCGGTAGATGCTGCCGACCCCGATCCCGAGTGCCTCGGCAAGGGCGGGCATCGGGGCGTCGAGACCCTCCCGGGCAAAGAGGCGGTCGGCCGCATCCAGCGCCCGGGCCCGCTTCTCCTGCTGGGAAAGTTCCGTCCACTCTTGTGCCGGAATGGTCATTCCGCTATCTTAGCCACATGCCAGATCTGAGATCGAAGACCGTTACTCATGGACGCAACATGGCCGGGGCCCGGGCGCTTCTGCGCGCTTCCGGAGTGGCCCGTGAGGACTTCGGCAAGCCGATCGTGGCGGTCGCCAACTCGTACACCCAGTTCGTTCCCGGTCACACCCACCTGAAGCCGGTCGGCGAGGTCGTCTCCGCGGCGATCAAGGAGGCTGGCGGTGTGCCGCTCGAGTTCAACTCGATTGCGGTCGATGACGGAATCGCGATGGGCCACGGCGGCATGCTCTACTCGCTGCCATCCCGCGACCTGATCGCCGACAGCGTCGAGTACATGGTCAACGCCCACTGTGCCGACGCGATGGTCTGCATCTCGAACTGCGACAAGATCACGCCGGGCATGCTGAACGCGGCCTTGCGGCTCAACATCCCGACCGTCTTCGTCTCCGGCGGCCCGATGGAAGGCGGCGAGGCGACCCTGGTCGACGGCACCGTCCGCAAGCGGGTCAACCTGATCTCGGCGATCGCCGACGCGGTCGCCGACGAGGTCTCCGACGAGGACATCGCGATCATCGAGGAGAACGCCTGCCCGACCTGCGGTTCCTGCTCCGGCATGTTCACCGCCAACTCGATGAACTGCCTGACCGAGGCGCTCGGTCTCTCGCTGCCCGGCAACGGTTCGACCCTGGCGACCCACACCGCCCGCAAGGCGCTCTACGAATCGGCCGGCCGCACCGCGGTCGAGATCGCCGGCAAGTACTACGGCGAAGACGACGAGTCGGTGCTGCCCCGATCGGTCGCGACCCGCGATGCATTCGAGAACGCGATGACCCTGGACATCGCCATGGGCGGCTCGACCAACACCGTCCTGCACCTGCTGGCGGCGGCCCGCGAGGCGGGGGTGGACTTCGAGATGTCCGACATCGACGAGCTTTCGAAGCGGGTGCCCTGCATCTGCAAGGTCGCGCCGAACGGGCACTTCCTGATGGAGGACGTCCACCGGGCCGGCGGCATTCCCGCCATCCTCGGCGAACTGCGCCGCGGCGGACTGCTGAACGAGGAAGTCCACACCGTCCATTCGCCGGACATCGACACCTGGCTCGGCAGCTGGGACATCCGCGGGCCGAAGCCCTCCGAGATCGCGCTCGACCTCTTCCACGCGGCGCCCGGCTGCAAGCGCTCTTCGTCGGCCTTCTCGCAATCGGAGCGCTGGGAGTCCCTTGACACCGACGCGGCCGAGGGCTGCATCCATGACGTCGAGCACGCCTACTCGAAGGACGGCGGCCTGGCGATCCTTTACGGCAACATCGCCGAGCGCGGCTGCGTGGTCAAGACGGCCGGGGTCGACGAATCGATCCTCAAGTTCAACGGGCCGGCCTTCGTGGTCGAATCCCAGGACGACGCGGTCGACGCGATCCTCAGCGGCCGGGTCAAGTCCGGCGACGTGGTCGTGATCCGTTACGAAGGCCCGCGTGGCGGTCCCGGCATGCAGGAGATGCTCTACCCGACCTCCTACCTGAAGGGTCTGGGGCTCGGAAAGGAATGTGCCCTGCTCACCGACGGGCGTTTCTCCGGTGGCACCTCCGGCCTTTCGATCGGCCACGTCTCCCCCGAGGCGGCGGCCGGCGGCGCGATCGCCCTGGTCGAGACCGGTGACGAGATCGCGATCGACATCCCCAACCGGACCATCTCGCTCGAGGTCGAGGAGGAAACCCTGGCCGCCCGACGCGAAGCGATCGAGAGCTCCGGCGGCTACCAGCCGGTCGACCGTGATCGCGAAGTTTCACCGGCCCTGCGGGCCTACGCGATGATGGCGACCTCGGCCGACACCGGCGCGGTCCGCGACGTCGACGGGGTGGAGCGACTGGTCAACGCCGCCCGCCTGCTCGACTCCGAGCAGGTGTAGCTGCGGTGCTTCGTATCGGTCACAAGGGGGCCGATGCGCTGGTGCCAGGGAACACGGTCGCTTCCTTCGAGAAGGCGGTCGAGGTCGGGGTCGACCTGATCGAGTTTGACGTGCTCTGGACCGAGGACGGCCACCCTTCGATCCCCGCGGGCAAGCGAAGCGAGCTGGTCGTCGCCCATGACTGGCACGCCGCCGCGGCCGCCGGGGAAAGGGGGAAGAGGCTGACCCTGGAAGCAGCTCTGGAGGCCTTCACCCGGCCACCCCTGGACCGGGTCCGGATCAACCTCGACATCAAGCTACCGGGCCGTGACTACGAGGTCTTTGATGCGGTCCGCCGGCACCGGCTGATCGAGCGCACCTCGGTATCGACGATGGAGATCTCAACCGTGAGGAAGCTCGGGCAGCTCAAGCGCGAAGACGAAGTCGAGTCGGGTCTCAGTCTCGGCTGGACGGTGCCCAAGGTGACGAAGGACTGGCTCGGCATGCCGAAGTTCATCCGGCCGGCCCTGGCCATGGGTCTGGCTTCGGTCCGGGTGCGGATGCCCGGCCAGGTCCGCCGCGGCCTGCCCGAGCTGGAGGTCGATTCGATCTGGGCCTTCTTCGGAGTGGTCACTCCGCG
>JAIBCJ010000087.1 GCA_019694145.1 Solirubrobacterales bacterium | reverse complement strand
CCGGGGATCAGGGCGGCGGCGAGGATCGCCGCCGGGAGAAGGGCCCGCCTGATCATCCGGCCTCTGCCGGCCGGGGCGGAAACTCCATCAGCTCGACCAGGTGGCCGGCGGGGGTCCGGCCCTTGGCCCGCCTGGCTCCCCAGAGATTGCGGGTCTCGCTGACCTCGAACCCCTCCTCGCCGAGACGGGCCAGAGTCGCCTCGAAATCGGGGGCGACGATCGCCACGTGGCCCCGCCGTGAAGGCTCGCCCGGTTGGCCGACAGCCATCACGTGAATCTGTGTCCCCTCCCGTTCATACCAGTCAAAACCCGCCCCGAGTCCTTCCGGTGCGGCCACCGGCTCGAAGCCGGCAGCGACCCAGAACTTTCCCTCGGCCGCCATCAGATCCGGCCGCACCTCCAGCGCAACGTGGTGAACCATGGCCCGATCTTCCCCGATCGAGGCCGGTAAAGGCGGATCAGGCAATCAGCGTGTAGCCGGCGACGCCGACCAGGACGATGGTGGTCGAGTAGACGATGGCCTCGGCGCAGGTTCGGAGATCGAGACCGTAGGCGTGGCCGACGATCATCGAATTGAGGCCGGTCGGCATCACGGCAAGCAGGTAGTAGGAGGAAGGAACGCCGCTGACCGGAAGGGTGAAGAGCAGCAGGAGCGACGGGGCGGCGATCAGGCGGCAGAAGATCACCGCGCCGAGCGGCCGGTGCGGGCGGGGTGGCACCTTCATCACCCCGTCCCGGACCTCTTCGGTGAGGATCGCCCCGACTGCGAAGAAGCCGACCACGAGGGGCAGCACCACGAGGATCCGGGAAATCTCCACCGCGATGTCCGGGGCGAGGGATTCGGGCGCCAGCAGGCCGAGGATCGCGGCGACCAGCAGCGGGTTCTTGAAGAAAAAGGCCTTGAGCCGCTCGCGGAATCCCTCTCCGGCCTTGGTCCCGAAGGCCGCGCCGACCCCGAAAGCTCCGATCATCAGGGTGAGGTAGCTGACCACGACGTCGAAGAGGACGGCATCGGTCAGCGCGTCGCCGCCCATCAGCGTGTAGACCAGCGGGTATCCGAGATACGAGGTGTTGGCGAGGATCGAGGAAACGATCACCGCCCCGGCTACCGGCCGGCTCAATTTCAGGACCGGCACCGCCAGGGTCCAGGCCAGCAACCCGACGCAGATCGAGGTGAGGATGCCGGCCGCGATCCCCGCCCCGCCACCGAAGCTCAACTCGACGTGGACCAGGTTGAAAAAGACGATCGGCGGCAGGACGAAATACAGGATCAGCAGCAACCCCCGCCGTGAACCCGTCCCCGCCTTGTCAGGCCAACGCCGCTCCCCAAAGATCCCGGCCGCAACCGAAACGACTATCGCCAGAAGAATCCAGACCACCGGCTAACCCTAGAGATGACCGCGCACCCATGACAGCGTTGAAGTTATCCGCACATGGAACGAATAACTTCAAGACTGTCTGTCGCCCGTGAGTTCCGCCTCACGATTGCGAAGGATCTCAGCGATCCGGAGAACCACTCCGACAGGATCGGCCGCGAATTCCTTGTAGGTAACCCGGATCACCAGGTATCCGCGAGCTTCGAGAAAGAGCTGCCTTTCCACATCGAGCTTCTTGCGGAGCGGATCGCTGTGGAATTCGTTCCCGTCCAGTTCCAGAATCACTCCGAGCCGGCGCCAGAGGCAGTCAACCTCCCTGCCCAGCACCTTCACATTCACTTCCGGCATCGGCAGCTTGTGTTTCACCCAGACCAGCAGGAACCAGCCCTCGAGTACCGACCTGATCCGCCCAAGTTCCGGAACCCAGAGGGCAAGCAGGGGACGAAGTTTGGCTGCGCCGTTCCTGTTCGAGACTTTCCGGTGGCAGTACTCAAGATCCGTTTTCCCAAAAAGCCGAAGCCGGCAAGCTTCGAGGAAAGCGAATCGCAGTTCCTTCTCGGTGGCCCGGGCAGCGAACTCGACAAGTGCCAGTGCTGGGGAAACCAGAGCGACACCGTCCCTTTCCCTGGTTTCGTCGGGACTGAAGCAGCGACGAACGATGCGCACCACGGTTCGGCGAAAAGCCGGTGATTGCCCGCGCAGATTTCTCGTCTGTCCAGTTGGGGAAGCAACATCGATGACCTTCGGCAGCCCGAGCGGCTCTCTGACCATCCCCCACTTCTCGCAGGCGCTGCGCCCGGTCAACACAGCTCCGGAACCAGCCGCGAGTGTCGCCGCCCTCCAGGCCGCGCTATTGGACTCAACATCCCGTCCGTAGACATAAACGCCTCTCAGAACCCGGATCAATCGACCGTTTCTGATCCAGCTGTCGATCTGACCCCGGAGAAACCCCAGTGCGGCCAGCTCGTCCCGATGAGCCACGAAATGATGCCGTGACATAAAGCCATAGAGCCTCCGCAGTAGTTCCCGCGGATGCTGCCTGGGTGATCTTCGGGAGTTCATCCCCCCAACTTGCCGCGAAAAGGCTCACATGTGGCTCTATAGGTGTGACGATTGTGCAACGACGCCCGGATTCCGGGCCTCCGTTGTGGCAGTTCGACCTAGTGCGGCAACGACGGGCGACCGACAGCGTTGAAGTTATCCGCACATGGAACGAATAACTTCAACCCAGATGCGGGGCGGGTTGAGACCTGGAGGGCGAGCGAAGACTCGCCCGACTGCGGTTAGGAGATCCAGACGCTTAGGGCGTTGCCGGCGTGCTGGGCGAAGTCGACCAGGGGCTGGGGGATTACGCCGAAGAAGAGGGCGGCGGCCATGGCGATCAGCGCCGGGGCGACGAGGTACCAGCGGCGATCGGCCCGGGAGTCGGTGAAGGGGTCGGCCTGGGCGCCGGCGATCTGGGGCGGCAGGGCGGCGGTGTCGATCGAAGCAGCGGCGGCTTCGGACTCTTCCGCCGGGCTCATCCAGACGGTGGCGACCACCCGCAGGTAGTAGCCGAGCGAGATCATCGTGCCGATCGCGATCATCACCGCCAGCCAGGTCCAGTCGTCATCGACCAGGGCCTCGATCAGGTACAGCTTGCCAATGAAGCCGACGGTCGGCGGCAGGCCGGCGAGGGCCAGCATCGAGATCGTCAAAGGCCAGGCGAGCAGGGGCTTTTCGCGACCGAGACCGCGCAGGGTCGAGATGTCATCGGAGAAGCCGGTCTGACGCTCGCGGGCCACGACCACCGCGAAGGCACCGACGTTCATCGCGACATAGGCGGCGAGGTAGAAAACCAGGGCGTCCACACCGGCCTGGGTCGCGGTGACGATCCCGGCCAGCATGTACCCGGCCTGGGCGATGCCGGAATAGCCGAGCATGCGCTTCAGCGAAGTCTGGGCGAGGGCGCCGACGTTGCCGACCACGATCGAGAGCGCGGCCAGGGCGGCCAGCATCACGTCCCACTGATCGGCCAGCGGCCCGAGTGCGACCAGGAAGAAGCGGATGAAGACGGCGAAGGCGGCGGCCTTGGTCGCAACCGCCATGAAGGCCGTAACCGGGGTCGGGGCGCCCTGGTAGACATCCGGCGTCCACTGATGGAAGGGCGCGATCGAAACCTTGAAGGCGAGGCCGACCGCGACCAGGCCGACTCCGACCAGGGTCAGAGAGTCCGAAAGCATGCCGTCGCCGGCCTGCAGCCCGTCACTGATCGCCTGGAAGCCGGTCGCGCCGGAGGCGCCGTAGATCATCGCCAGGCCGTAAAGCAGGGTGGCCGAACCGACCGAACCGACGATCAGGTACTTGAGCCCGGACTCGAGCGATTCGCGACGGCGCAGATTGGTGCCGCAGAGCGCGTAAAGCGGGATCGAGAGCAGCTCGAGGCCGACGAAGAAGGTCAACATGCTGGTCGCCTGCGCGAGGATGACCATGCCGAGTACCGATCCGGTCAAAAGCGCCAGCCAGTCGCTTCGCCCGGCCTGGGTCTCGGAGGGATCACCGATCGCCAGCAGCACCGAGACCGCCGCCGCAATCACGACGAGGATCGAAAGGGTCGCGGCCAGACCGTCCAGCCTGAGCGAACCCGAGACCAGGTCGATATCGGCGCTCCATTGCCAGATCAGGCAGCCGGCCGTGACCGCGAAGGTCAGCAGGGCAAGGAACGGACCGAAGCGCTTGACCGAGTCGAATACGGAAGCCAGCACGATCACGACCAGGCCGGTGGTCAGAGCAATGACCGGCGAGAGGCCGGCGTAGTCCATGGCGGGTGCGTCGAAGCTCACTCCGCCACCTCCTTCACAACCTGGATCGAAGAGTCCACCGCCGGCTCGGAACCGTGGATGATCAGCTGCGGGCAGAAGGCCAGCACGACCACGATGGCGACCATCGGGATCACCACCAGGGCATCCCGCAGCGAGATCTCCTTCGAGTCGGAGCCGTCGGGCAGCGGGTTGTGCATGGTCAGCTGGTACATCCGGAGCGCATAGAAGGCGGCCAGGGCGACACCGACCGAGGCGACGATGGCCCAGGCCGCGTCAACCTGGAAGAGCCCGTTGAGGATGAAGAACTCGCCGATGAAGTTGGCCGAGGCGGGGATCGCCAGGGTTGCCATCGAGACGATCAGGAAGATCACCGCGAAGACCGGCGCCTTCTTGGCCAGTCCGCCCATCGGGCCAAGCTCCTCGGAGCCGGTCCGTTCACTGATCATCGCCACGATCAGGAAGGCGGGGACCACGACCAGTCCGTGGTTGACCATCTGCAGCACCGCGCCCTCCGCACCGGATTCATTGAAGGCGAATATGCCGGCCGTGATGAATCCCAGCTGGGCGACCGAAGAGAAACCGAGCACGAGCCGCAGGTCGGTCTTGGTGAAGGCCATCGCCGAGCCGTAGAGGATGGAGGCGATCGCGAGGACCAGCATCGTCGTCTGGAAGAGGTCGGCAGCGTCGGGCATCATCGGCAGCACGACCCTGAGGAAGCCGTAAGCGCCCACCTTCGAGAGCACGGCGGAGAAGACCGCCAGGGCCGGCAGCGGCGCCGCCCGGTAGGAGTCGGGCATCCAGCCGTGGAGCGGGAAGGCCGGCATCTTGACCAGGAAGGCGGCAGCGAAGAACCAGAAGATCCAGTTCTGGGAACCCTCGGGCAGGCCGCGGGCGACGATCGTCTGGATCGAGAAAGTCAGCTCTCCCCCGTCGGCCGCGATCACCGCGGCGGCAATCGCTCCGACCAGCATCAGCAGCGAGCCGATCAGGGTGAAGACGATCATCTTCAGGGTCGCTGACTGCACCGTGACCGGTCCGTTTCCGGGACTTCCTTCCGGGTCGCTTTCGCCACCCCGGTCGCGGCCCCAGATCCCGAAGAGGAAGTAGAAGGGCACGATCATCAGGTCGAAGAAGAGGACGAAGAGCAGCAGGTCCTGGGCGAGGAAGGCGCCGAGGGTCGAGGTTTCGCCGGCCAGCAGCATCAGGTAGAAGAGGGCCGGCCGTTCGGTCCCCCGCAGGGCCGAGAAACCGATCGCGGGGATCCAGGCGATCGCGGTCAGCATGACCAGGAAGATCGAGACCCCGTCGATGCCGAGGCTGTAATCGACGCCGAGGCCGGGGATCCAGGAGACGTCGGTGACGAACTGCATGCCGCCATCGGGGTCGAAGCCGGCCAGCACTCCGATCGAGAGGCCGAGCGTGATCACCGCGCCGAGCGCCGCGACCCAGGCGGCGAAACGCCGGGGGACCAGCAGCCCGATCAGGCCGAAGAGAAGCGGAGTCCAGATGATCGAACTCAGCATCAGATGCTCCGGATCAGGAAGTAGATGACGATCGCGAGGATGCCGAAGAGCATCAGCACGGCGTAGCCGCGAAGCAGGCCGGACTGCATGTCACGAACCGCGGCGCCGGCCGAACGGGTAAGTCCGGCGACCCCGGTGGTGGCACCGTCGATCACGAAACGCTCAAAGGCGCGGTTGCAGAAGCGACCGATCGCCTTGACCGGATTCACGATCAGGAAATCGATGATCTCGTCGCCGTACCACTTGTTGACCGTGAGGGTGTGGATCCACCTGAAGCGCTCGCGGAACCGGACCGGCAGGTCGGGCCGCTTGATGTAGAGCAGCCAGGCGGTGGCGATGCCGGCCAGCGAAATCAGGGCACCCTCGCCGAGGCCGATCCAGGATTCACTGGTGGTCGGATGCATGTGGGAGAAGACCGAGTTCTCGAAGGTCGGTTCGAGGAACTTGGTGACCACGTCGTCGAGCCCGGGGATCTGAAGCACGCCGGCGATCAGGGCCAGCACGCCGAGCACCGCCATCGCGAACTTCATCCCGCCGGCCTGCTCGGCGATGTGATGCTCCTCGCCGGGGTAGCCGACCTCGGTGTCCTCCAGCTCGCCGGTGGCCGGGTTCTTCGGCTCACCGTGGATCACGTGACCGTGCTCCTCGAGGTACTCGGCCTCCTCGCAGGGCGGGCCGGGCAGGATCCGGAAGATGATCCGGAACGAGTAGACCGCGGTCATGAAGGCGCCGACCAGCATTCCGACCCACATCCAGTCGTACATGCCGCCGCGGAAATGCGCGAAGTCGATGATCTCGTCCTTCGAGAACCAGCCCGAGGTGCCGGGGAAGCCGGAAAGGGCCAGGGCCCCGATGATCATCATCGCCGCGGTGAACGGCATCGCCTTGCGAAAGCCCTTCATCCTGTCGATGTCCTGCATGTTCGCCATCGCCGAGATGAACGAACCGGCCGCCATGAAGAGCAGTGCCTTGAAGAAGGCGTGGGTCATCAGGTGGAACATCCCGGCCGAGTAGGCCCCGATACTGACCCCGACGAACATGTAGCCGATCTGGCTCATGGTCGAGTAGGCGATTATCCTTTTCAGGTCGGTGACCGCGATCGCGATCGTGCCCGCGATCAGCAGCGTGACCAGCCCGACCCAGGCGGAGACGTCCGCCGCGGTCGGAGCAAGCTCGAAGAGCGAGTGGCAGCGGGCGATCAGGTAGACGCCGGCCGTGACCATGGTCGCCGCGTGGATCAGGGAGGAAACCGGGGTCGGGCCTTCCATGGCGTCGGCGAGCCATGTGTGGAACGGCATCTGGGCGGACTTGGCGAAGGCGCCGACCAGCAGGCAGAGGCAGATCGCGACGATCTCCCACTCGTTGGTGGTGAACACTTCCGGCGCCTTCTCGAAGACCGTGCCGTAATCGACCGAACCGATGTTCTTGAAGATCAGGATCGCCGCGAGGTAAAGGCCGATGTCGCCGATCACGTTGATCACGAAGGCCTTCATGCCGGCCTTGGTCGCCGTGTTCCGGCGGTACCAGTAGCTGATCAGCGCGTAGGAAGCGAAGCCGACCAGGGCCCAGCCGACGATCAGCATGATGAAGTTGCCGGCCAGGACCAGGACCAGCATCGAAAAGACGAAGAAGTTCAGGTAGCTGAAGAAGCGGTGGTAGCCCTGATCCGACTTCATGTAGCTGTACGAGTAGATGTGAATCAGGCTGGAAACGCCGGTGACGACCAGCACCATGAAGATCGAAAGCGGGTCGACATAGATCCCGAGGTCGATCGAAAGTCCGCCCACGCTGGCGTACTCCCAGAGGCTCGAGGCGACGTGCCGGGACTCCGAAGGTTCACCCTGCAGACCGATCAGGGCGAGGATGCCGCAGACGAAGGCGGCGACGATCGCGGTGACGCCGATCAGCCCGGCGGTGCGGGCCGGCAGCACCCTGAAGGTCAGTCCGATGGTCATCGAACCGAGCAGGGGCAGCAGCAGGACGAGCCAGGCCCAGGTGGCGGTCATCCCTTGAGCTCCTTCATCTCGTCGACGTCGAGCGGCAGCCGTCGGCGATACATCGCGACGACCAGCCCGAGCCCGACCACGACCTCACAGGCCGCCACCACGAGCACGATCAGCACGAAGACCTGGCCATCCTGGTTGCCCAGCATGCGGCTGAAAGCGAGCAGGGCCAGGGCCCCGGCGCTCAGCATGAGCTCGAGGCAGAGCAGGATCACCACCGGGTTGCGGCGCACCAGCACCCCGATGAACCCGACCGTGAAGAGCAGGGCCGAAAGGATCAGGTACCACTCGATGTCCATCAGGCCTCCTCGCTCCTGCCGGCGGCCGGATCCCCGGCGATCGCGGCGTTCACGTTCTCGTCCCGGGCGACCATGGACTTGCGCTTCGAAAGATCGGAAGGACGGTCCTCACGGCGGCGGCCGGCCAGCACGATTGCCGCGACCGCAGCGACCAGCAGAAGCAGCGAGGCCGCTTCGAAGGCGATCAGGAAGTCCTCCATCATCAGGTGGCCGACCGCTTCCGGCGTGCCGAAGCCGGAAGGCACGTCATCCGGGCCGGGGGTGCCGAGCGCGGAAAGCCCGGAGCCGAGAATGGCGATCGAAACCGCGATGAAAAGGGCCACCGCAAGGATCGGCCCGACGATCCTGAGCTCCGGCGAGGAGTCCCATTTGGGCTCCTCTATGCCGCCGACGTAGGCGGCGACGAAGACGTAGAGCACCATCACCGCACCGGCGTAGACGACGATCAGGGCGGCGGCCAGGAACTGGGCCATCAAGAGCAGGAAGATCCCGGCCAGGAAGACCAGGTGGATGACCAGGGCCAGCACGCTGTAGAACGGGTTCCGGACCGCGATCACCGCGATTGCCGCACCCAGGGCGCCGATCGCGCCGATGAAGAAGGCGATCTCTTCCACTACTCGCCCTCTCCCCGCAGCGGAGTCCGTTCGATCGGCTCGGCCAGCAGCATCTCCTTGGTGAAAATCAGGTCCGAGCGGTTGTAGTCGGCCATCTCGTAGTCGTGGCCCATGGTGATCGCGTCGAAGGGGCAGGCCATCTCGCAATAGCCGCAGAAGATGCAGCGGGCGAGGTTGATCTCGTAGACCGAGGCGTAGCGCTCGCCACCGGAGACCCGGTTCTCGGGATCGTTCTCGGCCGCGACCACGCGAATGCATTCGGCCGGGCAGGCGGCGGCGCAAAGCGAGCAGCCGACGCATTTCTCGAGCCCCGAATCCTCGAACTTGTGAAGCTTGTGGCGTCCGCGGAAGCGCGGGTAGACCGGTGTCTTCTCTTCCGGGTACTGGATCGTGACCGGCTTCTCGAAGAGCCGGCCCATCGTGGTGCGAAGGCCGCGCAGGGTCTCGCCGAAGGCACGGTAGGCGCCACCCATTCCCCCCGGTTCGGGACCGCGGGAGACGACCTTGATCTCGTCGGGACGGATGCTCATGTGACCACCACCAGGATTGCCGTGACGAGGACGTTCAGGGTCGCGAGGGGAAGCAGGATCTTCCAGCCGAAGCTCATCAGCTGGTCGTAACGGAAGCGGGGCAGGGTGGCGCGGATCCAGATGAAGAACATGGCCAGCATCCACATCTTGAAGAGCATCCAGATCGGATCGAGCCAGCCCGGGCCGGGGCCCATCCAGCCGCCGAGAAACATGGTCGAGGCGATGCCGGAGACGATCAGGATCTCCATGTACTCGGCGAACATGAAGGAGCCAAACCGCATGCCGCCGTACTCGGTGCCGTAGCCGGCGACCAGCTCGGCGTCCGCTTCGGGCAGGTCGAAGGGCGGGCGGTTGGTTTCGGCGAAACCACCGACCAGGAAGATCAGGAAGCCGACGAACTGGGGCACGACGTACCAGATCTCGCCCTGGGCCTTGACGATGTCGACCAGGGAAAGCGAGCCGGCCATCATCACCACGCCTAGCAGCGAGAGGCCCATCGCGATCTCGTAGGAGATCAGCTGGGCGGCGCTGCGCATCGCCCCGAGGAAGGAGTACTTGGAGCCCGACGCCCAGCCCCCGAGCAGCAACCCGTAGAAGGCGATCGAGCTGAAGGCGAAGAAGTAGAGGATCCCGATCGGCACGTCGATCCCGTAGAAGCCGACGTCACCCTTGACGTCCCCGAAGGGCAGGATCGCCATCGTCAAAACGGCGGAGATGATGGTCAGGGCCGGGGCCAGTTCATAGAGCAGGGGCACGGCGCCCTTGGGCCGGAAGGCCTGCTTGGAGAGCAGTTTGCCGACGTCGGCCAGCGGCTGGATCATGCCGAAGGGACCGACCCGGTTCGGGCCGTAGCGCTGCTGGAAACGACCGAGCAGCTTGCGTTCGACCAGCAGCAGGATCGGGACGATCTGCAGCATGACCAGGAAGATCACGATCGACTTGACGATCATGATCCAGGTCGCGTCGACGTAGTTGGTGTCGGCCAGGGGCAGGCCGGGGACGAGTCCTGGCACTACTCTCCCCCGTTCCCGTTGCCGGCCACGACTTCCAGC
>JAIBCJ010000086.1 GCA_019694145.1 Solirubrobacterales bacterium | reverse complement strand
TTTGGAGGCTTTGGGGGGCTAACCGAACGTCCGGAAATTTCGCGGGTGTTAGGTTGGCGGGGATGGAATCCACTCTTGCCGCTCCCAGTCAGTCCCAGTCCTCCGAGAGTCCGATCGTCAAGGCCGTCGGCGTCGAACGTGTCTACGGCGAAGGCCAGGCGGAGGTGCGTGCCCTCGACGGGGTGGACGTGACCTTCGAAAAGGGCCGTTTCACTTCCATCATGGGCCCTTCCGGTTCCGGCAAGTCGACCCTGATGCACATCCTCGCCGGCCTCGACAAGCCCACCGCGGGCACGGTCGAGATCGAAGGGACCGACATCACCGGGCTCGATGACGGCGAGCTGACCCAGCTCCGGCGCGACAAGCTCGGCTTCGTCTTCCAGTTCTTCAACCTGCTGCCGGTGCTGACGGCCGAGGAGAACATCCTGCTGCCGCTCTCGATCGCCCGCAAGAAGCCCGACCAGGAGTGGGTCGACCAGGTGATCGACCGGGTTGGTCTGAGTGACCGGCGCGAACACCGGCCTTCGGAGCTTTCCGGCGGCCAGCAGCAGCGGGTCGCGGTGGCCCGGGCCCTGGTCACCAAGCCGGCCGTGCTCTTCGCCGACGAGCCGACCGGAAACCTCGACTCGAAGGCATCCGAGGACGTGCTGACGATGCTTCGGGCCGCGGTTGACGAGGTGGGGCAGACGGTGATCATGGTCACCCACGAACCCGACGCGGCCGCCCACGGCGACCGGCTGATCGCCCTGCGCGACGGCAAACTGGTGCATGACGCGCCGCCGGTTTCGGCGGACAACGTGATCGAGCTGCTGAAGACCCTCGCCTAGGCCCGTCCGGACCGGAGCCGCACCATGCTCAGCCTGACCTTCAAGAACCTCTGGGCCCGCAAGTGGCGGTCGCTTATGACCGCGGTCGCGGTGATCTTCGGCATCGCCCTGGTCGCCGGCACCTACATCCTGACCGACACCACCAACCAGGCGTTCGACCAGATCTTCAACGAATCGCTGGCCGGCACGGACGTGGTGGTGACGGCGAAATCCGAGGTTGACCAGCAGGACGGCAGCACCCCTGCCTTCCCGGCGAAGATCCTGAAGAAGGTCGACCAGGTCGACGGCGTGAAGGTGGCCGCCGGTTCGATCTTCACCCAGGGCGCGATTCTCGACGACCAGGGCGATTCAATCGGCGCGGGTTTCTCTCCCCAGTTCATTGCCTCGACCGGCCCAAAGGTATTCGAGGCTGTCACCTATCCCGAAGGTCACCCGCCGACCAATGCCCACGAGGCGACCCTCGATCAAGCCGCCGCCGACCGGAAGGGAATCGAGCTTGGCGACACGATCGAGCTGGTCGGCACCGACAAGGCGGTTCCCTTCAGGGTCGTCGGTCTCACCCAGCTTGGCGGTGCCTCCTTCGGCGGTTCCTCGATTGCCCAGGTTCAGTTGCCGGTCGCCCAGCGAGTGACCGGAAAGGTCGGCGAATACGACCAGATCTCGATCGCCGCCGACAGCGGTATCTCGTCGGAGGAACTGCGCGACCGGGTCTCCGAGGTCGTGCCGAAGAACCTGCGGGTTGAGACCGCGCAGGAAAACGCCGATCGGAACGCAAGCGAGATCCGTGACAGCCTCCAGTTCCTGACCATCGCGCTTCTCGCCTTCGCGGCAATCGCGCTGTTCGTCGGTTCGTTCGTGATCTTCAACGTCTTCTCGATCACGGTCGCCCAGCGGACCCGTGAGTTCGGAATGCTCCGTACCCTGGGGGCCAGCCGTGGCCAGATCCTGAGAACGGTAGTGATCGAAGGTCTGATCATCGGCCTGGTCGGATCCCTGCTCGGGCTCGTGGTTGGTTACGGCCTGGCCGCAGGCCTGAGCGCAGTGCTCAAGGCGGTGGGGGCGGAGCTTCCCGCGAACTCGCTTCAGGTTCTGCCCCGCACGATCATCGTGTCGCTCCTGATCGGGGTCGGCGTGACCCTGGTCTCATCGCTGATCCCGGCCTTCCGCTCGACCCAGGTGCCACCGATCGCGGCGCTCTCGGAAAACCTGGTGGTTGGAGGCAGGAACCGGGTCGTCGTCAGAACGGTGATCGCTGTTCTGCTCGGGGTGCTCGGCCTGGCCCTGATCGCAATGACCCTGATCAGTGGCAAGGACGGCGGCAGCGGCGCCGCCCAGATCGGAGCCGGAGCGGTCTGCGTGCTGATCGCGATCTCGATCTTCGCCCCCAAGCTGGTTTCGCCCGCGGCCCGGATCATCGGTGCGCCGCTGGAGCGGTTCGGCGGCCTCACCGGCCGCCTCGCCCGCGAGAACGCCCAGCGAAACCCGTCACGCACCGCGGTCACCGCCGCGGCGCTGATGATCGGGCTCGCCCTGATCGCCTTCGTCACGATCTTTGCTTCCGGCCTCAGTTCGTCCGTGAACAAGGTGATCGACGACCAGCTTCCGGGCGAGATCACCCTGCAGGGTCAGGGCGGCATCCTGCCGTTTCCCGCCGGCGCGATCAAGGTTGTCCAGAAGGTCGACGGGGTGGAAGCCGCTTCCGGCGTCCGTTACGTATCGGCGAAGGTCGATGGCAAGACGGCCGCGATCTCCTCGGTCGATCCGGCCGACATCGTCAAGGTCTACACGGTCGAGTGGGAGGAAGGTTCTGATTCGGATCTGACCGGTCTGACCGACGGCCAGATCGTGATCGGCAACAAGCTCGCCGACTCGCTGGATGTCGGGGTGGGAGACAGAGTCACCCTGACCTCACAGAAGGGCCGGAAATTCCCCTTCCAGATCAACGCGATCATGAAGACCGACAGCATCGCGCTGGCCGGCGAGGGCATCATCGACCAGGGCGCGATGGAGCGGGACTTCGACCAGAAGTCCGATGCGGTCGGTCTGGTCAAACTCGACCCCGGTGCCGATCTCGACAAGACCCAGACCGCGATCGAGGACGCGTTGACGGCTCAGGACTTCCCGACCGTCGACGTGCTCAACCAGGGCGAACTGAAGGAACAGCAGAAGTCCCAGATCAAGGGACTTCTGGCGATGATCTACGTGCTGCTCGCGCTGGCCGTGATCGTTTCGCTGGTCGGCATCGTGGTCACGCTGATCCTCTCGATCTACGAGCGAACCCGCGAACTCGGCATGCTCAGGGCGGTCGGGATGTCACGCCGTCAGGTCAAGCGGATGGTTCGCTACGAAGCGGTGATCACGGCCGTGATCGGGGCCGTCTCCGGCCTGATCGTCGGCGTCATCTTCGCCTTCCTGATCGGCATCCCGCTCGGCGGTGACGGCTTCGAACTGAGCTACCCGGTCGGCACCCTGATCATCATCCTGATTCTCACGGCGCTGGCCGGAGTGATCGCCGCGATCTACCCCGCCCGCAAGGCGGCCAAGCTCGACGTGCTGGAAGCCGTTTCGTACGAATAGCGTTTGACCTGCGGTCCAGGCGGGAACTTGCCGGCCATGTCGGCTTTTTCGCGCTTCCTCACTTTGTTCATGCTGATCGTTCTTTCATGTGGGGCGCTGGTCACATCGAATGCCGGTGCCGCCAACAAGAACGCCTACGCGATGGCGATGCTCAAGCTTCACCATCCCGCCGGGTTGCAGAAGTTCGCGAGGTCGGTCAGCAGTCCGAATAGCGACAACTACGGGCAGTACCTACCGGTGAGCAGGATCGTCAAGAAGTTCGGCGCCCGATCGAAGGCCGCCAGGCGGGCCTTGCGTTACTTCCGTTCCCGGGGCATGCGGGCCACGCTCGACGGTGCGCATCAGAACGTACTGGTGAGCATGGACCTGAACCAGGCCGGAAGCTACCTCGCTCCGTCCGCCTCGGCCTCGGTTGCCCGTCAGGGTGGCCCGGGGTCGGTGCCTCCCGCCCTGCGGGGCGTGGCAAGCAGCCTTGACTTCCTCGACCCGGATCCGGAGAAGTACTCGACTGCGGGCAAATTCCCGCCTCAGCCGTCGGGCAGTCCCTTCCCCGAGGGCAGCTCGGCCCGACCCCATTCCGGAACCCAGGCGGGCTGCGCGGCCGGTCAGCGCGGAGCCACCGCGATCGGTGAACCGAACCGCAACTTCACCCCCAACCAGTTCCTCGACGCCTACGGCATCAGTGACCTCAACCAGCAGGGATTCAAGGGTCAGGGCCGGCGGATTGCGGTGATCGAGATCGACGGCTTCAAGCGGTCCGACATCGAGGCCTACGGCGACTGCTACGGCAAGCGGGTCCCGCCGACCAGGGTCTACCCGGTCTACTACAAGAAGCCGCTGGCGCCCGGCGCCGAAACCACCCTCGATCTCGAAGTGATCACGGCGGTCGCTCCGCAGCTTGCCGGGATCGACGTTTACGAAGGGCCCGGCAGCGAGGCCGGGATCATGCTGATGGTCGGCCGCGCCCTCGCAAACCAGAAGAAGCCGGCGGCGATCTCGATCTCGCTGGGCGCCTGCGAACCGACCCTCTGGCGACAGCTTTCATACCGCCGCGCGCTAGGCAACCTGTTCGCGGTCGCGGCCGGTGCCGGCATCTCGGTGGCGGTGGCGGCCGGGGACAACGGCTCCGCCGAGTGCTCGCGCGAGGGGAATTCATCGACCCTGCCGCTGCTCACGGTCAGCGATCCGGCCAGCCTCGAGTGGGTGACCGCCGTTGGCGGAACGAACCTCGAACTTGACGCCAACAACGGCATCTCGCAGGAGTTCGTCTGGAACGACGGTTCACTCGGTCCGTCCGGCGGCGGGGGCGGCTTCAGCATCCTCGCCACCCGGCGCCCCTGGTACCAGCAGGGGACCAAGCGGTTCAGGAATTACGGTCTGACCCGCGCCGTGCCCGACGTCGCTGCCCTCGCTGACAGCGTTCCCGGCTACAGCGTCTACTGCACAGCCGGGGTCGCCGGTGAATGCGCGAATCAGTACTGGCCGGACGGCGGCTGGCAGCCGGTCGGCGGCACCTCGGCAGCGACCCCGCTGACCGCCGCGCTCCTGACCCTGGTTTCCCAGAAACTCGGGAAGTCCGGCCGCAAGCCGATCGGGTTCGCGAATCCGCTCCTCTACAAGCTCGGCAAGAGCCAGGGGGCATCCTCCGTGTTCCGCGACGTCGTTGCCGGCAACAACGACGTGGGCGCCGCGATCCCGGCCGATCAGGGTGGCGGCAAGGCGCTCGGCTGCTGCTACACCAAGACCGGATTCGACGCGGCAAGCGGCTGGGGGTCGATCAAGGCTCCCGGGCTCTTCAAGGCAGCCCTGAAGCTGGCCGCGAGAAAGTAGTCGACTCAGGAATCGAAGCCGAGGCCGAAGCGGTCGAGGGTGCGGAGCCAGAGTCCGCGGCGACCGTCGTTGCGGTCGGCGGCGGCGATGCGGCTGCGGGTGAACTGGACGACGCCGTAGCGAAGCGGTTCGGGCGGGAACGGCATCGGTTTCGACCGCGTGTAGTCGAGCCGGGTGATCTCGTTGTCGACCCCGTCGATCAGGTCGAGACCGACCTCGGCCGAGAACCGGCTGGCTCCGACCCCGAGGCCGGTGTGGCCGACCGCCCAGCCGACCTTGCCGCCCATCGTGGTGCCGTAGAAGGCAAAAAAGCGCGAGCAGGTGTCGATCGCGCCGCCCCAGCGATGGGAGAACCGGACCCCTTCCAGTTGCGGGAAGGCGGTGAAGAAACGCTGGGCGAGGCCGGCGAAGCTGCGGTCCCGCTGGTAGGCGGCAGTTTCCACCTTGCCGCCGAAGTTGTAGATCGCGTCGTAGCCGCCCCAGAGGATCCGGCCCCCGGCCGCCTGGCCGGTCGCGGCCGCCGGCCCGCCGTCGATCGGCCGGTAGTAGTGGAACTGGTTCGAGCAGTCCGACATTCCCTGATGGTTCTGCCAGCCGAGCGAGACCCACTGGGCGCGGGTCAGTGGCTCGGTTACCAGCACATAGTCGTAGACCGGGATCACCCGGTGGCGAATCTGCCGGACCGGCACCCTGAAGGCCGAGGTCGCGAGCAGCACCCTTTCGGTCTTGATCGAGCCGTTCGCGGTGCGGACTTCGACTCCGCCCCCGGTTTCCTCGAAGCCTTCCATCGGGGTCGACTCGTGAATTCGCACCCCGAGCCGTTCGGCATAGGCGGCCAGGCCGTCGCAAAGCCGGACCGGATCGACCGACCACTCGCCTGACTTCTGCCAGAGGCCGCCGCGGTAGATCGGCGAGTTCACTTCGGCCCTCATCTCCTCGCCGTCGAGCATCACTGCCTCGTGCCCGTACCCGGCCAGCTCTTCGACCCCGCCTTGAAGGTCGGCCACCTGGGCGTCGGTCACCGCGACCTCGATCGCCCCGGGCTTCCTCAGGTCACAGTCGATCCCCTGCTCCTCGATTACCTTCTCGATCCCGGCCAGATTCTCCAGGCCCAGCTTCTCGAGCAGCGGCACCTCATCCGGGAAGCGGGCGAGGCCATTGCCGAGGCCATGGACCAGCGAGGAAGACATGAAGCCGCCGTTGCGTCCGCTCGCCCCGGTCGCAAGCTGTTCACGCTCGATCAGCACGACCTCCCGGGCCGGGTTGCGTTCCTTCGCCCGGACCGCCGCCCAGAGCCCGGTCAGCCCGCCCCCGACCACGACCAGATCCGCCTCGGAGGAACCTTCGAGAGGGTGGTGCGGTTCGGGTCGCGGCCCGGAAAGCCAGAACGGCGACCGCTCGGCTTCGGCAAAGGAGCGACGATCGGATTCACCTGGTTCCGATTCGGGCCAGACTGCGTTCTGTGCGCCGCGGGAGATGGGCTGACTGTAGCCGACCCAGCCGGTATCTTGGCACTTGGTTCCGGGCGTCCGCGAGCGGATTTCAGGGCCATGTCAGAAGGAATGCGAAGGCAACGACCTCCGGGACAAGCTTGAACTTCAAGCCGATCAGTGAACATGAACTGGCGAGACTGAAAGATGACGAACTCATCTCCCACGCTGTTGCTGCCCGGGATGCGCGCAAACAGGACGCTTTCGAGGAGACCCTCAAACTCTTTGTCGGGCGCCGCTTCGGGCTTGTCGAGTACTGGGTCAGCAGGAAGTCCAATGCCAACGACCGGGACGAGATCGTCAGCCGGGCGTTCGTCAGCATCATCAAGGGCATTGGCAAGTTTCGGGGCCGGAGTACCGGCCAGATGGTCGAGTGGATGCGAACCGTCACCGGACGGCGGATCGCCGACTTCTACAGGGACAAGGAAAAGACCCCCAGGATGGTCCCGCTGGGCGAACAGCCGAAGGAAGATGAGGACTGGGGGCCGACGAACCTCGGCAACCCCGATGACACCGGCGGCGTCGAGGTCGAAATGCTGATTGAGCAGACTCTTGAAACCCGGAACGAGGTCCAGCAGGAAGTGATCCGATTGCGGATGAAAGGGTATTCCTCGAAAGAGGTTGCCGAAATGAGCAGCGACCAGAAAATGTCTTTCACCAACGTCGACAAGATCTTCTCCCGTTTTCGGCAGGACATCGAAAAGGCAATGCAGGACGACGCATGAACGATTTCGAGGAAACCCCGGACCCGGTCATCCACGCATTCGACGAGTACGTGGCCGAGTTCCGCAAGGGCCACGGCGATCCGTCGCCTTTCCTCGAGCGTTTCGAAGGGAGCGAACGGAAGTCCCTCGAAACTCTGATCGAGTCCTTCGTGGCAACCGGGCCCGAGTCAAGCCCGGACCCGGGTGACCCCCGATTCAACGCGGTCTTCGAGAAGGTCCTCGACGAGGTTTCGGCTCCGGCAGGCGGTCTTTCCGAACATCTCGCCCTGCTGAGACAGAAGGCAGGCAAGACCCAGGCTGCGGTGGTTGCCGCTTTGGCAAAAACCTTTGAGGCCACCCCACAAGAGCAGGAAAAGATCGACGAGTACTACCACCGGCTCGAATGGGGTTCGCTGCCGGCCAGCGGCTTGGACGGAAAACTCTATTCGGCACTGGCCGCGATTCTCGGCGTTGAACCGGAGTCATTGAAGGAGGCGGCCGGTTCGCTTGGTTCCAGGTATGGCGCTTCATCAGGACCGGTTTTTGCCCGTTCCCTGGATCAGGTCGATCTGGCCGAGGATGCTTCGATCGTTCCCGGCGTAATCGGTCAGGCCGTGCCGGATTCTGAATCCCGGTCGGAACCGTCCAGACCAGATCGAATCGACGAGCTTTTCACTGGCGGCTGACCCGCCTTCTACAATCGCCTGCGTGCCGGAGGAGATCAGAGACCCGAACAGGCTCGTAACCACGCTCGAGCCTGCCGAGCTTGCCCGGATAGAGGAAGAGGTTCAGGAAATCAGGGCCTGCGTTCCCGCATGGGTCTGGGATGGCCGCAGCCTGCCGGTGCCAATCGACCTGATCGCCCGCGAGATCTACAACCTCCGGGTGCGCGTGGTCAGTGAGGAAGCGATGCGCGAAGCGATCGGTGAGGATCCCGACGGTCACTACGGGCTATCCGGCCTGTTGATTTGCGCTGACGGTGAAATCTGGGTCAGCAAGGGCGAACTCGATTACGACTGGGGTTCGCGACGGCACCGATTCACGGTTGGCCACGAACTCGGCCACTTCGTGATGCACCAGAGCCGGGAGCCCAGGATCTTTTGTCGCGAGATCGAAAACGGCGAGAGTGAAACCGGTGAGGTCGACCAGAACGACCCGGTCCCGAGGCCGGTGCCGGAGGCCGAGGCGAACACTTTCTCGGCGGCGATGTTGATGCCGATCGACCAGGTTCGGAAGAGACTTTCCTCCAACCCGGCCGACCCGGTCAAGGATCTCCAGGACTATTTCGGCGTCAACCGGAAGCCGGCGCTTCGACGGGTCGAAACGGCGCGGATTCTCGGCTGAACGAACCGGGCGGCTACTTCCGGACGTTCAGCTTTGCGGAGGCCGGCCGGAATCCGTCTTTCGCCACCTTGACGGTGAGCTTGCCGGACTGCTTCGGCTTGACCTTCAGGGTTGCCTTGCCGTTGTAGGCGGTGATGGCCGAGGCGCCGCCGGCTTCGACCTTGACCGCGTCGACCGGCTTCGTCACTCCGGTGTAGTTCATGCCCTTGACGGTCACGGTGATCGTGCCGGTCCTGCCCTTGCGCAGTCCGCCGCCCTTCGCCTGCAGCTTCAGACTGCGGCAGGGCTTCTCCGACAGGGTGCGGGTGAAGGGCAGGTCAGCCGAGAACGAGCAGCCGTTGCCGTCGAAGATCGTCATTTCGCCCTCGCCGGTCACCTTGAGCCTGTTTCCGGTCCGCTTGAAGGTGGTGACTGCGGTCGGGGCCGGGCTGAAGTTGAAGTAGATGTCCCAGGCCTGGCCTTCGGAGGCGGCGGTGCGGTAGGACCAGTTGGCTGGCCGGGCGGGGGTGGGGCGGAACAAGCCCTTGGCGATCGCCGCTTTCAGGTCGGGGCGCCAGAACTCCCAGTCGTGGCTGCCCTTGTGGACGGTGTAGTCGACGTTCTTGTTCCCGGAAGCCTCCATGGCCGCCACGGCCGCATCGTTTTGCGTCTTCAGCACACTTTCGAGGTAGAGGCTGACCCCGTCGCCATCGGTCACGTAGCCAGGGTTGGACGGATCGTTCTGGGGGCGGACCTCCGGGTCGGGTTCACCGTCGCCGGTGAACACGTCGAGATTGGTGAAGGCGAGGTTCGGTCCAAGCGCGATCGGATCATGCCCTTCCGCGTAGAAACCGGTCGGGTCGCCGTACACCTGGGCGTAAGGGGTGCCGCCGGCCGCCGTCGCGAAGGCGAGGGTCGATTCAAAGGTGCGGATCGAGGCGAAGGCCGATAGCGGCACCGCCGTGCCGAAGAATCCCGGCAGCTGCGAGGCGGTCAGCCAGGTGCCGTAGCCGCCCATCGAGAATCCGGCGATCGCGTGGTAGCGGCGCTCGGGCCGGATGCTGAACCTGCTCTGGATCATCGGCAGCAGGGACTCGCGGATGTAGTCCTCCCAGGCCGGGCCACTGCGCTCGCCTTCGTTCCACCAGTCGGTGTAGAAACCCTGCGCGCCTTCCGGCATGACGATCACCGCGTTCAGGCCCTTCGCGGTGTTCCTGATGTCCCCGAGCAGCGGGTCTGCCCAGGAGTCGAACCTTTCGCCGGAACCGTGAAGGAGGAGCAGCAGCGGGTAACGCTTCTTCGGCGTGTAACCGTCCGGCAGCAGCACGTTGGCCATCAGCTTGCCGGGGTGGGGGCCCATGTTTTCGGTCACCGGACCAGCCAGATGCTGGTTCGAGGGATCCACATAGTCGCTGGAAGCATCGATCGTGACCAGCTTCTGCGCCGAAGCAGGAGCAGCCAGCATCAG
>JAIBCJ010000085.1 GCA_019694145.1 Solirubrobacterales bacterium | reverse complement strand
TCATTCCACCCACATGCCTGTCGTGTGCCCCCATACACTTGCGACCTTACCAAACAGTGTTCGATCCTGCACGAATTTCTTGCCAGGAAGCCGAATTTCTCGAGTTATGACAACCCGGACCTCGACCGTCGGAGTCAGGCCCAGGGGCCGACGCCGCCGAGGCGCTCCGGGGTGATGCGAAGCACCCAGCCGGGCGCATCGATTCCCGGAGGCGGAAAGACCGCGTCGGGACCCATATATATGTGAGCCAGACGCTGAAGCAGCGCCGCTGCCCCGCCCTCCTCGACGCGGGCGCTGCCGTGGACCACGAGATACTCCTTCAAGCCCATCTCGTTGGCGGAAGGAGACTCGATCGAAAGCACGATCCGCGGATCCCGCTCGACGTTCTTCAGCTTCAGCCGCTTCATCATGTGGCCGCTGACGATCTCATCGCCGTCGAGCCCGACCCAGACGCAGGAAAGCTGAGGGCTCCCGTCGCGGTTCAGGGTGACCAGGTGGGCCAGGGCATCCGATTCGATCAACCGCGTCGCTTCCGGCGTAAGCACACTCATCAAACCGAGCCTAGCCGACCCCCGGACCCACGGACATCGATTAGGCCCCGGCAGGCCTTAACTTGATCGGTTCAAGAAAAGGTGTATAACTACCGGCGGTGCCTTCGACCGTCGAATACGAGAACCTGCTGCGCGGCGCCGAGCTTCGCGTGACCCAGCCCCGGATGGCCGTCCTTTCGGCGGTCCACGACAACCCGCACGCAGACACGACGACGATCATCGACGCGGCCCGGATCCAGGTGCCCGAAGTCTCCCACCAGGCCGTCTACGACGTGCTGCGGGCCCTGACCGGCGCCGGACTGATCCAGCACATCCAGCCGCCGGGTTCGGTGGCCAGGTACGAGTCCCGGGTCGGTGACAACCACCACCACGTCGTCTGCCGCTCCTGCGGCGCGATCGCCGACGTCGACTGCGCGGTCGGCTCGGCTCCCTGCCTTACGGCTTCCGAGGATCACGGCTTCGTGATCGAAGAGGCGGAGGTCGTGTACCGGGGCCTCTGCCCCGACTGCGCGGCCAAATCAACCAACGAGCAATCCCCCCGAAAGGAATCCCGTGTCTGAACAGAACGATCAGCCCGACGCCGTGATCGGTGAAGTCAACGAAGAGAGCTCGGGTGGCTGCCCGGTCGTTCACGACCGGTTCCCCTACCCGACCGAAAGCGGCGGCAACATCGACTGGTGGCCGAACCGGCTCAACCTGAAGATCCTCGCCAAGAACCCGGTCGAGACCAATCCCTACGGCGACGACTTCGATTACCGGGCGGAGTTCGAAAGCCTCGACCTGGGGGCCGTCAAGAAGGACATCAACGAAGTCCTGACCACCTCGCAGGACTGGTGGCCGGCCGACTTCAACCATTACGGGCCGCTGATCATCCGCATGGCCTGGCATTCGGCCGGCACCTACCGGGTGATGGACGGCCGCGGGGGCGGCGGCCACGGCCAGCAGCGGTTCGCACCGCTCAACAGCTGGCCCGACAACGTCAACCTGGACAAGGCCCGCCGCCTGCTCTGGCCGGTCAAGCAGAAGTACGGCCGCAAGCTTTCCTGGGGCGACCTGATGATCCTGGCCGGCAACGTCGCCCTCGAATCGATGGGCTTCAAGACCTTCGGTTTCGCCGGCGGCCGCGTCGACGAGTGGGAGCCGGACGAGGACGTCTACTGGGGCCCCGAGAAGGAGTGGCTCGGTGACGAGCGCTACACCGGCGAGCGTGATCTGGACAACCCGCTGGCCGCGGTCCAGATGGGCCTGATCTACGTCAACCCGGAAGGCCCGAACGGCAACGCTGACCCGGTCGCCGCCGCCAAAGACATCCGCGAGACCTTCGCCCGCATGGCGATGAATGACGAGGAGACCGTCGCCCTGATCGCCGGTGGCCACACCTTCGGCAAGACCCACGGTGCCGCCGACCCGGAGCCCTACATCGGCCCCGAGCCGGAAGCGGCCCCGCTCGAGGAGCAGGGGCTCGGCTGGAAGAACAGCTACGGGACCGGCGCCGGCGCCGACACCATCGGCAGCGGCCTGGAGGTCACCTGGACCTACCACCCGACCCGCTGGGACAACGAGTTCTTCCACATCCTCTTCGCCTACGAGTGGGAGCTGACCGAAAGCCCGGCCGGCGCGCAGCAGTGGCGCCCGGTAAACGGTGGCGGAGCCGACATGGTGCCGGAGGCCGACGATCCGTCGAAGTCCCGCGAGCCCCGCATGCTGACCACCGACCTCTCGCTCAGGTTCGACCCCGAGTACGAGAAGATCTCGCGCCGCTTCCTCGAGGATCCGGATGCATTCTCGGATGCCTTCGCCCGGGCCTGGTTCAAGCTGACCCATCGCGACATGGGCCCGAAGGAGCGCTATCTTGGCCCGGAGGTCCCGGAGGAAGACCTGATCTGGCAGGACCCGGTTCCGGCGGTCGAGCACGAACTGGTCGACGAGGTTGACATCGCCACCCTGAAGGAGAAGATCCTCGGGTCCGGCCTGACCATCTCGCAGCTGGTCTCGGCCGCATGGGCCGCGGCCGGCTCGTACCGCTCGAGTGACATGCGGGGCGGCGCCAACGGAGGCCGCATCAGGCTCGAGCCGCAGAAGAGCTGGGCGGTCAATGACCCGGCCAGTCTCGCCACGGTGATCACCACCCTGGAAGGCATCCAGGCCGATTTCAACCAGGCGAGCGACTCGAAGCAGATCTCCTTCGCCGACCTGATCGTACTGGCCGGCAGCGTCGCGGTCGAGGAGGCCGCCAGGAAGGCCGGCCACGAGGTCGCGGTCCCGTTCACTCCGGGCCGTGGCGACGCGACCCAGGAGCAGACCGATGTCGAGTCGTTCAGCTACCTCGAACCGAAGGTGGACGGCTTCCGCAACTTCGACGCCCGCAGCAACGCGCTGCCGGCCGAGTACCTGCTGCTCGACCGGGCCAACCTGCTCGGTCTGACCGCGCCCGAGATGACCGTTCTGGTCGGCGGCCTGCGGGTGCTGGGCGCCAACACCGGCGGCTCGAAGCACGGCGTCCTGACCGACAGCCCGGAGACCCTCACGAATGACTTCTTCGTGAACCTCCTCTCCTTCGAGACGGAATGGAAGCCGGCCGACGAGGACTCGACCACCTTCGAGGCCCCCGGCAAGGGATGGACCGGTACCCGGGTTGACCTGGTCTTCGGCTCGAACTCGGAACTCCGCGCCCTGGCCGAGGTCTACGCCTCCGAGGACGCGAAGGACAAGTTCGTGACCGACTTCATCTTCGCCTGGACGAAGGTGATGAACGCGGACCGCTTCGACCTCGACTGATCAACCGCAGGGATCGAGATGGCAGAAGTGGCCCATTATCGCCCCAAACTGCCATCTCGATTTGCACCGACCGAGCGCAGAAACCTCCGGCAAAGAGGTTTCTGCGCGAGGTTCAGCCTTCGGTCCTGGCGCGAGCCAGCTTTGCCCGCACCGCCGCGGCCGCCTTGCGGCCCGAGACAAGAGCTCCTTGGATCGAGGGCGACTCGCGGTAATCCCCGCAGACGAAAAGCCCCGAATCAAGTGCCGGATCCTGGCCGCCGGCCCGGAAGCGGCCCGGCCCGAAGTCGGGCAGCGCGTCCTCGACGGTGCGAGTCCCGAGGTGGCGCCAGCCGGCTACCGTGGCAGCTCCAAACCACTCGCCTAGCTGGGCGCTCACAGCATCCTCGAGGTCGTCACGCCGGGCGTTTTCCCCGATCGCGCTGACCGAAACCAGCGACCTTCCTGCCGGGGCATAACCCGCGCTGACCGCACTGGGAACGGCGAGCTCGTTGATCGGCCCTGCGGCCCTCGGCGAGAGATAAAGGGTTCTGCCGCTTATCTCGCCAGCGGGAGCGTCGAAGTAGACACAACTCGTCACCCTGCCCGGTTCGGGCTCGGGCAGGCCGGCTAATCTCGAAGCGGAACGCTCGTCGGTCGCGACTACCACCGCTAGCGCTTCGATCCAGTCCCCGTCGGTGGGCAGGACGCCATCGGCCCGAACCTCGCGAACCGGGGAGCCGAGCTGAAGCGAGCCTTCCGGAAGCCGCGCGGCCATGCTGGCGGCCAGTTGCCCCATGCCGTCCTTCGGCAGGACCGCGGGACCGGCCGAAAAGCAGCGGAAGAAGATCTCCATGAGGCGCGATGAAGTCCCCAGGTCCGGGTCGATGAACACTCCGCCGAAAAAGGGGCGAAAGAACCTTTCGATCGCGTTCGGTGAAAAGCCCCTGCCCTTCAGGGATTCGAGTGCGGTCCGGTCAGGACGGGAAAGAACCTCGGCTGGCTCTTTGCCTAGCAGCTCCTGACGCATGCGGGCAACGCGCAGCTTGTCGGCAATGCCGATCACCGGCGAACTCACCGCGGCGATCGTCTTGGCGGGGCGGCGGAGGGGATCAAGCAGTGGCGAAAACCTTCCATTTAGCCGGACCAGCGCCCCCGGATCGAATTCACCCGGGTCAAGGGCCTCGAGATCAAAGGTCCGGGGAACCTCCGGGTAAGCGGCAAGCAGCACCTGGAAGCCGCGGTCGAGCAGAAAGCCATCGACCTCGTCGGTGCGGACCCGGCCCCCGACCCCGTCTGAGGCTTCGAACACGAGAACTTCATGGCCGGCATCGGCGAGAAGCCCGGCGCATTTCAGGCCGGCGAGCCCGGCCCCGACGACGGCTACCGGCGGCCTGCTCACCGGCGCCCGGCTCCTTGCGCGGGCATGCTCAACGCGCGCCCAGGGCCTTCCGCAGACTGGCGGCAGCCCGGTCGCCGACCCGCTTGAAGATCAGCGAGAAGAGGGGGTCAATCACCTTGGCCAAGCCGTTGGTCAGGATGCGGGCGTCGTACTTCACCTCGCAGCCTTTTTCGTCTCCACTGAACTCGATCGTGTCGCGAATCTTCGCCATGCCGGTCGAAGATTCGAAGACGACCTTCGAGGGACGATCCACCTCCACCGTCCGGTAGGAGAGCTTCATGTCCCGGCCGGCGAAGCCGGTGATCACCTCATATTCGGAACCGGCCTGGCCGGCCTGGCCGGAGGTCAGTTTCACCGATGAGGTGTTTTCGTCCCATTCCTCCGCATTGCGGAAATCCGCCATGTAGTCGAACGCTTCTTCGACCGGCTTCGGGCTTTCTACGGATGTTGAGTAGCTGGCCACGGGGAAAGTCTTTCGCATCCGCCTCACCGGCGTGGAAGCGGAGCCCGGCCGCTGAGCCTCAACTGGTTTCGCCAAGCTCCGCCAGCATCTTTGAGGCCCGTTTGGCGATCGCCTTGCGGTCCGAGTCCAGGTGCAGGCGCAAGACGGGCACCAGCCGCTCACGGAGTTCCGCGTCACTGGCCGCGAAACCGGTCAGGGTCGTCATCGAGCAGGTGATCACGATCCAGTCGCGGGAATCTTCGAGGTAGCCCTCGACGAGCGCCGTCGCCCGCTGCCGGTCCGCCTCTCCGAGTTCCACTTCACCGAAGATCTGGGCCAGGTGCCACTTGACTGATGGCTGGTCGATCCGGGCCACCGGCCCGAGCAGCTCCGGCAGGAAGGGTTCGACGATCCCGGGCTGTGTGGCCGCCACCTTCTCGAGCCCGTCGGCGGCTCGCATTCGCACGATCTCGTCTTCGCCGTAAAGGCAATCGAGAAGTTCGCGGCAGGAACCGGGATCATCGAGGACCGTCGTGATCACCTCGTCGACCCGGCCCAGAGACCGGGGATCTCCCCCGCTCAGAAGCGACTGGAATCCAGGCGCCATTCCGGCCTGCCCGCCTATGCGTCGGCGGCCAGTTCGGGGGCGACGGTGCCCGGAATCGGCCAGTCGGCTTCATATCCGAACACTTCGCGCAGCGGAGCGTGGCCGTAGCGCTCGGAGACGATCTCGATGTGGTCCGGGGTGACCTGCGCCGGGTGGGAAACGCCGCAGCTGCGGGCAAGGGCCAGCAGTTCGGCCCGCAGGTTGACTATGTAGTTGGCGGCCTGGGTCGATTTCAGTTGCGGGTCCAGCCCGCCCATCAGCCAGCGCGACTGGGTGGCCACCCCGGCCGGGCAGCCTCCCGTGTGGCAGCGCTGCGCCTGGATGCAGCCGATCGACATCATCGCTTCCCGGCCGACGTTGAACATGTCGCAGCCGAGCGCGGAAGCGAACAGCGCGGCGTCGGGGAAACCTAGCCGCCCCGCACCGATGAAGACGATGTCCCCGGCCAGGCCGGCCCGGGCAAGGCTCGAGTAGGCGCTCGCGAAGCCGAGTTTGAAGGGCAGCGAGACATGGTCGGCGAATGCCAGCGGCGCCGCGCCGGTGCCGCCCTCGCCGCCGTCGATCGTGATGAAGTCCGGCCCGCCACCGGTGGCGTTCATGCGCGAGGCAAGCTCCTCCCAGAACCCGAGCTCTCCGACCGCGGACTTGATCCCGACCGGGAGGCCGGTCGCCCCGGCCACCTGCTCGACGAATTCGATCAGGCCATCGACGTCGCCGAAGGCGGAGTGCGAAGGCGGGCTGACGCAGTCGACCCCGACCGGGACTCCGCGGCAAGCGGCAATCTCGGGGGTCACCTTCGCGGCCGGAAGCAGGCCGCCGAGCCCCGGCTTCGCCCCCTGCGAGAGCTTGATCTCGATCGCCCGTACCGGCGCCCCTTCAACGGTTTCCAGGAGTCGCTCGAGGCTGAAGCGGCCTTCGTCGTCGCGGCAGGCGAAATAGCCGGTGCCGACCTGGAAGATCAGCTCCCCGCCGTTGCGGTGGTAGGGCGAGATCCCGCCCTCGCCGGTGTTCTGCAGGCAGCCGGCGATTGCGGCGCCGCGGTTCAGGGCTTCGACAGCCGGCGGGGAAAGCGCGCCGAAACTCATGCCCGAGATGTTCACGACCGAGGCGGGCCGGAAGGCGTGCTTTCTTCCGTGCGCGGCACCGAGGACCTTCGCAGCCGGAACCTCGAAGTCGGGCTGGGCGCCGGGTTCGTCACCGGTCGGCGCGGGAGCCGGAAAGGGCGAGTGCTTGATGATCACCAGGTTGTCCACCGCCTCGACCTCATCGTCGGTGCCGAAGCCGAAGACGCTCGGCTGACCCTCCGAGGAGTTCTTGATCCAGCGGCGCTGATCGCGGGAGAACGGCCGCTCTTCGTTGTTCGAGGTGACGATGTACTGGCGAAGCTCGGGGCCGAAACCCTCGAGCAGGTAACGGAAGTGACCGACCAGCGGGAAGTTGCGGAGAATCGCCCGGCGGTTCTGGGTGACGTCGTAACCGACCACAGCCGCCAGGGAGGCCAGAGAGGCGAGCGCGATTCCTCTCGTTCGCTTGCGCATGATGCGTTGAAACCTAGTGGGTCAGGGGCCCGCAGTGGGCGGGCAGGCGAAGACGGGCCGGCACGCTGTTTGCCGGCCCGTTTTCAGTTTCGGGAGGTCAGGGGAACTGCGGGCCTGTTCGTATGTCCAGACAGAGGGTCGCCAGATAGATCGGCAGATCATTCAGCGGGTCCGTGTTCCAGAACTTGAAGGCCCGTGACTTCGGCCGCGGATCCATCCCGAGGAAGTGGATCTGACCGTGATACGAAGGCGCGATACCGAGCGCCCCGACGATTGCGCGGGAGCCGTCGTAGCAGGCGACCCGCTTCTCCTGAACCTTGTCCTTGACCAGGGTTCGTGCCCCGAGCGGCCAGAAACCGGGCTTCAGATAGACATGCAGATTGTGGGCATGGCCCCAGGTCCACCCCGTCCTCAGCCTCAGGCAGAGCACACTCACCTCGATCGAGGAGGGCGTCGAAACGACGAAGTTCCAGTTCCACGAAGAACCCAGCGGGTTGCCGGGGTAGAAACTCTTCTCCCAGACGTCACCGCCGGTCAGCAGCTTGAACCCCGGTCCAACCGCGACTTCCTTGCCCGGGATGCAGTTCAGCGAAGCGCTGGAGAAATCACTGCCGGGGAACCAGGCCGTCGTCTTCAGGGGCCTGACCTTGATCGTGTGCTGATGGCTGTTCTCCACGGTCTTGCCGCCCAGGCAGGTTGCGAACAGCTTGATCTGGGCCCGGCCATCGGCATTGTTGGTCAGTTCGAAATGCCACTTGGTGCGGTCTCCGCCCTGCTGCAGGTCACTGTAGGAGCGGGTCACCGTGATGTCGCGCATGTCGCCGAAGATCCCGATCTGGGGATTCGCCTGGTCGACGTTGTCGACCCGCCACATGCCGTCGATCGCGTAATCACCGGCCTCGCAGTACAAGTGCTCGTGCGCGGACTGATGCCCGTTCAGGTCGAGTTGCTTTTCGATCTTGTACACCTTGGTGAAGTGCGTTGGTGACGCCGAGGCAATCGCCGGCAGCAGCAAGGCTCCCGCGACAGTCAGCAAGGCGAAAGCAAGCAGCCTCCGGAGCGGTTGGCTGGTGGTGGTGCCTGTATCCATCTGTATGCCCCCTTCAATCCCGGCGAGTGCCCGGGTCTGTTTGACGCACGAGTGATCGGTGCCTGCGAGTGCGCCTGAGATCAAAGTAGCCGGGGCCCGCAAAAAAAGCAAGCGGGCCGGGCTGAGACCGGTTAGCTTCGAGGGAGGGCAGGCAGATGAACCGAGGAGGTTGAAATGTTTGATCCCGATTCCTATCGTGAGCAGAGCCGGCGGATCTGGGGCGAGATGGCCTCGGGCTGGCGCGACCGGAACGACTGGATGATGCGGGTAACCGGTCCGGTGAACGCATGGCTTGTGGAGAACCTGGATCCGCAGCCCGGCCAGAGCATCCTCGAGGTCGCATCGGGGACCGGCGAGCTCGGTTTCCTGGTCGCCGAAAGGGTTGGCAGCGAGGGGCGGGTGATTTCCACCGATTTCTCGCCGGCGATGGTTGAGGTGGCCGGGCGCTTCGGTGAGGCCCGCGGCGCCTCGAACGTCGAGCACAAGGTGCTGGATGCCGAGCAGATGGATCTGGATGAAGCAAGCGTGGACGGCGTGGTCTGTCGCTGGGGCTACATGCTGATGGCCGATCCGGCAGCGGCCTTGAAGGAGAGCCGAAGGGTGCTGCGGCCCGGAGGCCGGTTCGCCTTCGCGGTCTGGGCTTCCCCCGAGCTCAATCCCTGGGCGGCGGTACCCGGAATGACCCTGGTCCAGCGGGGCCACATGCCTCCCCCCGAACCGGGGGCACCCGGAATCTTCGCCATGGCCGACCCTGCCCGGATCAATGATCTGGTCACCGGAGCCGGGTTTCCGGAACCGGAAATTCAGGAGATCGCCTTCACTTTCGATTACCCGGATTCCGACGATGTCTGGGAGGCGATCGTGCGAATCGCCGGGCCGCTCGCCGAGGTGATCAACCACCTTGACGAAGACGAGCGAGAGGCGACACGGGCCGCCATCCTGGAAAACCTGGCGGGGTTTCGCAATGAAGATGGTTCCTATTCGGCCCCGGCGGCGAGCTGGGGAATAGTGTCCGGCCGATGACCACCCAGAAAGTCACGGCCGACATGACGATCACCCTGGACGGCTTTGCGAGCGGGCGGGGCCAGAGCCGGGAGCGGCCCTTCGGCGACCTCGACCACAAGCGGCTCCACCACTGGATGTTCGAGCACCGGGAAGACAACCTCGCCGAAGCCGAGGCGATCGTTGAGGCCGGCGCTTTCATCATGGGCCGCAAGATGTTCTCGGCCGAGGAAGGCAGCGAGTGGGATCTCGACTGGACCGGCTGGTGGGGGCCGGAACCGCCCTACCACGCGCCGACCTTCGTTCTCACTCACCTGCCCCGGGCCAGCATCGAAATGGAGGGCGGCACCACCTTCCACTTCGTCACCGACGGAATCGAAGCGGCGATGGAGATGGCCCGGGAGGCTGCCGGTGAGAGGAACGTCTCGATCGCCGGCGGCCCGGGCACGCTCAACCAGTACCTGGCGGCCGGTCTGGTCGACGAGCTCCGCCTTCACGTCTCCCCCTTCGTCGCGGGAGCGGGAGAAAGGATCTTCACCGGTGCCGAAGACTTCGACCTGAAACCGCTCAGCTCCCGCGCCACCCCGCATGTGACTCACCTGGTCTACGGCCGGTGACCCGAGGAGGCTTCGCGCCCTACTGCCTGATCCTCCATTGATACACGGTGGCCGGGCCCGTCACCCCGGCGGCGGTTGCCCTGACCCTGAAGGTGTGCCCGCGCCTGGCCAGGTTCGAATAGACCTTTGGCGAGCTGCACGGCGCGTAGGGCTGATTGTCGATCCGGCATTCAAAGGTGGAGCCGACCACGGTCGAGTTGAAGCGGAAGGTGGCGTTGCGGGAGAAGGTCCGCCGGCGGGGCCGGGCGGTGATCCTTGCGATCGGGGTCGGGGCGGGACGGTTGGCGATCGGCCCGCCGGTCGGATTGTTCGGGGT
>JAIBCJ010000204.1 GCA_019694145.1 Solirubrobacterales bacterium | reverse complement strand
TGGTTCCTGGGTTTCGAACGCCGAAACGTTCGCGGATGATTCACCACTAACGGTCTCAGGCATATTTTCAACCTACCCGGCTTCAGGCAACCGGAACCGCTTTTTACGGAATTTCCCGGAGCACCGGGCTGAGCGGCCTCGGGAAAGCAGCGGCGAAGGCGGGATTTTTCGTCTCGCCTTCGATTCCGTTTACGGCTCGATGATCGGGAACCAGAGGTCGAACTCGTCCAGATGCTCGCCGAACTTGCGGAAGACCTCGAGACCGGGACCCGACTCGACTTCGCCCGCTTCGACCGCTTCCTCGAGCGTGATTTCGTTTCCGACCAGCTTGTTGAGGAGCTCCCGGGACATCTCGAGCACCGGCGCATCCTCATCCCGGTCGGTCATCGAATGGCTGAGCACGCCGTTCGAGAGCCTCAGCACCGCGGATTCCCCGGTGTCGGTGATGTCCAGGTTCACGTCCAGTTCGAGGTCGGCCGCGTCGACGCCGTGAATCTTGATCGCGAAGAAGTTGAAGATCATCGGCAGCGTCATCGCCCGGATTGAATCCTCGCTGGCCGTGCCACCGATCGGGAAGCTCGGGGTGCCGTGCCGGAGTTCCTGGGCGCCCATCAGATAGGCGTTTCGCCAGGTCGATGATTCGGTCTGGTAGCCAAGCTGCTCGAAGGCGTCCGCCTGCAGTTCGCGGGCCTCCTGATTGGCAGGATCGGCGAAGACGACGTGTCCGAGCACTTCCGCGACCCAGCGGTACTCGCCCTTTTCGAATGATTCCCGGGCCTTGCTGACCACATTGTCGGCCCCGCCCATGAACTCGACGTAGCGCTTTCCGGATTCCACCGGAACCAGCGGCTCGAGGTTGGCCGGGTTGCCGTCATACCAGCCGAGGTACCGGGTGTAGGTCGACTTGACGTTGTGGCTGACCGTGCCGTAATAGCTGCGGACCGACCAGTGTTTGGCCAGCGAATCCGGGAACTCGACCTGCTCGGCGATCTCACGGGGGGTCAGACCGTGGTTGGCCAAGCGCAGGGTTTCATCGTGGATGTATCGATATGCGTCCCGGCCCTTTTCGAGCATCTCCCGAACGCGGTCCTTGCCCCAGACCGGCCAGTGATGCATCGCGTACATCACATCCGACTTGTCGGCCCAGCGATCTATCGTGTCGTTCAGGTACATCGACCAGGCCTGCGGGTCGCGCACGATCGCCCCGCGGATCGGGTAGGTGTTGTGCAGGGTGTGGGTGCAGTTTTCGGCCGCGGTAAGCGCCCTCAGCTCCGGGATGTACCAATGCATTTCGGCCGGGGCCTCGGTGTCCGGGGTCAGCATGAACTCGAAGGTCAGCCCGTCGATCTTGCGGGTCTCGCCGGTCTCGGTGATCAGGTCGGTCGGGGGGATCAGGGTGATCGTGCCCAGCGAAGTACCGATGCCGAGGCCGCTGCCGACCGTGCCCTGGGGGTCCGGCGGCAGCAGGATGCCGAACTGGTACATCGCCCGCCGGGTCATTACGTTGCCGGCCGCCACGTTCTCGGAGACCGCCGCTTCGAGGAAGCCCTCCGGCGCGATGATCGGGACCTTGCCCGAATCCACGTCCGCCTGGTCGACCACCCCCCGCACGCCGCCGAAATGATCGACGTGGCTGTGCGAATGGATCACCGCGACGACCTCCTTCTCGCCCCGGTGCTCGAAGTAAAGATCCAGCGCAGCCTTCGCCACTTCGGCCGAAACCAGCGGGTCGACCACGATCAGCCCGGTGTCGCCTTCGATGAAGGTGATGTTGGAGATGTCCAGGTTCCGCACCTGGTAGATCCGGTCGCAGACCTCGAAGAGGCCGCCGTCGGCGTAAAGGCGGGCCTGGCGCCAGAGGCTGGGGTTCACGGTGTCCGGCTGTTCCGGGTCCCCGGAGGCGAAGGCGAGCCGGTGCGGGTCGAAGACGAAGTCACCGTCGTCTTTCAGGATCTGGCCGTCCGGGACCGGGGCGATGAACCCGCGTTTTGCTTCCTCGAACGACTCGTTGTCTTCGAAGTCCAGACAGCGGATGTCGTGAACGTGGGCCTCCCGGGTGAAGTCGGATGCGCCCTTGCGATCGATGCTCATTGCCTCTCCTCGCTGCTCGTTGTGGTGACGGTCACCGCGGCCTCCACCGCGGTCACCTCCTCCAGTGCCTGGAGCGCCGATTCCATTTCGGCTTCCTCCATTCTTCCAGCACTGGGCCCCATCTGGATCAGATCCCTGACTGCCGCCCGGTCCAGCTTCATTTCCCATTCGAGATTCCGGCTCCCGGCTGCCTTGGCGAGAGGCCCGAGCGTCCGCTCGAGCCGCTCCTCCTTGTCCGGGTCGACCGAGATCATTCCGAACCTCCCGATCAGCCCGGCCAGGTGTCCGGGTTGCGGTGTGACCACGACCAGCCGGCCGCCGGGGGCGAGAATCCGCTCGATCTCCTCCCCGTTGCGGGGCGAAAAGACGTTCAGGATCAGGCCCGCCGCCTGGTCTTTGATCGGCAGGCCGTCCCAGATGTCGGCCACGACGGCGCTGGCCCGCGGGTGGACTTTCGCGGCCCGGCGGGCGGCAAACTTGGAGTTGTCGACCCCGACCCCGATGCTTTCCGGCAAGGCGTCCAGAACCGAGGCCAGGTAGTAGCCGGTCCCGCATCCGAGGTCGACCACCGCCGACTCGCCCCCAGCCGGTCCAGGCTTCCCTGATGCTTCCTCGACCAGGGCATCGACCAGCGGCTGGAAGTGGCCGGCACCGAGGAAGCGTTCTCTGGCGGCGACCATCTCGGCCGAATCGGCGGTATGTGTGCCGGAGTCCCGGCCCAGCAGGCTCACGTAGCCCTGCCGGGCGATGTTCATCGTGTGGCCGCGGGAACAGATCAGCGAGCCCCCGTTCTCGCGAAGCTCGCCCCCGCAATGAGGGCAGATCAGCAGTTCAACCGCGGCCTTCTCCACCCCGCGCACTCTATTTGGCTCGATAGCCCCACCGCTCCTGACGAACTCCGAACCGGGATCCACCCGACTTCGCGAATGCCCACTTTGTGCCACATACCGGCACAAAGTGGGCATTCGACGCCCCAATGTCCCTGACCAACCCCATTACTTCATTTTGTATAGTGAAGGGGAT
>JAIBCJ010000084.1 GCA_019694145.1 Solirubrobacterales bacterium | reverse complement strand
CCGGGGGCCGGTTCCGACTCATGCGAGCGGTCGGCGACATATTCGGCGAGCAGCGACTCCATCCCCTAGAGGTTAAATGGTCGATTCCCCCAGCGGATACGCTGCCCCGCATGAGCAAAGGCTGGAACGCAGATGACATCACCGATCAGACGGGTCGCACCGCGATCGTCACCGGGGGCAACAGCGGCATCGGGCTGATCACCGCCCGTGAACTGCTGCGGCACGGAGCGCGGGTGATCATCGGCTGCCGAAATGAAGACAAGGGCAAGGCCGCGATCGAGCAGATCGCCTCCGACCTCGGCACGCCAGGTATCGCCACCGGGATCGAAGTGCGACGGCTCGACCTCGCCTCCCTGGATTCGGTCCGCGAGTTCGCCGAGTCTGTCGACGCCGACCTGCCCGACGGACTTGACCTCCTGATCAACAACGCCGGTGTCATGGCTCCGCCCCGGCTGCTCACGGAAGACAATTTCGAGCTCCAGTTCGGCACCAACCACCTCGGCCACTTCGCCCTGACCGGCCGGCTGTTTGACACGCTGAAGCGCAAACAAGGGGCAAGGATCGTGACGATCAGTTCCGTGGCGGCCACCATGGGCAAGCTCGATTTCGATGACCTGCAGTCGGTCGAGGGCTACAACCGCTGGCGGGCCTACGGCCAGTCGAAGCTTGCCAATCTGGTCTTCGCGATGGACCTGCAGTCGCTGATCCGCCAGGCCGGTCTCGATATGGCGAGCATCGCCGCCCACCCCGGTGTCTCGAACACCAACCTGACCGCGGCCGGCAATGACCTCGACTCGGGCTGGCTCGGACTTCTCTCAAAGCCGTTCCTCGCTCTTTCCGATCTGCTGATCGCCCAGGATGCCGCACACGGCGCCCTGCCCACCCTCTTTGCCGCGACCGAGCCCGGTTTGACAGGCGGCGAGTACATCGGCCCGGACGGTCTGCGCCAGTACCGCGGTTCACCCACCATCGTGGCCCCGCGCAGGCTCGCGCTCGATTCCGGGACAGGCGATCGCCTGTGGAAGGCGTCAACCGAACTGACCGGGGTCGAATACGACTTCTCCCCGGCCAGTCCGGCTGCCTGAATCCCGGCCTCTCGCTGCTACCGCCTGATTCCGATCCGGACGTTCCTCCGGATCGAGTTGCCCTTGTCGGCCTGTACCGCCAGGTAGACGTTGACGGTTCCCGACCGCTGGCGGGTCAGCAGGTTCCGGATCCGGGGCGGAACCGTGACCCGGAAACGGGCCGTGCCACCTGCGGCGATCCGGTTCGGCCCGATTACCCTGGTCTGAATGACGCGGCCGCGGGAACGGGCCCGGCCCTGTCGCTGCCAGATCGTGCAGGAGGCCTTCGGACAATGGACGCTGACCATCGCTACCGGACCGGCGCCGACCCGGACGACCGTGTGAATACGGTTCACCCGGGGAGTGGCGTTGTTGCCACTTGGGCCCTTGGGGCCGGTGGCTCCGGTTGGCCCTTTCGGCCCGGTCGGCCCCGTCGCGCCGGTTGCTCCGGTCGAACCCGTGGCGCCAGTCGCGCCCGAACTGCCGGTTGAGCCAGTAGGCCCGGTTGAGCCGGTCGCGCCAGTAGGCCCGGTTGGCCCGCTGATCCCGGTCCCGCTCAGGGTGACCTGCCGCCAGCCGCCGTCCAGGTTGAGTGTGTCGGTCTTGTTTCCCGGTGTGGCCGGATGAAAGTCGACCCCGACGCTGCACACATGGCCCGGGAGCAAGATCACGCCAGAGCACTCGAACCAGGGTGCCGGGAGTCCGAAGTCGACCCCGGATGTCAGGCTCGCCGTCCCGACATACATCGGCAGGACGTAATTGTCGTTCTGCATCAGCACCGTCTGGACTCCGGGAGGGTTACCGATGAAGGAATACCCGAAGTCGAGGTTCGTACCTCCGATCACCCGCGGCGCGTATGCGAACAGGCTGACCCGGGGCGATCCGCCGTACTGCGTCGTCCAGACATTGCCGGCACGGTCCGCGGTAAGTGCGTTGGGAAGGTTCAACTCTCCGTCGCCAGCCCCTGGGGATCCGAGCGAGCCCTGATAGGACCCGTCCGGCGCATAGACCCTGATCATGCCGCTGGAAGTGTCGGCGGCGTAGATGCGACCGTCGTCGCCGATGTCGACGTCGCTCACATTGTCGATGTCACCCGCGCCCGAGCCGTTTTCTCCAACGGTGTCGAGCGGAGTTCCGGACGGGTCGTAGACCCGGATTTCATCGCTCAGCGAATCGGCCACGAATACGTTTCCATCGGCTCCGACATCGAGGCCGGCCATGGGGCCCGTGGCGAATTGCCCGAGGTACACACCTGCGGGCGTGAACCACTGGACTCGATCGTTGCCAAAGTCCCCCACATAGATCCTGTTGTCCGGTCCCGTGGCCAGGGCGTTCGGATCGAGAAACTGGCCGTCACCCGATCCGCTGGTTCCCCACCCCGTGATCAGGGTTCCGTCCGGGGAGAACTTCCTGACCATGTTGTTGGTGGCATTCACCTGGTAGACGTTTCCGGCCGAATCTACTGTCACGTCCCTTGCTCCGAGAATGGCCCCGCCCGTCGCAAACGAGGCGACGAACTCGCCTTCGGCCGTGTATCGGGAGAGAAACGGCGCCGGAGTGTTGCTGGAAACGTAGACATCCCCGAACCGGTCGTTTGCGATCCCGATCGGACCCGACCCGACTGCCCAGTTGTCGTAGAAGCGCTGGGTGTCAGCCGAAGCTGCTGCCGGCAAAGCGATTGCCAGTGCAAGGGCGGCCAGCAATCCGGTCAGCCCTGCCTTCCGTAGAACCGAGGTCATTTCCCCTCCTCTTCTTGATGTCTGCCGTCCACCCTATTCGCGGTGGCGGTCAAGTTCAGGCGAAGATAGAAAAAGAGGCTCCAACCTGCCGTTGCCGCCTCCGGCATTGATCCCTTTATAAAAAGGTGGGTGCCTATCTTCGTCCCGCGGGGGACATCGAAATCAGCTCCCGTGCCGTTGATGTTGGGTCAATTTACGAGACGGCTGTCGAACAGGTTCGAGCCTCAACCCCAACCTATCACTCCAGGTCAAGCCCGGACACGAGTTCTTCGGCATCGGACCACATTCCGGGTGGCACCTGGAGGTGGATGTCTCCCCGGCCGTAGCGATCGAGCTCCCAGTCGGAGGTCAGCTCGGCCGGGATGCCGTGTTCGCGCAGGACATCCCGCCAGGCCAGGCCCGTGGCCAGATCCTCGAACTGGTGGACGGTCTCCCAGTCGTCGAAACGAGGGTCGTTGATCTGGATCCGGCCCGAGCCATCCCCGATCGACTTCACCCTGTCCCTGAAGCGATCGAGAAAACCCATCGCGCGACCCCGCTGCCTAACCCTGCCCGGGAAGTTTCTTCTTGCGAAGCTCGATCCCGACGTCGCGCATCTGGACGTCGTCGATCGGGGCCGGAGCGCCGGTCAGCGGATCGCCGCCGGAAGCGGTCTTGGGGAAGGCGATCACGTCACGGATCGATTCGACCCCGGCCAGCAGCGCCGCGAAGCGATCGACCCCGTAGGCGATGCCGCCGTGAGGCGGTGCCCCGTATCGGAGGGCCTCGAGCAGAAAGCCGAATCGTTCCTCGGCTTCCTCATCGGAGATACCCAGGGCCCTGAAGATCTGTGACTGGAGTTCCGGCTGGTTGATGCGGATCGAACCGCCGCCGATCTCGACCCCGTTCCAGACCAGGTCATAGGCCTCGGCCCTGGCCTCGCCCGGGTTTTCCGGATCGAAATCGCCCTTCGGCGCGGTGAAGGGATGGTGCAGGGCATCCCAGCGGTCTTCTTCCTCGTTGAATTCGAAAAGCGGCCAGTCGACGATCCAGCAGAACCGGTTGCCGGCATCGGCCGGGATCAGGTCCCAGCGCTCGGCAAGCCGGGTGCGAAGGCCGCCGAGGATGGCCGCGACCATGGCCGGCTGGTCGGCGGCGACCAGCATCAGGTCGCCTTCTTCGGCACCCATCGCCTCGTTCAGGTTCTTCAGTTCGCCTTCAGAGAGGAACTTCGCGATCGGGGCCCGCCAGCCGTCGCCCTCACGGAAGGCCCAGACCAGGCCCTTGGCCCCGAGCTCCTTGGCGTCGTCGATCAGGCCGTCGAGCTGGGCCCGGGAAAGCTCGCGCTGGCCGAAGTTGATGCCCTTGACCTGCCCTCCGCCTTCGATCACGCCGCCGAAGGCCTTGAATTCGGTGCCGCGGAGGATTTCGGTCAGGTCGGTCAGTTCGTAGCCATAGCGAAGGTCCGGTTTGTCGGAGCCGAAGCGGCCGATTGCCTCGTCGTAACACATGCGCTCGAAGGGGATCTCCACTTCGACCCCCATCTCGGCCAGCACATGCCGGATCAGGCGCTCGTTGACCTCGATCACGTCTTCGCCGGTGACGAAACTCATCTCGATGTCGAGCTGGGTGAAGTCGGGCTGGCGGTCGGCCCGCAGGTCCTCGTCGCGGAAACAGCGGGCGATCTGGAAGTACCGCTCGAAGCCGGACATCATCAGAAGCTGCTTGAAGAGCTGCGGTGACTGAGGCAGGGCGTAAAACGAGCCGCGCTGGAGGCGCGATGGCACGAGGAAGTCGCGGGCACCTTCGGGAGTGGAGAGGGTGAGGATCGGGGTTTCGATGTCGAGGAATCCCTCGGCGTCGAGGAAGGAGCGCATCGCGGCGGTGAGCCGGTGGCGCAGCTTGATCGCCTGCTGCATCTGGTCGCGGCGCAAGTCCAGGTAGCGATGTTTCAGCCGGGCCTCTTCACCGACCTCGCCGTGAAAGCCTTCGATCTCGAAGGGCGGGGTCTCGGCCTCGGCCAGCACTTGAACCTCTTTGACCCGCACCTCGAACTCCCCGGTCGGCAGTTCAGGGTTGACCGTCTCATCCGAGCGGGTCACCACTTCACCGGCGACGCTGATCACGTATTCGGAACGCAGGGTGTGACCGAGCTCGTGCGCTCCCCCGGCCTCATCCGGGTTGAAGACGAGCTGGACCAGGCCGGTCCGGTCGCGCAGGTCGATGAAGATCAGGCCACCGTGGTCACGACGGCGGTGGACCCAGCCGGAAAGGCGCACCTGGCCTCCGACCTTGTCCCCCAGGACCTGGCCACACCAGGTATCTCGATACGAATTCGGTTTCAGCTCCGGCGCGTCGCTCATCGAAGCGCCAGTCTTTCAGTTCTTGATCCGTACCTTCAGTGAGAGGCTCGGTCTGGCCGGCTTCTTTGCCGTGCGTTTGCCCACCTTCTTCGACTTGACGGTGTGGGCGACCGAAAGTTTGCGGGCGTCCACGTAGGTCATCGCGTCGACCAGCTCCCGGAACGCGGGCTTGACCGTCACCTTCACCGCGGCCGTCTTGCCTGGTTTGATGGTCCGCTTCACCGCATTGCTGATTGCCGCGCCGGCCTTCGACTTCTTCGCCTGGACCGCGACGGCCCCGCGATCGACTTTTCCCGAGCTGACCGATCGCGAGCGGGAGATCCTTGCGCTCGTGGCCGAAGGACGGTCAAACGAGCAAATCGCGAATCGGCTCACCCTCAGCCTGAAGACGATCCGGAATCACGTCAGCAACATCTTCAACAAGCTGCAGGTGCCCGACCGGGCCGCCGCGATCGCGAAAGCCCGCGAGGCGGGGCTCGGGGTTCAGCCGCTCGAAGCTTCTGACCCTCCTACTTGACCCGCACCTTGAATGCCCGCGTGGCGAGCGGGGCGTTAGAGCCCTTGAAGGTGGCCTTGAGCGAGTAAGCCTTCTTTCTCGCCTTCGGCTTGGCCATAAGCTTGATCTTCGCCGACTTCCTCGCGCCAACCGCAACGGTGCCGACCGACTTGCAAGCCTTGCCCTTGACCTTCAGCCCCTTCTTCGCGGCCCGGTTCAGCTTCAGGCAGATCTTCACCTGCTTGGCCGGTCCGGTTCCGTCATTGCGGACCTGAACCGTGATCGCCCTGGTCTTCTTCCGTTTGATCACCTTCTTCTTCGGCAGCAGCTTCGTGATGATCAGACCGGGCTCGGCCACGAACTGGACCGCGCCGATGTCGCACTTGCCGGCCGGACGGGGCCGGTCGTTCTGATCAAAGCCGGGGCATTCATCGGGACTGGCGGTACCTCCGGCACCGATCGCGGGCGATCCCGGCAGCAGGGCGAGGGTCGGGGTCTGACCGCCGTTGTCCCGAAGGAAGGGGTCCAGCTTCACGTCTGAGCTGACCATGTTGGTGCCCGGGTTGAATCCAACCAGGCAGTCGAGCGGGCCCATCGGCTGCCCGGAAAGCGTGTAGCGCGGGTAGAAGTTCGGGCCGCTGTAGCAGTCATAGGCGTCGTCGGTCGGGAGGAGGGCCGTGCCGGAGTTGCCCGCATTCAGAACATTGGTGAAGCTGACGTTGAGCCCGCCGGTTTCGGCGAAGCCTCCGCCGTAGCCGTTGCCGTCACCGTCAGCGTCGGCCTGGTTGCCGAAGATCGTGGTGCTCCGGGCCACCAGCGAGGCGCCGCCCGGGACGTAGAAGCCGCCGCCGTTGCCGTCGGCATTGTTCTGGGCGATCGTGCTGTTGATGACCTGAACGTTGTTGTAGACGGCGACGCCGCCGCCCTGGGCTTCAGATGAGTTGTCGTTCACGGTCACGTTCTCGAGCGAGGTCACTCCCACCGAGTTCTGGATGCCTGCACCGTCGTTGAAACCGGTCAGCTTGCCACCTGTGACCTGGATCGCCAGGAACTTGACCAGGCCGCTGGAGAGGTCCTGGAAGACGCGGTCGATCCCGTTGCCGTCAACCACCACGTGCGCATTCGATGCGTCAGGTTGAATGTCGAGGGCATTGCTTCCGGTGATGTCGAAGTCTCCGGTCGCGTTGCCATCCTCGCCCGTTCCCGCCCGGGTGATCTTGTAGGTGCCATCGGGGATGCTGACCGTGTCGGAGGCGAAGCCAGCCGGGCAGCCACCGAAGGAAACGTTGTTCTGCGCGGCGGTGATTGCCTCCCGCAGCGAGCAGCTGGTGCCCGTTCCGTACTCGTCGGCGGTCGTGTTGACCGTGATGATCACCGCGTTCGCGGCAGCCGGCGCCACCAGCAGTGCGAGAAGGGCGAAAGCCCCTGCCAGAAATCCCTTCACCGTTTCCTCCAGTCGTTCGGGCCTCCCCGGTTCCGGCCCTTTGGATTGATCGTATGCGGGTCGCCTGGGCAGGTCAAGCCGTCCGGCCGGCTCAGGTTCTGACCCGGACCTTGTAGGTGCTGATGACCGTGGCCGGGCGGCGTGGTGCCAGGCGGTTGCCGATCCGCTTCGAGCGGATCTTCTGGCGGATCACCAGCTGCCGGCGGTCCACGAAGGTCATTGCCGAGACCCGGGTCCGGAATCCCGGCCTGACGGTGAGGCGCAGCACCTTGTAGCGGCCGGACCTGGTTACCACGGCTTTCGGCGTGGTCATCGCGCGCCCGCCGCTTCGGCTGGTGACGGCGACCGCGGACGATCGGCACTTCGGCTTGAACCGGGCCAGGCATTTCAGCCTGATGTAAAGGCCGGTGCCGTCGAACGCGGCGATCGATCCGACCGGGCCGGCCACACCGGGCAGCGGCGTCGTGCGCTGAAAGGCGCCGATGTCGCAGCGGCCCGCGGGTCGCACCGCTCCGCGCTGGTCGGTCGCCAGGCAGATATCGGGGAAGGCGCTGCCTCCCGCCATGACCGCGGGACTGTTCGCGTTGAGGGCGACGGTCGGGGTCGGCCCTCCGTTGTCGGCGAATGACTGAAGTCCGGCGTCGGCGACCGGAGCCTGGTTGGTGTCCGGGGTCGGCAGGGTGACGAGGCACTCCCCGGCCCCGAACTGCTGGGTGCTGACCACAAAGCGGGGAAAGAAGTTCGCGTTCGAAACGCAGTCCGGAACCTGGTCGGCCGGCATTGGCGAGGAATCGATGTTCTCGGCCAGGATCGAGTTGGTCATGTTCACCGTCGAGTTGCCGATGCCGCCGCTAAGGCCGCCCCCGTTCCCAATCCCGTCGGCATCACTGTCGGCCGTGTTGGCGGAGATCGTCACGTTGCGAAGGTCGACGGAGGCGCCGAGATTGGCGGTCCAGATCCCGCCGCCGCTGTCCGGCGCCGAGTTTTCGGTGAAGGTCGAGTTGACGGCTTCGAAACTGGCCCCGTTTCCGACCGCGATCGCGCCCCCGTTCTCACCGGAGCTGTTGCCGAAGAAAGTCACTCCTTCGGCCCGGACCAGACCGTTCAGGGTGCGTATCGCGCCGCCGTCGAACCCGGCGCCGGCCCCCGGGTAGCCGCCGGTGACCGTGACGTTTCTGAGGATCAGGTCACCGACTCCCGCCCCGAGATGATCGAAGACCCGGTCGACGAAACCGCCGTTGATCACCACCTTGTCATTAGGCCCTTCGGGCTCGATCGTGACCGAGTCGCTGCCGGCGAAATCCAGGTCGCCCGAGTTCGGTGTTCCGTCGCCGGAGGGCCCGATCGTCAGGGCGTAGCTGCCGGTCGGCAGTTTGATCGTGTCGTCGGCGCCGCTCAATTCGCAGTCACCGAGCGAGCCGCCGTAGACCGCCCCGTTGAAGGCATCGCGCAGCGAGCAACCGGTACCGGGTAGTCCCGCGAACTGATCCGTGGTCGTCGTCACCGTGATCAGGTTGGCGCCCGCGGCGCCTGGCAACAGGGCCAGACCGGACAGGGCGAGCAGCGAGACGAAAAGGCAGCGCAGCGATTTCATGAACTTCCCCCGATTCAGAGTTGACACAGCGTTGCCACCCTAAACCGGCAAGGCGGCGGCAGTTGCGCAGCGGTCGCGTTCGGGTCAGGAACGGATCAGGTTGGCGACGGCTTTCGGGTCGACCGTCCGCTGATCGCCGGTCTCCATGTTTCTGAGCGAGGCGGTGCCGCCCGGTTCGAGGATCAGCGTATGGGCGGCGTTCACCCGGTCGGCCTGTTTGAACTGACCCTTGACGCTGCGGCCGGCCAGGTCCATCTCGACGGCCAGGCCGTGGTGACGCAGCTCGGAAACCAGGGCGACCGCCTTGGTGATCAACTCGGGATCGGGAACCACGACGAAGAGATCCATCCCGGCCGAGGTGACCTCCTCGTCGAGCGCGAGCAGGATCCGTTCGATTCCGGCCGCCCAGCCGATCGCCGGGGTGGCCGGTCCGCCGAGCTGCTCGATCAGGCCGTCGTAACGGCCGCCGCCGCCGATCTCGGACTGGGCTCCGAGCCGGTCGCAGACGAAGGAAAAGATCGTTCGCGTGTAGTAATCGAGCCCCCGCACCAGGGTCGGGTCGATCGTGAAGGGAACCGAAGCGGTCCCCAGGTAGGACTTGACCTGCTCGAAATGTTCGGCGTCTTCCTCGCTGAGGAAGTCGAGCAGATGCGGCGCGTCGGCCATCACCGCCCTGGTCCCTTCGTGGTCGGAGTCGAAGGCCCGGAGGGGGTTGATCTCGATCCGCGCCCGCACATCTTCCGAAAGTTCCTGGTCCCGTGAGCGAAGGTGGGACTTCAGTTCATCGAGATAGGTGGCCCGCGCGTCAAGTGATCCGAGGCTGCCGAGCCTGAGCTCGACCCCGGGTACCCCGAGTTCTTCGATCAGGTCGCTCAGCAGGCTGATCACCTCGACGTCAACCAGCGGTGAGTCCGAACCGATCGCCTCCGCCCCGATCTGGTTGAACTGGCGATAGCGGCCGGCCTGGGGCCGTTCGTGCCGGAAGAACGGCCCGGTGTAGAAGAGCTTGACCGGTTGCGGCAGCTTGTGCATTCCGTGCTCGATGTAGGCGCGGCAGACCGAGGCGGTCCCCTCCGGCCGCAGGGTCAGCGACCTCTCCCCCTTGTCCTCGAAGGTGAACATCTCCTTGCGGACGATGTCGGTCGACTTGCCGACCCCGCGCTCGAACAGGGCCGTGTCCTCGAAAGCCGGGGTGATGATCAGCCGGTAGCCGGCCAGCCCGAAGATCTCGCGCGCCGCCTGAAGCAGCCGCTCACGTTGCGCGGCCTGCTCGGGCAGCACATCGAAGGTGCCGCGCGGCGCCTTGAACTTCTCGGCCATCAGGGTCTCACCGGGGGATCTCGGTCAGGAAGGGATTGGTCGCCAGCTCGTCCCCGAGACTGGTCACACCCATGTGCCCGGGCAGCACCCGGGTCTGTTCCGGGAAGGTGGTGATCAGCATGCGGATCGATTCGAGCAGCGTGTCCCAGTCACCCCCGGGCAGGTCGACGCGGCCGACCGAGCCCTGAAAGAGCACGTCGCCGGAAAGCAGCAACTCCGCTTCCGGGATCGAGTAGGTGACGTGGCCCGGACTGTGACCGGGTGTGAAGAGGACGTCGATTTCAAGTCCGGCCAGCGAGAGATGCTCGCCGCCTTCGACCGTGTGGTCGGCGTCGTAGCTTTCGTAGGGACCGA
>JAIBCJ010000203.1 GCA_019694145.1 Solirubrobacterales bacterium | reverse complement strand
CCGAACGGTTCAAGCGCCCAGTTGATCGCCCCGTCCTCGGAGAGCATCAGCCGCCAGGCGCCGACCTTGACGAGGTAACTGGACCAGAGCGGCAGGAGCACTGCCACGACGAGAATCGACTGGACCTTCGGCCTGGCCAGCTTGGCCATGTAGAAGGCGATCGGGAAGGCGAGGATCGCATCGGTGACGGTCACCGCCGCGGCGACGCCGATCGTCCGCAGGGTGATCGTGCGGTAGACGTCGTCGCTGAGGATCGTGTCGAAGTTGTCGAGGCTGAAACCCTGGGTGACCTCGCCGCTCAGCTCGTTCAGATGCCAGAACGAGGCAGCCAGCATCACTCCCAGCGAGCCCAGGTAGCCGATGACCAGCCAGCCGAGCGGCGCGGCAAGAAGCGCCGCGACGGTCAGCTTCGGGCGCCCCTGGAAGAAGTCGGCGAGCCTCCTGCCCACCGACTTCCGGGGAGCCGGGACTGTGGCCTCAGCGGCCAACAGTCCCGGGCACTTCTTCGTGCTTGAAGGGGTTCATCACCCCTTGATTTCGGTCCACGCCTGGACCCACTCGTCGTACGTCTTGCACTCGCTTCCACGGTCATCGCCGCAGTCGCTGATCGGGGTCTTCCAGAACGCGATCTGGTCGTAGTACTTCTCGTCCTTCGCGTGGTAGGTGTCGCAGTGCTTCGGATCCGAGGTCAGATCACAGGCACCGAGATTGGCCGGCGCCTCGCCGAACCACTCCGCGACCTGGGCCTGAACCTTCGGCGAACCCATCCAGTTCATCCACTCGAGCATGCAGTTCGGGTGTTCGGCCTGGGAGCTCAGCATCCAGGTGTCCGACCAGCCGGTCGAACCTTCCTTCGGCAGGTCCGCATCGACGTTCTCGCCGGCGGCCTGCAGGGCACTGGTCTGGTACTGCCAGCTCGAGCCGATCACCGAGTCACCGTTGGTGTAGGACGAGATGTTCTTGGTCGCATCCGGCCAGTACTCGCCGACGAACTTGTTCTGCTGCTTGAGCAGATCGACGGCGGCGTTGAACTGATCCTCGTCGAGCTCATACGGGTCGGTGATCCCGAGATCCGGCTGGGTGGCCTCGAGGTAGACGGCCGCGTCAGCGATGTAGATCGGGTTGTCCGGAGCGGTGATCTTGCCGCTGAACTTCGACGCCTGGGCCGGGTCAAAGACCGAACCCCAGCTGTCCGGAGCCGGACTGACCGCATCCTTGTTGTAGAGCAGGACGTTGGCGCCCCAGCCATGCGGCATGCCGTAGTTCTGGCCGTCCTTCGAGTTGTAGTCCTGGTCCTTCAGGCTCGGGTTGATGTCGGCGTAATTCGAGAGGATGCTCATGTCAACCGGGCTGACGTCGCCACCCTCGATCAGGCGCACCGAAGCGTCGCCGGAGGCCGAGACACCGTCGTACTGGCCGGTCCGCATCAGCTTCACCATCTCATCCGAAGTGCTGGCCGTCTTGGTGTTGACCTGGCACTGGGTCTGCTTCTCGAACGGGGTGACCCAGTCGACCGTCTTGTCGGTCGAGCCGTCTTCGGCGTAACCGGCCCAGGCGATCAGGTTGAGCGCCCCTTCGGTCTTGCCGATCGAGGTCACCTCGTCGCTGCTACTGCTGCTGTCGTCGTCGCTCGAGCCGCAGCCGGCGACCGCGAGCACGGCCACCATGGCCAGCACGAGCAGCCAGGCAAACCGGGCCGGATTTCTATGCGCATAACTCATGAAACGTGTTCCTCCTCCAATTGGACGGACTGATTTCTCTCTCCTTGCTGGATCGAAACGGCGTGCTCCGGCCGCCATCCGACCACCACCTCCTGGCCGACTCTCCCACCGGGCTCGGCTTCAGACTCTGTGTTCTGCAAGGCGACCTGGACCGCACCGCCCTGCTCAAGTTCGACTTTGACCCGGGTCACCATGCCCACATAGGCGCTCTCGGCGATCCGGCCCCGCTCGGTGACCAGGCCGTCGGCCGGTTCACCTTCACCGATCAGGCGGATCTTCTCCGGCCGGATCGTCAGTTTCCTTCCGTCGCGCTCGATCGCGTTTGACACCCCGACGAAACCGGCCACGAACTCGTTGCCCGGGTGTTCGTAGAGGTCGCGGGGCGAGCTCAGCTGCTCGATCCGGCCCTCGTTGAAGACGGCGATCCGGTCGCTCATGGTCAGGGCCTCGTCCTGGTCATGGGTCACGTAGATGAAGGTGATCCCGACCTCGCCCTGGATCTGCTTCAGCTCGACCTGCATCTGCTCGCGCAACTTCAGGTCGAGGGCGCCGAGCGGCTCGTCAAGCAGCAGCACCCGGGGGCGGTTGACGATCGCCCGGGCGAGGGCGACCCGCTGGCGCTGACCGCCGGAAAGCTCGGCCGGCTTGCGGTCCCCGTGGCCTTCGAGCCGGACCATCGCGAGCGCCTCGTCGCGGCGTTTGGCCCGCTCGCCCTTCGGCACCTTGGCGATCGAGAGCCCGTACTCGATGTTGGCCGCCACGGTCATGTGGGGGAAGAGCGCGTAATCCTGGAAGACCGTGTTGACCGAGCGGGCGTACGGGGCCAGGCCGCTGACGTTCTGGCCGGCCAGTTCAACCGTGCCGGCATCGGGTTGCTCGAAGCCGGCGATCATCTTCAGGGTCGTGGTCTTGCCGGACCCGGACGGCCCGAGCATGGTGAAGAACTCCCCTTGCCGGACTTCGAGATCGATCGCATCGACCGCAGTGAAATTCCCGTAACGCTTGGTGAGACCCGTCAGGCGTACGTCGGGTGCCTCGGACTGGTCGGCGGGTGTGGACGGACTGGACGTACTCACTCCTCTCGTCGATCGCGACTGCGGGATTTGACGGAACTGATCGGGACAGATCTCCAGCTACCCCGGTCGAATCGGACTCTAACCGTTGGGAGCGGTCGCTGTGAAATTCGCCTGCCGCCCGGGTCAGGAGGCGAGTCGTTCGAGCAGGTCGAGCCGGTCGTTGATCTCGGCGACGAGGCCGGGCGGCGGCTCGAGCCCGGCCATCGCTTCCACGTCGCCACGCCATTGACTGATCCGCCGCTCCACCTCGAGCGCCTCCGGGTCCTCTCCGGCCTCGATCCTGCCGATCATCGCGTTTATGCCGTCGAGCCGGTCAGCGAGATAGACCAGCCTCGCGGTCGGGCCCGCGA
>JAIBCJ010000083.1 GCA_019694145.1 Solirubrobacterales bacterium | reverse complement strand
CCACCTCCATTTCGATGCCACCCTGCGGATGGAGCGACAACAGCTGACCAGGGCAAAGCTCGGTCGGCTGCTCCTCACCCGGTTGCCGATGCCGGCGAAGGTTCTGGGCGGCATCCACGCTGAAGCGGCCCGGACCTGGCTGGCCGGGGCCCGTTACCACCCCCACCCGGAGAAAACCTCCCGGGAGGACTTGCCGAATCGGTCGAAAGACGGCAATCTCTGTCCTGTGGACCACTCTTCTCCCACCCGGCCCCAAGCCGAAAGGCGAAGGGGCGAAGGCTGATCATGTGGCGTCGCCTCGTGCTGGCGGTGATCGGACGCCTCCGGAGGGGCCGCATCGAATTCATTGAAGGCGGCAGGGTGACGGCGATCGGGGAGCCCGGCGCGGAGCCCCTGGCCCGGGTCGAGGTCCACTCGCCCAGGGCCTGGCGAAGGATGGTCCGGGGCAGCACCGGGATGGCCGAGGGGTACATCAAGCGGGAGTGGGACAGCGACGACCTGGTCGCGCTGGGCACGATCGCCGGCCTCAATCTCGGTCAGCTGGACCGGATCAAGAGACGCTTCCGTTTCATCCTCTGGCCCTTCCAGAAACTCGGCCCCCTGATGCCGAGAACGACCCGCCGGAGGGGAAGGAAACAGATCGCCGCCCACTACGACCTCGGCAACGACCTCTTCTCGCTGTTTCTGGACGAATCGATGAACTACTCCGCGGCGGTCTTCCGGGGTGATCCCGACCAGACCCTCGGACAGGCCCAGATCGCGAAGATGGACCAGATCGCCGACCAGCTCGACCTCTCGCCGGACACCCACCTGCTCGAGATCGGTACCGGCTGGGGCGGCCTCTCGATCCACCTGGCCGGGCGTTCCGGCTGCCGCATCACCACCACGACCATCTCCCGGGAGCAGGCCAGCCTGGCCCGCGAGCGAATCGCGGCGGCGGGTCTCTCCGAACGGATCGAAGTGGTGGAAACCGACTACCGCGACCTGACCGGAAGCTTTGACCGCCTGGTCTCGATCGAGATGATCGAGGCGGTCGGCTGGCGCGACTTCCCGACCTACTTCGCCAAGTGCTCGGAGCTGCTGACGGAAGACGGCTCGATGCTGCTTCAGGCGATCACGATCGATGACGACGCCTACGAGCTGGAGAAGGCGTCACGGAGTTTCATCAGCCGCTACATCTTTCCCGGCGGTTGCCTGCCCTCGATTCGGGAAATCCGCCGCTGTCTCGACCAGGTGACCGACCTGACCATCGCCTGGAGCGACGAGCTCCGCCTTGACTATGCCCGCACCCTCGCCGAGTGGCGGCGCCGGTTCAATGCGGTGACCGGCCGTCTCGAATCGCTCGGCTACGACGATCGCTTCCGCCGCATGTGGGTGATGTATCTCTGCCTGGCCGAGGCCGGTTTCCGTTCCGGCCGAAACAGCGACTTCCAGCTGCTCCTGACCAAGCCGCGTTCGCCGAGAGTCGTCGCTCTGGCGCCGGCATCCGCCAAAGAAGCGGTTTGAATGAAAGTGCGTCGGGTGTCTCGGCCGCATGGCCAGGGTTTGCAGGGTCCTGTCAGCCATGCTGTTGGTTGGTTGTCTGAGCGGGATCGGATACGGATCCGCGCAAGCGGATGATGTTTTGAGCGAGCGTGATGTCGAGCCGGTCGTCCTGACGGCAGACGAAACGCCGCGACTCCTCGGTGTGGCACCGGACGAGGTTGTGGCATTCGCCTGGTTCGAGGGCTGGAGCAAGGTGCCGACCGGCTGGTTCCAGGTCCCGGTGCAGGTGGACGAGCGGAAGATGATCGATTACCGGCCGATCAGCCAGAGTGACATGGACGGTCCCGGGTTGCGGGGCATGGCCTACGCCGATCCGTACACCTGGGCCGAGGCCGACGGTGTGCCGCAAACGGCGACCGACCTGGAAGACCCGGGTCACGGTCCGGCGATCCCCGGAACTGCCGGTGACCCGAACCTGGATGGCAATGACGAGATCGCGATGATGGCCTACGAAGGCGGCCTGCCAGCCGGCGACCGGCCTGCCCCGGAAGGCACCGACCCGGATTCGAGGACACCGGTCCGCTTCACCGATCCGCTCCACCCGGGCGAGCACGCCTACATCTACCTTTTCCGCAGCAACGGGTCGCTGGCCCAGGACGCGGGCGAGCAGCTGGTCAACTACAGGCGAAGATTCGTGCCCCGGCTCGCCGGTGGGTACCGGTTCGGATATGACTTCGAAGGGACTTCCGCGAAGGCCGGTCGCGGGCCGGCGAACCGCGAGGATTCGACGGTCTTGAGCACGCGCTATGACACGCGGATGCCCGGCCGCTGGATGCTCGATCACCTCGTGATCGCTGCCGCCCGGGGTTCCGACGTCGACCTTCTGGACGGCGACAAACTGGTCGCGGGCCAGAACGGATGCGAGCGGACCGAGAAGACTTTCAGCCGGGGCGCGGGCGGCGTGATCGCCGACATTCACGGTCCGGTCAGGGCGATCCGGTCCGCGATCGACACGGGCGAGGCGCCGTTCTCGCAGCGCGACTACCTGTTCTACGACGGGATGCTCGAAACCCGGACCTACCTGCCGCGAGTGGAAGGGCCGGTGATCTCGGCAATGGACCTTTCCCGTGCGGCGAAGGGAATGACCTACCGCAATTCGGAGAATCCGGACGGAGTGAGAATCGACGGCCAGCCGGACGAATTGAAACCGGGCTCGTTCGGCTGGGAACAGTTCGCGGGAGATCAGGGCTCGATAACCAACGTCACCGAAGCGATCGGGGGCGCGGCCGGGGCCAGCCAGGGCTCGTACTACGAAGACCGGGCGCAGCCGCCGGCCGGCAGTCCGATGCTCTGCTCCGGTGACCGCCACGCATTCGGTGCTGCCGGGCCCGTCTTCGACCTTCCGCAGTCAGCCGAAGGAGAGGACCGGTTCACCTTCACTCGGTACTCCTTCTTTGACGGTCCCGAAGGCGATGCGGAACTGGGCCGGTTGAGGGCACACCAGGTCGAGGAGCCGGTACGGGCGGAAGTGGACGCACCCGAGCCGGCGATCCTCGTGGTTACGGCGAGGCCGTCGAGCGTGGCGCTCGCCCCGGGCGAGCGGCGGGTTGTCAGGCTCACCGTCCACAACCACGGCCGGCGCAAGGCGGCCCGGGTTCGTGTCTGCAGTGGCAAGGCGAGGTCGCTCCGAATCCGCAGCCGATGCCGCAAGGCGCCACGGCTCGGCCGGGGCCGGGCAATCACCCGGCGGATTGTGATCCGGGCAGGCAGGCACGCCGGTCGCGGAACCAGGCGACTCTGGATCCGGGCCGCCGCCCCCGGTGCGCGCTCCTACCGGAACGCGATCAGGGTGAGGATCAGGCGCGGAGCTTGACCCAGCTGGCCGGGAAGGCGCCGGCCGGAACCAGTTCCGGGATCTCGCCGAAGTAGCGCTCGGCGACTCTCGCCGCGGCGCTGCCCTCGAAGACCGGCCTCACATCCCCGACTGTGGCGAGCGTCCAGACCGTCGAACCGATCTGGAGATCGGCCGCGGTCGGGTTCTCGCCGTCGACGAGCCCGGCTTCGGCGAACCCGTCGATCTGGTCGACCATCCCCGGCAGGCGCCCGAGATCCTCGGCCACCTTTTCGCAGGTCACGTTGTGGTATTTCCAGGTCGAGCGGATGAACTTCATCGCGAAATCGGTTCCGGCCGGGTCGAGCTCGTCAATGCCGTTCATCCGGCCCAGGCACTCGGGGCGGAAATAGAGGGCGCCCCAGCAGACCCGCCGCCCGAAGTCCTGCAGGTCACCGGCCGCCCAGAGTTCGGCTTCGCGCACTTCGTCGGCGACGCCTTCCGGATAGAGCGGCTTCTCCGGAGAGAGCTCCTCGATCCGCTGGAAGATGTTGGTCGAGCCGTGCACCCGCTCCTCGCCGATGGTGAGGCCAGGCACCCTGGTCTTGCCCTCCCCGTACATCTCCTCCATCATCCCGATGTGCTCGCCGTAGGGCAGGTCGACCCACTCGTACTCGATTTCCTTGTACTCGAGGGCCGCACCCACGGCTTTGCAGGGATGCGAGGGCGGCAGGGCGTGGAGCGTGACCTTCTCGGTGATGGGCATAGGCCAAGGATAGAACGGGGGTAGGGTTCGGGGCATGAGTTTGAGCAATTCCCTCAGTGTCGGTTACGGCCTCTCCCGGGTCGGTTTCGGAATCTTCGCCTCATCCCGCCCCGTGCAGATGGGGCGGACCTGGGTCGGCGATGACGCCGAAAGGCCCGGTTCGGAAGTGATCCTGCGGGCGCTCGGCTTCCGCGACATCGCGCTCGGCGCAGGCGTCACCGGAGCGGCGCTGAACGGCGACCCGCGCGGCTGGCTCGCGGTCTCGATGCTCTCGGATCTCGGCGACGTGGCGGCCACCCTGATCGGCCGGGACAGGATCGAGGGGCGCGGAGTGGCGATTACCTCGGCCGTGGCGGGTGCCGGCGCTCTTGCAGCCGGAATCCTCCTTGCCGCGAGCAACGCTGAATGACCAGCGACGGACGGTCGATCGCCAGGCCGGCAGGTGATGCCGGCGGCGCCTCCGGACGCCACGAACTGACCGCCCTGGCCCGCGGGCCGTGGCAGGAAGACGCCGCCCACGGCGGTGCCCCGGCCGGTCTGCTGGCCCGCGCCGCCGAGAGCCTCGGGGCTGACGAGAACCTGAGGCTGGCTTCGATCTCTCTTGCCTTCAACGGTCCGGTCTTCCTCGGCGAGATCGAGGTCAGGGCGGAAGTCGTCAAGCCGGGCCGCCGCCAGCGGGTCGTCGCAGTGGCGATCGACGCTGGCGGACGCACCCTGATCGAAGGCCGGGCGGTACTGATCCGCCGTGGCGAGGTGGACCTGCCGGACGGCGTCAGGGTGGTTGAAGATTCCTGGCCGGGTCCGGACCAGGGGCGGCCGATCGAGCAGGAACTGTGGGCGCACGGGGAAAGCGAGGCATTCCACCGGACCAGCAATACGGTCGTCGCGATCGAGGGCGGCCCGGACCGGACCGGAACCGAGGGCATGGTCTGGATCCGGCTCGACTTCCCCCTGGTACCGGGCGAGGAACTGACCGGTGCACAGCGTGCGGTCGCGGCCGCGGACTTCGGCAACGGCGTCGCGCACCCGGTCGGGTGGGGCGAGTACCTCTTCATCAATTGCGACCTCACCGTTTCGCTGCTCAGGGAGCCGGCCGGAGAGTGGATCGGCCTCGAATCCCGCACCGAAGTCGACCCCAACGGCAGCGGACTCACCACCACCCGGCTCCACGATGAAACCGGCCACTTCGGCAACGCCAGCCAGATTCTCTTCGTGGACCGTGCACAGGAATAGATTTGTCACATGACCGGTCTGCCGGAAAGGCCCGAAGCGATCCTGCTCGACGTCGAAGGCGTCCTCTACATCCAGGGTGAGGCGATCGAGGGCGCGGCGGAGGCCGTGACCAGGCTCCGCGAACTGGCCGGAGGCATCCGGCTGGTCACCAACACCAGCTCGATCTCCCGCAAAGAGGTGATCGAACGGGTGCGGAACGCCGGCCTCGAGGTGGCCGACGAGGAGGTCCTCACGCCCGCCGCGATGGCGGTTCGCTACTGCCGTGAAAGGGGCTTCTCCCGGGTCAACCTGATGGTCGCCCGTTCGCTCAGGGAAGACCTCGAGGAGATCGACGTGGTTGGCACCGACGAGCAGGCCGACGCGATCGTGCTCGGTGACCTCGGCCCGATGTTCTCGGCCGAAACGCTCAGCTATGCCTTCCGCCAGATGATGGACGGGGCGGAACTGATCGCCCTTCAGCACAACCGTTACTGGAAGCGGGAGGACGGCCTGGTGCTGGATGTGGGTGCCTTCTCGGCCGCCCTCGAATACGCGGCCGAAACCGATGCTGTGGTGGTCGGCAAGCCCTCCCGGGACTTCTTCCGCATGGCGCTCGCCGACGCCGGCGCCAGCGCCGACCGCGCGGTCATGGTCGGTGACGACATCGAGGGCGACATCGGCGGCGGCCTTGGAGCCGGCATCGCCTCAGTCCTGGTCCGGACCGGCAAGTACAAACCGGAAAAAGTCGCCGAGTCCGGAATCGAACCCACCGCCACCATCGATTCGATCACCGATCTCCCGGACCTTCTGTCGTAGCCTCTTTCCTGTGCTGGCGATTCGGATAGACGACTTCGGGGATCCGTCGGTCCTGAAGCTGGAGGAAGTTCCGGATCCGGTCGCGGGAGCCGACCAGACCCTGATCGAAGTGGAAACCGCCGGGGTCAACTTCGGTGACATCCTGGTGCGGAAAGGCGAGTACTTCGGTCGCAAGGCTCTGCCGGTCATTCCCGGCTGGGAGGTGGTCGGCGAGGCGCTCACCGCCGACCCGGACGGCGCCTTCGGGGCGGGCGACCGGGTGGTCGCTCTGCTTGACGGCAACGGCTACGCGCAACGGGTCGCCGCGCCCCTCCGCGACACGGTTCCGGTGCCGGACTCCGTGTCCGATCAGGTTGCCCTGGCGATGGTGATCCAGGGGGCGACCGCCTGGCGGCTGCTGGAGAACCTGAAACCGGGCCAGAGCGTGCTGGTCAGCGGGGCCGGTAGCGGGGTCACGCATCTGGTCGTTCAGCTTGCCCGGCTCCGCGGGGCGGGCGAGATCGCGGTCGTTTCGAGTGGCGGCGAGAAGTCCGAACGGGTGCTCGAGCTCGGGGCTGACCTGGTCGTACGGTCGGAGGGCGACGACACGCTTCAGGAACGGCTCGCGGCGGGGCTGGAAGGCCGCAGGTTCGACCTCGCGATCGACATGGTCGGCGGCGAGACGCTTCAGGCGATGCTGCGGCAGCTCCGTCCCGGAGGCCGGGCGGTGATCTACGGGGTGGCCGGGGGAGAGCCGGCAAAGGTCAACACCGGGGCGCTGCTGAAGAACGGCCTTACCGTCTCCGGGCTCTGGCTGGGCTACTCGGAAGGCTGGTCACTGCGGGAGATCATGGCCGGGCTCTTCGAGCTGGTCGAAACCGGCAAGCTGGCTCCGACCCTGGGCCCGACCTTTCCGCTCGCCCGGGCCGGCGAGGCCCACCGGGCGGTCGAGGCCCGGACCGGCGTCGGCAAGGTCACTCTCGACTGTCGCAACCCCTGACTGCCGGAACCGGCCAGCCGCCTGAACCAGCCGGAGGTGGCCGGACTCAGATCCCGGTCGCCGACTGAAAGAGCCGCTCGGGGGAGCGGTCGGTCTTGCCGGCCCGGGTCCGCGGGATCTCACTGACGGTGAACCAGCGTTTCGGCACCTTGTACGAAGCCAGCCCCCCTTTCAGGTGTTCTCTCAGCTCTGCCACCTCGGGGCCGGAACTCCGGTCCGCGGGGACCACGAAAGCCACGATCTCTTCGCCCCAGCGGGGATCGGGAACCCCGACCACCACGCATTCGGTGACCGACTCATGTTCGGCCAGCAGGGCCTCGACCTCCTCCGGGTGCACGTTCTTGCCACCGGTGATCAGCATGTTCGAGGCCCGACCGACCAGTGACAGCCCTCGCTGGTCGAGCACCCCGACGTCGCCGACCGTCATGAAACCGTCCGGCCCGATCGGCGACTGGATTCCCGACTCGTCGAAGTAACCCTCAAAGAGATACGGGCTGCGGACGAAGACCAGTCCCGGTTCATCTGCCCGGGGACGGATCTCGATCTCCACCCCGGGAAAGAGCCGGCCGACGAATCCGGGACCGGCCTGGCCGGCGTCGCCGGAATTCACCGTCACGAAGCTGAGCTCGGAGGCGCCGTAGATCTCGTTGACCGCAGCCCCGGGGAAGAGGCGCCGGGCGATCTCCCAGTGATGCGGTTCCATCTTCGCCCCCGAAATGACCAGCGAGTGGATCCCGCGCAGCGGTTCCACTCCCAGCTCGTCGAGGGTAAAAAGCATGGTCGGGACCAAATAGACGATTCCCCGCGAGAGCCCGCGTAACTCCTCGGCCAGCCTCGCCGCATCGAAGCGCTCGTACAGGCGGACGGTCGCCCCCCGGTCCAGGCCGAGGACGGCACCGAAAAGAAAATGCGAATGCTGAAGTGATCCGGGCAGGTAGACGACATCGCCGGGCTCGATCGAAAACAGCTCGCCGGCCGGTTCGAAGCTTGAGATCCACGACTTCGACCGCCGGGCGAACGGTTTCGGCGTGCCGCTGGTGCCGGAGGTGAAGCCGATGTAGAAGACCGGGTCCTCGTCCTCTGGCGGGGGAATCTCCGGCCTGAAGCTCCGGGCAGCCGTGATTGCGGCCTCCAGCTCCGGTCCGGCCCAGTCGGTGTGAAGGGTGCATGCCGGGCGCCGGAGCTCGGCCGCCGCGAAGAACCTCGCCAGGAACCGCTCGCTGGAGGGCAGGCGGATCTCGACCGGCTCTCCGGCGCTTTCGCCCAGGTCCGCGGCGGTTCGCTCGACATCTTCGAGGAACTCGCGCCAGGACCAGGAGCCCGAGCCGTCGGCGACGGCGGTTCTCGAGGGATCCGCCGCGAACGCCGCGCGGGCGCCATCGAGGATCACAACACGAGGCTCTCGAAGAGCCGCTTGAGTTCCGCCGCCGGGTCGGCAGTCAGGCCGGTGTGAACCTCGGAGCTCTGGATGATGGTCGAGGAGGGTGCGGTAAGCCAGCCGAAGCGCTCGGACGGTTCGAGCTCGGCCAAGGCGCCGGCGGCCTCGTCCCCTTCGATCACCCGGCGGATCACGGCCAGCCGGCTCTCGACCGGCTCCGGGTCGAGGTCGGGCGCGATCGCCGCGAGCCGCTTGCGGTCGAGGCTGGTTTCCAGTTCCAGGAAATCGTGCTGGCGGCAGAAGAGGGCGAGCCCGACGTTCAGCCGTTCGCCCCGTTCGAGGCAGGGAACGACCCGCAACACCGCATAGCTGAACGGCCGGGATTCGGATCGCGACTCAGTCATCGTCACCCTCGAGTTCGGCGATGAAGTGGTCCTGCCCTGCCAGGCGGCGTTCGAGAAAGGCCGCGAAGTCCTCGCGTCTTGCGGCCGGATCTTCCCCCAGCCACTCATCCGGAACCAGCTCCACAGCAGGACGGATTGCGTCCCGGGCCCGGCCGGTGAGCCGCTCTCCGGCTCCGGCGAGCGGTCCCGCTACAGGCAGCAAAACGTGGTCGCGAAGGACCGGGGTGGGGGAGGTCGCGGTTTCGGCCAGCGGCGCGGCACCGTGCTGGCGGTAGAAGGCCGCGCCGTGGTCGATCAGCCAGGTCTGCCCGTGCCAGGTCAGCAGGTTCGGATTGCGGGGGGTGCGGTCGATGTTGGTGACCAGGGCATCGAAGAAGACGATGTCAGCGGCCAGTTCGGGGTCGAACGGGTCATCAGGGGAAAGGGCGAAGGGCAGCGACCCGGGCAGGAAGTCCATGCCCAGGTTGAGCCCCGGGCTCGCTTCGATCAGTTCCTGGATCTCGGGGTCCGGCTCGGCGTAGCCGAGTTCCGGGGCGACCTCGACCAGCACCAGTTCGGGCACCGGAAGGCCGATCCGGCGGGCAATCTCCCCGGCCACGACCTCGGAGACCAGGGCGACCGGGCCCTGCCCGGCACCGTGGAACTTGACCACCCAGGTGCCGTCGTCATCACCCTCGACCAGGCCTGGCAGCGACCCGCCCTCGCGCAGCGCGGTTACGTAGCGGATCGCGTCGACCCGCCTCAGTTCACTGACCGCGTTCTCGGTGACCGTGCCGGGCATCGCTATAGCTTCGCATCCGGGTAGGCTTCAGCCGTTCTTCACGCCTAAGAAAGGGTCTCGATGTCCACGCTTTCCAACACGGTTGACTCTCCCCGTGTTCCCGTCCTCGCTGATTTGTTCGCCAATACCTGGATCAAGAATGCCGTCCTGGTACTCGGTGGTGCGCTCTTCATGGCGCTGTTCCAGCAGATCTCGTTCTCGATGGAGCCGTTCCCGGCCCCGATCACCGGTGGCACCCTCGGCGTCCTTCTGATCGGCTCGGCACTCGGCTCCCGGCGTGGCGCTGCGGCCCTGCTCCTCTACCTGATGATGGGCCTGATCCTGCCGGTCTATTCCGAAGGCCGGGAAGGCGCTGAAGTCCTCTTCAACACGGCTTCGACCGGTTACTTCCTCGGCTACCTGATCGCCGCCTACGTGGTCGGCTACCTGGCCGAGCACGGGCGGGACCGCAAGTTCCAGACCGCGTTCGTCTCCTTCCTCTTTTGCCAGTTGATCATCTTCGCCTGCGGTGTCCTCGGGCTGATGATCGTGATGAACTTCGATTTCCCGACCGCCTTCCACGACGGCTTCGTGCTCTACATCCCGATCGAGCTGATCAAGGCCGCGATCGGCGCGATCCTGCTGCCGGCGGCCTGGAAGCTGGCCGAGAAAACCCGCTGAATCCCTGATCACCCGTCCGGGGTGATGAGGGACGGGCCGATCGGGTGTAGCCTGAGCGTGTTCGTCCCCGTCTTCTTTCCTGAAAGGAACAGACTTGCTAAATATCCTGGCCTCCTACGACCTTGGTGACGCGCTTCTCACCACGCTCGCGATCTTCTT
>JAIBCJ010000202.1 GCA_019694145.1 Solirubrobacterales bacterium | reverse complement strand
GCAGGACCACGTCATCGGCAAACGCCTGTCGCAGCGACTCTTCGCGCATCGCGGCCCCGCCGTACTTGATCACCACGGTCTTGCCGTGGAACTCGCGAATGTAAGGCAGGGCCTCGAGCAGCACGTTCACGGAGTCGTCATCGATGATCGGGTTTGCGATGTCCTTCGGATCCATTGCTCTTTCCTTGTCTGCCTGTGCTACGTCGTGTATTCCGCGTTGATCACGATGTACTCGTGGGTCAGGTCGCTGGTGAAAACGTGGGCCGTACCGTCGCCGCGATCCAGCCGCAGGGCCAGTTCCACTTCGCGGCCGCCTCCGGCGATGTCCCCGGCCTCGATCACCTCGGGGCCAAGCTCGCCGATGTCATGCCCGGCCAGGGCCTGGCCGGCGGCCTGGGCGATCCGCCCCCAGTTCGGATCGCGACCGAGCAGGGCGGTCTTGACCAGAGGCGAGTTGGCGATCTTGCGCGCGACCAGCTCGGCCTCGGCCTGATCGGCCGCCCCGGTCACCTCGACCCGACCGACCCGGCTGGCGCCTTCGCCATCGGAGACGATTTCCAGCGCGAGCTGAAGCAGCACCGCGTCGAGCAGACCAGCTGGAAGCTCCCGGCCGGAGCTGCCGCTGGCCTGAAGCAGCACCGTGTCATTCGTGCTCATCTGGCCATCGACCGTGATCCGCTCGAATGAGCCGCTCACGGCCTGCCTGAGCGCCGCCTCCGGTTCGGGAACCACGGCGTCGGTCTGGACGAAGCAGAGCATGGTGGCGAAGCCGGGTTCGATCATCCCGGCGCCCTTCGCCTGGGCGGAGAGGGTGATTCCGTCAACGCTCAGCGAAACCCGCTTCGGCCACTTGTCGGTGGTCATGATCGCCTCCGAGAAACTGACCGCCCCTTCGGCCGAGAGCGATTCGGCGAGGCCGCCGATGCCGGAGATCACCGCTTCCATGTCCATCGGCACGCCGATCACCCCGGTCTCGGCGACCCCCACGGTCTGCGGGGCCAGCCCCAGCTCGGTGGCCAGCGAGTTGCGCATCGAAAGCGCGTCGAGAATCCCCTGCTCGCCGGTGGCGGCGTTGGCGTTGCCGGAATTCACGATCGCCGCCCGGACCTCGCCTTGCCAGAGGCTTTCCCGGCAGACCCGGATCGGCGCCGCGGCCGCCGCATTGGCGGTCAGCAGGATCGCCGAGCTGACCTCCCCGGAGTCGCAGACGACGGCTCCCAGGTCGGTCACCCCGCCGCCCTTCAGGCCGCAGGCGACCCCTCCAGCCCGGAAGCCGTCAGGCAGCACCGGGTCTTCGTTGAACTCGATCCCGGCCGGCGGGCTCACCCAGCGGGAGCGGAAGAAATCCCCCTCCGGCGGAACGCTGAGGCTCGGGTAGCCGGTCATCCGATCCCCTCGGTTTCGTCGAGACCGAGCATCAGGTTCAGGTTCTGGATCGCCTGCGAGGAGGCGCCCTTCCAGAGGTTGTCGATCGCCGATTCGACCAGGATCCGGTCATCGGTGACCAGCGGGAAGATGTCGCAGAAATTGGTCTCGCGCACGTCCCGCATGCCCGGCGGCACGTCCCGCAAACGGATGAACGGCTCATCGGCGTAAGCCGAGGTGTAGAGCGCGTCGAGTTCGGCCTGGGCAACCGGGCGGCGCGGGGTCACGTAACAGCTGACCAGTTCTCCCTGGTCGACCGGGACCAGGTGCGGCACGAAGGTCAGGCGGTCGGGCGCCGCTTCAGGGTTGCCGCCGGCAGCCGCGATCAGGCCGAGCTTCTCGACGATCTCGGGCCGGTGCCGGTGGCCGGCCGGCTTGTAGGCGTTGACGTTCTCGGTCACCGTCACGAAGGCGGTGCTCTCTCCCCCGCCCCGGCCGGCCCCGGAAACGCCGGACTTGGCGTCGATCACCACGTCCTCGATCAGCCCGGCCCGGGCCAGAGGCGCCAGGGCGAGGATCGAAGCGGTCGGGTAACAACCGGGATTGGCGACCAGCTCGGCTTCGCGGATCCATTCGCGGTCGAGCTCGGTCAGGCCGTAGGCGGCGCCATCGAGCAGTCCGGGCTCGCCGTGGGGTCCGTAGAACTCCTCGTAGACCGGCAGGTCCCTGAAACGGAAGTCGGCCGAGAGATCGACCACCAGGAGGCCCCGGCCCCGCATCGCGGCCACTACCGGGGCGGCGGCGCCATGCGGGTAGGCGACAATCCCGACCTCGACCCCTTCGAAGTCCGAATCCTCCAGCTCCTTCAGCTCCAGCGGCACCGGGTAGCGCGGGTAGAGGTCACTCAGCTTCCGGCCCGTTTCCGAGCGACCGGTGACCGCGACCAGTTCCAGCCGCGGGTGTTTCCAGACCAGCCCGGCCGCCAGCGCGCCGGCGTATCCGGTCGCTCCGGCGACCAGCACCCGGGCTTTCGCCCCTTGGGGGGAGATCGGCTGTGCGGCCTCAGCCACGCAGCTTCCCTCCGGCCGATTCGATCGCGGCGATGATGCCCGACCAGAGCGGCTCGATCTCCTCGTCGCTGAGGGTCCGGTCCGGCGCCCGGAAGCGCAGCCTCAGGGCGAGGCTCTTCTCACCCTCGGGAACGCCTTCGCCGCTGTAGACATCGAAAACGGAGACCCCGGTGAGGAGCTCCCCGCCGGCCTGCTGAACCGTGGCCAGGACGCCGGCGGAAGTTTCGGCGTCAGAAACCAGCACCGCCAGGTCACGGTCGACCGGCGGGAAGGGTGTGAAGTCCTCATATGCCTCCTCGCCGACCGGGCTTGACTGAAGCAGGTCGGCAAGGGCGATCTCGAAGGCGACCGCCGAGTCAAGGTCGTATTCGGCAGCGACCACGGGGTGGATCTCGCCGATCCAGCCAATCGGCTGACCCCCGACCGCGACCACTCCCGATTTGCCCGGATGGAGAAAGGGCTGCGTCGGAGCGCCCGGGATCCGCTCCACGGTCACCGCGGTGCCAAGCCCTCCGGCCAGGTGTTCAAGCACGCCCTTGAGAGCGAAGAAATCGGATCCCGCGGCCGGTTCGCGCCAGGACGAAGGATCGATCGAACCAACTGCCAGCGCACACAAATGCTGTGGCTCGTTCGAAGGGGGCCTGGTGTTGCCGGGGAAATCGCCCCCGAGCGGGCCCGGTCCGAACGCTCCGGAGGGCAGATAGACCCGCCCGGATTCAAAGAGCGCGACCCGGTCGG
>JAIBCJ010000201.1 GCA_019694145.1 Solirubrobacterales bacterium | reverse complement strand
ACACTCCAGGACCAGCGCGGCTGAATGCCGCGCGTGCGTCCGTCCCGGCGATCCTCACCCGGCCCCGCGGCGGACCACGAAGGTTCCGCGGGTTTGCCTACCCCGCTGAATCAGTGGTCGAGGAATTCGACTTCCTTGATGACCTTGGCCGGGGAGCCGGCCGAGATTGTGTTGTCAGGGAGGTCAGTGGTGACCACGGAGTTGGCGCCGATCACGCAGTGATCGCCGATCGTTACGCCGGAGGTGACGACGCAGTTGACTCCGAGCCAGACATTGGAGCCGATCCTGACCGGTCCCTTGCTGGTGAAGCCCTGCCAGGTGATCGGAATGGTCGGGTCGTTGAAGCGGTGGCTGGCGTCGCCGACGAAACAGCCGTTGGCGAACATCACGTGGTCACCGATCGTGACCTCGTTTTCGGCCGCCAGCATCACGTTGCGGTTGAGCCAGACGTCATCACCAAGCGTGACCCGGGCGTGGTCGGACATGGTCAGCCAGCAACCCGGTTCAAAGTGGCAGCCCTGGCCGATCTCGAGCCTTCCGTCACGCAGCGCCCCGAGCACGTCGCCCTCGATCGGGTGCCTCACGTAGGAGCCGCGGCGGGCCATCTCTAGATCGAGCCGGAACCGGGAGAGCGGCCGGTGGGAACGCTCGTACCAGCGCCGCTTCTGCCACCACATCTTCAGTCCACGCTGGTCGCTCATGCCAATACCTTGCCAGAGGTGGATAGTGTGCGGCCATGACGGCGATCAAGGTTTTCTCTGATGCTCAGGCGTAAGGTCGATCAACCCGAAGATCAGGCGGCGGAAACCGGGGCCGCGGAAGCTGCTGAGGCTGCCGGAACTGCGCCCGAGACGGAACCTGTTCCCGAGTCCGCCGTAACCGGGTCGGAGTCTGCATCAAACGAGCCCGAGCCCGCCCAGCCCGAACCCGGGTCCGCTTCACCCGAGGAGACTGCGGCCGCCGGAACCGAACCCGGGTCCGCGCCGGCCGAGGTCGAACCGGCCGGCGTGCTCGAGGAGGATGTCCGCGACGAACAGATCGAGGTGACCCCCGGACCGGTGGCCTCCCATTCGCCCGAGCCCCAGACCCCGGCCGAGCAGCTGACCGCCCGGCAGCAATCCGTCCACCAGGCGCCAGAGCCGGATTCAAAGGACTTCATGAAGGATCGCCGCGAGGCCTCCAAAGCGCAGCGGAAGGCCGACAAGGAGAAGCGCAAGGCCGACCGCAAGGCGGCCAAGGAAGCCCGCAAGGCCAGGCGACAGAGCGTCGGCCAGAGCGAGGCCATGGCCCTCGATCCGCTGGCCCCGACCACGCCCGGCCCGGTCGCTCCGCCTCGGCCACCGAACCCGCCGGTCGGTTCGCCTGCCGCCGGCATCGCCACCGCGGCCGCTGAGGCCAAAGCCGAAGAAATTGCCCCGGTGCGGCCGGATGTGGACCTGCCGCCGATCACCCCGCCGGGTGTGAAGCCGGTTCGTACCGGCCGGCGCTCCGCCGGGCTGATCGGAGGCATTGACCTCGGCGGCACCAAGATCGCGGCCGCCGTCCTCGATGCCGACCACAAGGTGATCGCGTACCGCCGGCGTCCGACTCCGGATCGCGGCGGCCCCGCCGACGTGGTGCGGGCGATGGCGGTGACCATGCAGGAAGCCGCGCTCGACGCCGGAACCGAGGCCCATCGGCTGCTCGCCGTCGGGGTGGGATCGCCCGGGTCGGTCGACCCCGATTCCGGCGCCGTGAGTGGCGCCGGGAACCTGCCGGACTGGGACGGCACCTTCCAGCTGCGACTGGCACTCCAGGAAGAACTGGGAACGGAAGTCCGGGTCGGCAACGACGTCCAGGTCGGCACCCGCGGCGAGTACGAGCTCGGCGCCGGGGCGGGCTACTCAAGCCTTCTCGGGGTCTTCTGGGGCACCGGAGTCGGGGGCGGGATCATCATCAACGGCGAGCCGTGGCTCGGCCGCGGCCGGGCCGGAGAGATCGGTCACACGCTGGTTCGCCGCGGTGGCGCCAAGGGCCTAAACGGCCTCAACGGCACGGTCGAGGCCTATGCCGGTCGCGCGGCGATGGAGGAGAAGGCCCGCCGGGAAGTCAAGAAGGGCCGCAAGACCAAGCTCTTCAAGCTGATGAAGAAGCATGAGAAGACCCACCTCACTTCGGCGATCTGGCAGCACGCACTCGATCAGGACGACGAGTTGGCCCAGGACCTCCTCAACCGTGCGGTCGCAGCCCTTTCCGCGGGGATCGCCTCGGCGGTCAACCTGCTCGATCCCGAAGCGGTGGTCATCGGCGGCGGGCTCGGCGTCCGGTTTGCCGACACCCTGGTCCCGGAGATCATCGCCGGCATGGATCAGTACCTGCTGAACAAGGACAATCCGCCGGCCGTAAAGGTCGCCGCGCTCGGAGACGAGGGCGGCGTGATCGGCGCTTCCCTGCTGGTCAAGGAACTCGTCGAGGCAAACCAGGCACCAACCGCCTGACGGCTGGCAAGCCTCAGGGTCTGAGCGCGAGTTTGTGGCCGGGGCTTCGGGACTGACGGTCCCAGGCCTCGGCCACCTCTTCTAGCGGCAAAACCTCGACCTCGAGTTCGAGGTCGCCGCTGGTCGCCAGCGAACACATCCGCTCGAAGGTCGCGACCCGCACCTCCCGCGGCGGCCAGAAATTGCGGTGGCCGAGAATCGCCGCGGCTGCTCCCCGCACCGGCCCGGCGGCTATCGGCGCTTCGGTTCCGGCCGAATTGCCGACCTGGACCAGCCTGCCATGTGGCTTCATGGTCTGGAGAGCCGCGGCGGCCGGCAGGCCCCACAAGCCGTCGATCACCAGGTCCTGCCCGCCTTCGGTCGCCTCGAAGATCCGGGCCTTCAGCTCCTCGACGCTTCCGTCGGAGGCGATCGCCGCATCCGCGCCCAGCGCGAGAACCCTCTCGCGGCCGGCTTCGCTCCGGGCCATGCCGACCACGCGGCCGGCCCCCATCATCCGGGCCGCCTGAACCGCTACCTGGCCGACCGAGCCGCTGGCTCCGAGGACCAGCACGGTCTCGCCATCCTTGAGCTGCCCGCGCCAGTCGGTCGAAAGCCAGGCCGCCATTCCGGCGGTCCCGAAGGCAATCGCCTGTTCGGGTTCGATCCCCGGGGGAAGCGTGATGCCGCTGCCTTCGGTGATCACTGCCCGTTCAGCCATCGAACCCCAGGG